>JAGRPB010000045.1 GCA_020439945.1 Verrucomicrobiia bacterium
TGGAGCTCAGCAGGTAAACCACGGCGAGCACGATGAAGGGAGAGAAGCCGCCGAACAGGTGCATGATGCCGCCGACGAGCAGTTTGGCGGCGCCGGTTTGATCCATCGCCAGCCCGAGCGCCAACATGCCGAAAATGAGAAACACGATATTCCACTGCACGGCTTCGTAGGCCTGCTGCGCGGTCACGCAGCGAAACAGAATCATCGCCAGCGCGGCGAGCAGGGCGAGCGCGGGGATAGGCAGAATCTGAAACGACGCGCCAAGTATGAAGGCGGCCACGATGGCGGCGCCGACGCGGAGTTTTCCGGGAACGATGGAGACCTCTTTTGGCTCGGTAATGGTGACGAAGTCTCTTGTCTGCTGGAGACGATTGATGAACTCCGCCGGACCTTCCATCAGCAAAGTATCGCCGAATGCCAGGCGCACCTGGTCGAACTCGCTTTTCAAGTTCACGCCCTGGCGGTGAATGGCGAGTACGTTGACGCCGTAGTTTCGGCGGAACCCGATCTCACGGAGCGTCTTGCCGATGTGATTCGATCGCGGTCCGATGATGCCTTCGATCATCTTCAATTCGCGTGTTTCGAGTTCGCGCAAATGAGCCTGGGCCAGGAAGCGGACGTTTTCGCTTTCGTTCAGTTGCTTGATGCTGGAGCCGTGCAGTGTCAGGAGGAGACGGTCCATTTCGCGAATCTCCAGCTCGTCGAGCGGTGTGTTCATCGAGCGACCTCGTCGACGTACTTCGAGCACATTGGTACCCGGAAATTCTTTCAAGAGCGTCTCCGTGAGCGGTTTTCCGATCAGCGAAGAGTTCTTTTCCACGACGAACTGGGTCAGGAAGTCGCGGTCGGGCTGCGGGGTGAGCAATTCCGCCAGCGAACTGCGATCGGGCAGCAGTTTTCGTCCAAGGGTGGCGAGGTAGATGAAGCCGATAACCGCATAGACCACGCCAAGCTTGGTCAGCTCGAACATGGTGAAGGGTGTCTGGCCAAACTCCTGGGCCACGCCATCGACGATCAGATTGGTCGAGGTGCCCGTCAGCGTGCAGGTGCCGCCGAGGATGGACGCGAAGGAGAGGGGAATCAGCAGCTTCGACGCTCGTAGCCCAGTGGCTCTCGCGTGTGCCAGCACGATGGGGAGAAACACGACGACGATGGGCGTGTTGTTGACGAAAGCCGACAGAATCGCGGCCAGGAACATCAGCACCAACAGCACTTGCAACTCGGTCTTTCCGGCGATGCGGGTGAAGAACTTGCCCATCGCATCGATCGCACCTGATCGCTCCAGTCCGGTGCTGAGAATGAACATCGCCGCCACCGTGATCGGCGCGCCGTTACTGAAGACGCTCAGGAGCCCGCGCTCGACGATGCTTCCGTCCTCAATGCGATCCGAAATCGGCAGGAGACCGAGCAGGATGATCGCGCCGAGTGCCGACAACGCCACGACATCGGGGCTGCCCCACTCGCGTAAAAACGCGACGGCCACCCCGATGATGAGCAGGAAGACACAGATGACCGGGAGGTTGAGGCCCGGCATCAGCGGCTGGAGGAGATCGATCACCGGCCCGAGAATAAGCCGCATTTTCCCGGGCGCCAGAAAATCAGGTGTCATGAATCCGCCTTGAAACCCCAATCGGACCGGCCGAATCTCAAATTCAATCCCATGAGTGATCCCGGCCGACCACCGACAGCTTTCGAGACGCGCGTCTACGAGGCGACGCGACGCATTCCGAAGGGCAAAGTCACAACCTACGGCCGGCTCGGAAAGGCTCTGAACTGCGGTTCCTCGCAGGCCATCGGGCAGGCGCTGCGGCGGAATCCGTTCGCGCCGGAAGTTCCCTGCCATCGGGTGGTGGCGGGGGATTTGACCTTGGGGGGATTTGCCGGTCATCGCGAAGGCGAGGAACTCCGACGGAAACGCCGGATGCTTGATGAAGAGGGCGTTCGCTTCGATGAGAAGGGCCGGGTCCTGGCAGTTTGTGTGCACGAATTCCCGGCTTCATGAGCGATTCCGACCACCACGGTTTCCGGCCCGAAGATATGCGGGCAGATCTAGCTGATTACCTCGCAGATCTGGCGACATGGCGGATGCCTTTTGGACGCTACAAGAATCGCTATCTCTATGATCTACCGCTCGAGTATTTGCAGTGGTTTCCAGATCGACAGGACGGTTTTCCGTCGGGTCGTCTGGGCGAACTGATGGCGTTCGTTTGCCAGGTGAAAACGGACGGGGCCGAAGTGATTTTCGGGCCGCTCAGGCAAGCTAGGAAACGCCGGCGATAGGGGAGGGGCGATTTGCAATCGCCCGGCTGGCCCTGATTCCGATCGACTTCGGGCGACTGCGAATCGCCCCTCCGAAGCTCGCGCGGTCGCGTTGCGTTTTTCGCTCGGATTTGGCGCTTTCGGACCCATCATTCTCTCATGTCAGTCGTCCGCTGGATTTGTTTGCTCTTTTTCGCGTTCGTCATCGGCGTATATGCCGGTGAGCCGCCTGCGAACATCCTCCTCATCACGGCGGACAATCTCGGCTACGGCGATCTGAAATGCTATCGACCCGAGTCGCTCATCCCGACGCCCAATCTGAATCGACTGGCAGCGGAAGGCGCGCGGCTCACGAGTTTCTATACCGCTTCGCCGACTTGCACGGTGTCGCGGGCGTGTCTGCTCACAGGACGGATTCCCGAGCGTCACGGACTGACCAATCAGCTACCGGGAATCGCGGGTAACTGGGGAATCGGATTGCGTCACGAGGAGAAATTGATCCCCGAATTCCTCAAGGAAGCGCCGACTACCTACGCCACGGGTTGTTTTGGAAAATGGAATATCGGATTCGCCGAGGGATCGCGTCCGACCGAGCGCGGCTTCGACGAGTTTTTCGGTTTCGCCTCTGGCAACATCAATTACTTCACCCATAACTATAATGGGAAGCCGGATCTCTATCGCGACATCGAGCCGGTGGTTCGAACCGGCGAATACGCGACCGATCTTTTCGCCGATGCGGCGATCGACTTCATCGAGCGAAAGTCGAACGAGGGCGTGCCGTGGTTCTGCTACCTGCCATTCAATGCGCCGCATTTTCCGAATCCGAAAAATCGTCCCAAGGGCGAACCGAATACCTGGCAAGCGCCGGATCGGGCTTTTGAAGCGGTGGGGCTGTCGCCGGACGAAGCCGATCCGGCGAAACGCTATCGAGCGGTCGTCTGGGCCCTGGACGAGGCGATCGGGCGCGTTTTGGCGGCGCTGGAAAAAGTAAATCAGTCAGAACGGACTTTTGTCTTTTTCATGTCGGACAACGGCGCGTTTTTGCTGAATCGCGAAGGCCTCGACGTGGGCAACAACGATCCGCTGCGCGACGGCGGGGTGACCTGCTGGGAAGGCGGCATACGAGTGGCGGCTATGGCGCGATGGCCGGGAAAAATCGAAGCGGGTTCCGTGATCGATGCGCCGCTGTGGTCGCCCGATTTGTTGCCGGCCGCAGTGGCGATTTCCGGAGCGACCTTGCCTGGAGGTCGCGTTTTCGATGGAAAAGATCCGCTGCCAATTCTGTCGGGAACCTCGAGTGATTCACCTCACGGCTCCCTGTTTTTTCAGTATGGCAAACAGGCGGCCCTGCGATCGGGCGACTGGAAGATTCTGCGCGAAAAACCGGATCAACCTTGGATGTTGTTCAATCTCGCGGAGGATCTCTCGGAACGACGAAACATGGCGAAAAAGGAGCCGAAACGGCTGCAAGAACTGGAGGACGAATTCGCCCGCTGGAAAGCGACATTCTGAGTGTTTGGCACAGTGTGACATCGGCATCCCTGCCGGAGCTCTGGATGAAATTCCCGGCTCCGCCGGCTCTATGGAATCACCGGCAGGGATGCCGGTGTCACATTGAGGTGATTGCAACAAACTTGCATTATCCGGAGCCGGGGTCAGATTCGATTCAAGAGGGTTGGGTCGCGGACTTGACCCTGTTTGGTCCCCGGAGTTTTTGATGTCTGCCCCCGCTATCAAGTTTGATCACGTTTCGTTTCGCTACGGCGCCACTTCGGTGCTGGAAGATGTTTCGTTCTCGGTCGAGCGGGGAGCCTCGACTTGTGTGATCGGTCCCAACGGTGGCGGAAAGACGACGCTGCTGCGGTTGGCGCTGGGGTTGCTGGAACCTCGAAAAGGAAAGATCGAAGTTTTCGGAGAATCGCCGGATGATGGCTCTCGTCTGATCGGTTATGTGCCACAGGCGATGCGATACGATCCGCTGTTTCCGGTCAACGCGCGGGACATCGTTCTGATGGGGCGACTCGACCGGGTGCGTTTCGGTTTTTACTCGAAGGAATGCAAAGAGGCGGCTCGCGCCGCGCTGGCGGAAGTCGGGCTTGAGCGGGAGGAGACGACACCGTTTTCGAACCTTTCCGGGGGACAAAGACAGCGCGTCCTGATCGCTCGCGCGTTGGCGACGGGCGCGGATTTGTTGCTGCTCGACGAGCCGACGGCGAACGTGGATCTGACGGTCGAAGCGCAGTTCCTCGATTCGTTGGATCACCTGCGCGAGCGAGCCACGATCATGCTGGTAACGCACGATATCGACCTGATCAGCCGACTCGGGGACTCGGTGCTTTGTGTGAATCATCGCGTTCACCGTCACGCCGTGGGCGATCTTCACGGCGAGCTGCTCCGCGAAATCTTCTCGGGCGAACATCGCCTCGAACACGATCGGAAAACCCGTCATCAACACGGCGATCATTCGGCCTGCAAGCATGACTGAATTTCTCAAAGGCCTGGGCGAATTTTTTGATGCGGTGGCGAGTCCGACCACGGCCTTGGTTCGCTATGCACTGATCGCGGGCCTGATCGCCAGCGTGACGTTCGGGATTGTCGGAGGCTTCGTGGTGACGCGTCGCATCAGCTACATCGCGGCGGCGATTTCCCATAGCATTCTCGGCGGCATCGGCGCATCGATATTTCTCAGCCGCTCTTTCCAGTGGGAATGGTGCACGCCCTTGCTCGGTTCGATCGTGGCGGCGGTGGCGTCGGCACTCGTGATCGGCGCGGTGAGTCTGCAGGCGAAGGAACGCGAGGACACCATCATCGGCGCGATCTGGGCCACGGGAATGGCGGCGGGCGTGCTGTTCATCTACTTCGCGCCGGGGCCGGCGGTGAATCCGGAGAGCTTCATTTTCGGCAATATTCTCCTGACTTCGAAGTTGGACCTGACCATCACGGCGGTGCTCGGTGCGATCGTGGTAGTCGTCACGGCGCTGAATTATCACAAGCTGGTGGCGGTGTGTTTCGATGAGGAATTCGTCCACCTGCGCGGCGTGGCGGCATCGTTCTACTATCTGCTGTTGTTGTGCCTGATCGGGTTGAGTGTGGTGCTGCTGGTGCGACTGACCGGAATCATCCTGGCGATCGCGTTGATCGTTCTGCCGGCGGCGACAGCGGCTCGTTTCAGTCGCCGACTCTGGATGATCATGGCGATCGCGGCGGTGCTCTGCATGATTTTCACCACGGGCGGCCTGGCTTTCAGCTATCCGACGCAGACGCCGACCGGGCCGGTGGTGGTGATCTTCGCGGCGATCGTCTATGGGCTGGCGTTGCTGGTGAAAATCGGCCGGAGACGTGGTGCGAAGGCTTGAACGTCGGCGACACCGCGACGTAGGGTAGAGGCATGCTCCCGAAAAAAAACATGCCAATCGTTCAGCATCCCTGTTGCGTGAAACCGGGCTCGAAAGCCAAGCTGGCCTCGATCGATACTCGCGACGATTCGCTGTTTCCGGTCGGAAAACAACACGGCAAAGAGCTTTTCAAGGAACTGGCGAACGAGATCGGTGAACTGCAGGAACTGCTCTATGCCGAGGGAAAACAGAAGCTGCTGATCGTGCTGCAGGCGATGGATTCCGGCGGCAAGGACGGGACGATCCGCTACGTGTTTCGCGAGATGGATCCGCAGGGCGTTCGGGTGGCGAGTTTCAAAAAGCCGACCGAGAACGAACTGGCGAGGGATTACCTCTGGCGAATTCATTCGCAGGTGCCGAAAAAAGGAGAGTGCGTGATTTTCAACCGCAGCCACTACGAAGACATTCTTGCGGTGCGGGTGCGGGAGATTCTCCCTGAATCGGTGTGGTCGAAACGCTACGAACACATCGTGAACTTCGAAAAGATGCTCGTCGATGAAGGCACCACGATCGTGAAAATCTTTCTCCACATCTCGAACGGGGAACAGAAGGAACGGCTTCAGGCACGGCTCGACGAACCGGCGAAGCACTGGAAGTTCAACCCGGGCGACCTGGACGATCGCGCCCTTTGGCCGAAATTCATGGAAGCCTACGAGGACGTGCTGACCAAGACCAGCAGCGAGCACGCGCCGTGGTTCGTGATTCCCGCCGACCGTAAGTGGTATCGCAACCTGGTGGTCGCGCAGATCGTCATCGCGGCGATGCGGGGGATGGAAATGAAGTTTCCCCCGGTGAATTTCGATCCCAACGAAATCGAGATCGAGTAGGAGTGGCGGGCGAAGCCGCCTCCGCCAAATCAGCGACGGCGAGGACCGCCACCTCCGCCGCCGCGACGCGGGCCACGAGGACCGCCGCCTGGGCCGCCGGGACGACGGGAGTCGAGACGATAAACGATGCGAGCTTTCTCCGTGTCGTAAGGGGACATTTCCAATTTCACACGGTCGCCGGCGACGAGCCGGATGAAGCGCTTGCGCATCTTGCCCGAGATGTGGGCCAGGACGAGGTGGCCGTTCTCAAGTTCGACTCGGAACATGGTTCCGGGCAGGACAGTGTGAATGGTGCCTTCGAGTTCTACGGATTTTTCTTGCTTCGCCATAATGGGTGGGTAAGGCGGACGCCGAGTGGAGGGCCGCCGTGAGATAAACTGAAACATGACTCAGTTTTTGCCCATGGGAAGCGGTATTTTCGCAAGATTGAGGGGAAAAAGGGAGCGCCGACCGGTATTTTCCGGGGGGCGATTCACAATTCCGATGAAATTCGGCGCGAAGCGTTCCATCGTTTCGCCAATATGGCTCGACCGCGCCCCCAACGACGCCGGTCCGGTGGTGGCGGTGCTCCCCAGGGACGGGCGAACCGCCATTCCGGACCACTCGGACAATCGCTCGCCCGCCTTTCCGAGGACGAACTCTATCGGCTGGTGGAGGAGATTCCCGATATTCTGCTCCTCATTCTCGATGGCGTGCAGGATCCGCACAATCTCGGCGCCTGCCTGCGCACCGCCGACGGCGCGGGTGTGACGGCAATCATCACGCCGCGTCACCAATCGGCGCCTGTCACGGAAACCGTCGTCCGGATCGCCTGCGGCGGTGCGGAAAACGTGCCCGTGGTTCAGGTGGCGAACCTGGCTCGCTGCATGGAGCGATTGCGGGAAGACTTCGGCATTCGCATCGTCGGCACGTCGGACCGGGCCACGGCCGATCTTTACGAAAGCGACCTGACGGGTCCACTCGCTTTTGCGATGGGTTCGGAGGAAAAAGGGATTCGGCGTCTGACCGAGGAAAACTGCAACGAACTGGTGCGGATCCCGATGCTCGGTGGGGTGGAATGCCTCAACGTCTCCAATGCGACGGCGGTCTGCCTGTTTGAGTCGGTGCGCCAGCGAACGTTGGGCGAATGAGATTCATCGTTGGGACAAATTCTGGGGCTGGTGGTCTGAACTTTGCGTCAGCCGGAAATTGGCCTTCCCAAAGGTGACGGAAATTTTTCTTTTCGCGGTCCTGCAGAGTGTCTTGAATGACCGGTCGAAGGGGATCGTGGCACCTGTTGGGCCATTTGAATGAATCACGACGCGAACAGAGCCATCGGCTTTCGGCTGATGGTGGGAAGAGGGGTTTTGGCTGGAATTCTGGCCTTGGCTGGCGTCGTGTCTCTGTCGCTTGGTCAGGATGAACCCGCCGCCGCGCCGCAGCCGGGCGTCGATACCACCGGACCGCAGGAATTGATCGCGCGCGGTCGCGCCGCCTTTGCCGCCAATGATTTCGCCACCGCCGAGGAAGCGCTGCAGACTTTTGTCGAAGAATACGGCGCTGCCGAAGAGGCCAAGCAAGCGGTTCGGGTTTTTACCCCGATGATCGCCATCTGCAAAGTCGGACTGCAAAAGTTCGACGAAGCACTGGTCTGGATCGAGAAAGCCTTCGCCGATCCTGAGATCGATCCGCTGGTGGCTGACGAACTGAGTTTCTGGAAAGGCATCGCGCTGATGACGCAGGACCAACTGGTCGAGGCACAGCATGCTTTCGGCGCCTACTGGGCTGACGAATCACATCAGCCGGTGAAACGCTACGAGGCGCTGGTGCTTTTCGCGACCCTTTATCTCCAGCAGGGATTTCCCAAGGAAGCGGCCGATTTCCTCTCCGACCAGATTCCCAAGATTGCCGACACCGCACCGGAAGCCGCCAGCCGGGCGGTGGTTTTGCAGCTCTATTCGTTGATTGAGGCGGGCGAACTCGATCGTGCGCTGGCGCTGGTGCGGGTGCAGTATCCGCGACTCGGCGACATGACGCAGGTGATCAGCTTCGAGACACTGGCACTCCAACTCGGCTCGAAACTGCTGGAGGAAAAGCGTTGGCTCGACGCGATCGCCTGCCTGCAACGCATTGCGACGCGGGATCGCCTGCTGGAGATCCAAGGGGAGCGAAAAGCGGACATCGAGTCGCGGATCGCGCGTTTCGAGGGTAATCCGAACGCGCAATCGATCGTGTTTCAGCTCAAGAGTCTCCTGAAGCGGGTTGATCGCGAGATCGCCAATTTCGAGAAGATCGAGAACTTCGATTCGGCGTTGCGCCTTCGTCTGGCGACCGCTTTCCAGGGCATGGAACGCTATCGGGAGTCCGCCTTGGTGATGGAAGACATGCTCCGAACCATGCCGCCAGATCCGGTGGTCGACTCGGCGAGCCTGGCATTGATCCAGTGCTGGATGCAGATTCGTCGCTGGCCGAAAGCGGTTGGAGCGGCTGAGCTCTATGCGGAAAAATTCTGCGACAACGGCGAGCATTTGGCGACGGTGATGTTCCTGCGGGCAGAGGCGCTGCGCGAGGATCAGCAACTCGCCAAGGCGCAGCTGGCTTACGGTGATCTGGTCGAAAAATTTCCCGAAGACCCCGTCGCGCCAAAGGCCATTTTCATGCAGGGCTTCCTCTACCTGCAGCAGGATGACAACGAAGGAGCGCTGTTCCAGTTCGATCAACTGGCGAAGAAACATCCGGATTCCTCGCTGATCGACGATGCCGACTACTGGAGTGGCCAGGCGATGGCATTCGCGAAAGACTACGAGGGCGCGCGCGAGCATTTGCGGGCTTACCTCGGGAAATACGACACGCCGAAGTATCGGAAGGAAGCGATTTTCCGGATCGCGGTCTGCACCTTCTCGCTGGGCGAATACGTGGACTCGATCGCGATGTTCGAGGATTTCATCGGGAAATACGCTGGCGACGAACTGGTCGACGAAGCACGCCTGCTGATGGGGGACGCGCTCTTTGCCGAAGGTGAGATCGATCGCGGCATCGAGGTTTACCAGGCGATTCGACCTGAATCGACGCGATTCTTCGAGGATGCCTGGTTCAAGATCGGGAAGGCCTACAAGCTGACCGAGGAATTCGATGAGATGGAGCGACATTTCGAGCGCTTCGTTCAGCAGTATCCCGACAGCGGCCGCATGCCCGAGGCGGTTTATTGGCTCGGTTGGCTGGAAACGAAGGACGAGGATTTTGCGGGAGCCCGAGCCCGCTACTGGGACACGATCGTAATGCATGGCAATCGGCCCGAGCTAACCTCGATGGAGGACCTGTTTCTGGCCCTGCCGAAAGTGTATCAGCCGGATGGCGACGCCGGTCGCGAGGCTTTGCTGAAGAAACTCGAGGAAATGCGTCAACTCGCCGAGTCGGGCAAGCGCGACACCCTGGCGCTGCGATGCGCTTGGGCAAGAGCCAAGGTGCTGGAAAGGATCGATCCCGAACGCGCCAAGGCAGCACTGTTGGCGACGACACCACTCGTCGATCCAAAGGTTCACAATCCGATGGTTACCGTTGATTGCGCCGATGCTCAGCGTGAGGCGGGCAACCTGCTCGTGGCGAAGCAGCTCTACACCGAAACACGTCGCTGGCATCCGAGGACGATTCAAAAAGATCGGATCTACGCCGGCCTCGGACAGATTGCGGAATCCGAGGGCGAGATCGACGATGCGATCGCCTTTTACGAGAAGTTTGAAAAGGAAACCGCGGCTTCGACTCGACTCGGCGAGATCCAGTTGGCCAAGGCAGGCTTGCTCGCCGAAAAAGGACGCCGTCCCGAGGCCATGGCGACTCTGGAGTCCGTGCTCGCTTCCGACACCGTGAGCGCATCGCGCAAAGCCGAAGCCCTGCTGACGCTCGGCGAACTGAAACTCAAGTCCGGTGAGAAAAAGGAAGCGTTGCCGTATTTCGAGCGCGTCTACGTCGCCTACGGCAAATTCGGCGAGTTAAATGCCAAAGCTTACGCGCAGCGAGGCGAAACGCTCGAGTCCCTGGGAATGGGACGTGAAGCGCTGGAAGTCTATCGCGAGCTGGCCGGTCGCGAAGATCTGAAGACCTTCGAAGAAGCGAGATCGGCAACGGACAAAGTGAAGGAACTGGAAGCCATCTATCCACCGGAACCCGAGTCGAAAGCGCCCGAAATCATCGGGGAAGGAGGAGACACATGAAGCGTTTCCTTTTCAGCGCCATCATCATCGTTACGCTCGCCACTATTTCGCGCGGAGAGGACGTCTTGCACCTGAAGGACGGGAAGGTCATCAGCTGCGAGATCACTGCCATTACCGACAATGTGCTGACCTACAAGACGACGATCGATCTCGGGAATGGCCGCACCGCTAGCGCTGAACCTACGATTTCGCCGGAGGCGGTGGAATTCATCGAATTCGGACCTTTGCCCGGAGAGACCGAAGCCTTGCAGGCACCGGAATCCGCGTCGGTCGAGGATCTGCGAAAACTCTGGGACGAGAAATCGCGTCACTTGCATCGCCCGAAGTCCAATGCTGGCGAGATTGGCCTGCTCTATGGAAAGCGGCTCCTGGCCGAGCCGGAGTCGCATCAGTGGGATTTCGCCATTGCGGTGTTCGATCGCATCCTCGATCGCGATTGGAACGCCGAGCATCATCTGCGGGCAAAAAGCGGACGGCTCAAAGCGCTGATTCAGTTGGGAAGACTCAACGAGGCCATTTCCGAGGCGCGTCAGCTGACCAGGGAATCGGAGGATCCCGAGATGCTGATCGAAGCGCGCTACGCCATCGCTCAGGCCGATTTCGAGAAACTGAAGCAGCTCGAAGAAGAGAATCCCAAGTGGGAAGAAGACGATACCGTAAGGCCCGAGCGGGAGAGCCTGTATCATGGCATCGTCGATGAATTTCTCTGGCCCTATCTGTTTCATGGTACCGAGGAAGCCCTCGCCGCGCGTGGCCTGGTCGCCGCCGCGGAGGCGCATCGCTTTGCCGGCAATCTCGACGAGGCGCGAGCCTGCCTGAACGACGTGGTCGCTCTCTATCCCGACACACCCGCCTTGGCCGATGCTCAAGCGTCCCTGAAAACTCTCACCGAACCTGAAAGCGAAAATGCAACCACATCTCAATCGGAAACGAACTGACTACCTCGTCCTCCTGATCGCGCTCGCCCTGTGGTGCGTGGCGGGCCTGCAGAGTCTGCGGGCACAGGACGAACCCGACGCCGCCTCGCCGCCGCCAGCCGCGGAGGTGCAGAGCAAATCAGCCTTCGATATCTACAAGGAAGGCGGCTGGTTCATGCATGTGTTGCTTGTCTGCTCGATCGGGACGATTGCCGTGGTGGTTTACAGCTTCATCCAGATCACGCCGAAAAAGATGGCGCCGAAAAATCTCGTCGAACAGGTCAATGGCTGCATGGCGAGTAAGGATGTGGGGACGGCTTATCAACTCTGTCAGTCGAATCCGAATTCCTACTCGAACGTGATCTCGACCGCGCTGCTGAAAGTGAATTTTGATCGCGATCTCGCCAACAAGGCCAGCATGGTTGAAGCCGCCGCCGAATCGCTCGACGAGGAAGAGCACAAGCAGATGGTCTGGGTGAACTACCTGAACGTCTTCGCCACGCTCGCGCCGATGATCGGCCTGTTGGGAACGGTTTGGGGGATGATCGAGAGTTTCGACCAGCTTGCTGCCGGGAATGCTCAGCCGCAGGATCTCGCGGGCGGGATCAAGAAGGCCATGGGCACCACCGCCGGTGGTCTGATCGTCGGGATTCCGGCGATGTTCTTCTACTTCTTTTTTCGCGACAAACTCGCCGGCGTGATGACCACGATCCAAAAACACGCCAGCTTCGCCATCGACATCCTCAGCGGAGAAATCCGGCTCGAAGGCGCGGTGGAACAGGCCGCGGAAGCCGCGGCGGAGACCTCCGAAGAATGAACAGCAATTCGTGTGATTTCGTAAAATTCGTGGTCATTCGTGTTCCTCAAATTCCTTCAACGCGAATGGCCACGAATTTGAAGAATTGACACGAATTCTCCGCACCTACCCCACTTAAAACTCATCGCTGACCAATGACTCGTCGCCGCAAAGCTGATGCCGGAGAGGTAAGCTTCCAGATCACTCCGATGATCGACATGACCTTTCTGTTGCTCATCTTTTTCATGGTGACCTCGAAGCTGACCGATCAGCAGATCAATGTGCCGATCGAGTTGCCGATCGCGATCAGTGCCGTGGCGCCGGAGAAGGCGGAGCGCGACATCGTGAATATCGACGGCGAGGGGAACTACTACATCGGCGATCGCCGGGCGACGAAGGAGGAGCTGAAGGCGCACCTGGTGGAGCGCTTCAAGGATTTCCCGCCGCTGCAGGTGTATCTCCGCGCCGACAAGAACACGCCGGCGAAAACGGTGCGCGAGGTGATCGACATGGCGGCGGAAGCCGGGGCGATCGATGTGATTGTCGGGACTTATCAGAAATGAAATTGGAAGATGGGAGATCGAAGATGGCAGATGGGGATTCAACAGGGTTGGGTCTTGGAGTGAACAGGGTTGAATCAGAGGGAATAGGAAGAAGACGAAGAATAGGAATAGGATTTTCATGAGACGACGGAAGAAGAGAAAGACCTCGATGGTTGAGATGCAGATGGGGCCCATGATCGACATGGTGTTCCTGCTGCTGGTCTTCTTCATGGTTTCGGCGAAACCGATTCGGCCAGAGACAGATATTCCAATCGGTCTGCCGGGACAGGTGGCTCAGGAGGAAGCGGTCGACATTCCGGATGAGGCGCGCATTCAAATTCGCGCCGATGGGAACGTGGTGTTGAACGAACAGATTCTCGACGGTCCCGATTCCCGCTCGATGCCGGAACTGGTCGCGGTTCTCGATCGTTTCAACAAGGCCGCCCAGAATGCCAAATCCGACGCTCTCGTCACCGTGGCGCCGCACGATGCCGTCCCGCATCAGAGACTGGTCGATGTTCTCAATGCCTGCGCCGAAGCGGGTATCACGGGAGTGAGTCTCGCCGATGGGACGAGTGAGTCCGGTGATCAGTGATCAGTGATCAGTGATCAGTAATCAGTAATCAGTAATCAGTAATCAGTAATCAGTCGCGGATGAGGAGTCGCCGAGTCCGACTCACGAATCGCTCTCCGTGCCGACGGGCGATCGCTATTCGAACGTGATCTCCCAGCTGTCGGTGCGGAAGGGCGTGGCCGGGAGGCCGGCGTCGTTGGCAAAATTGATGTTTTCCGGATTGTTCGACCAGGCGTAGCGGACCGCCCGCGGGTCGGGCACGTCGGGGCTGCTGACGACCACGGTGTCGCCGACGATTTCCGCATCGGCCTTCACGAAGACGCTGTCGGCCCCGGCGATGGTGAAATGGCGGAGCGGCTGGTTGTCGGTCGATTTCAGGCCGCCACCGGCATGTTTGAACTTCAGCACGGCCTTGCCGCCCTCGATGGTGAGGGAGTCGAAGACCGGGCCGCTGTAGACAATGTCCTCGCCGTAGGCCTGGGCGCGGGCGAATCGGGCCAGGCGCTCACCGACGGGTTTCTTGTTTTTCGGGTGAATGTCGCCCGGGTCACCGACGTCGATCGCCACGACCATCCCGGTGTTTTTCCCTTCCTGCCAGAATTTCAGCATCTGTTCGCGGATGACCGGCCAGCCCTGTTCGTGGCCGCCACCGAAATTCGGCAGCTGAACCAGGTAGAAGGGGAAGTCGCGTCGTTCCAGTTCCGGAGCGCCGGCCGCCCAGTCCGCTCGCCAGTCCTCGACCAGGGCAAACATCAAATCGCGATACTGAGGGGCGAAGGGTGGCCGCGAATTGGCTTCCCCCTGGTACCAGATGACGCCGCGGATCGCGCAGGGCTCCAGAGGAGCGATCATCGCATTGTAATGACCGGCGGGGCGCTTCACGTGGGTGGGACCCAGAGGTTCGCGAGGGGCTCGTCCGGCGGGCGTGGGTTCGCCGGCTTCCTTGGCGGCTTTCACCTTGGCTTTCCAATTGGCGAGCGCCTTTTCGTAGGCCTCCATGGCTTTCGGATGATTGGCGACGGTCGCCTTCCAGTATTCGCGGGTCACCTCGGCTGCGGGATCATCATTCAACGTCTCGGTGTTGATCCAGGAAAAGGCGTTGGTGCCGCCGTTGGCGCTCTGGATCAGACCGACCGGAACTTCGCGTTCCTTCATCAGGGCACGGCCGAAATAGAATCCGGCCGCCGAAAACCGGAGAACGGTGGCGCCGGTGCATTCGTCCCACTTGGCGTTGACCGTGTCGCGCCGTTCGTCGGCTCCGTCGACGGGTACCTTGAAAAGGCGGAGATTGAGCAGCTTGCGTTGGGTGGCTTCTTCGGCCATGGCATCGGCGTTGAGGGAGCTGCCGACCGCCAGTCCCATGTTCGACTGGCCCGAGCAGAGCCAGACTTCGCCCACCAGCAGATCGGACACCGTCAAAGTCGCCTCACCGCTTTTCACGGTGAGTTCGGCCGGCTTGGCACTGGCTTTCAGGGGATCCAGGATGACCATCCAGGAGCCGCCGTCCTCGACCGTCGCCTCCTTTTTCTGTCCGGCAAATTCGACCGTGATCTTGGCGCCGGGTTCATGCCAGCCCCAGACCGGCACGGGCAGTTCCTGCTGGAGGACGCCGTGATCGGTGAAGAGCGGATGGAGTTTCAATTCGGCATGAGCCGCGAGCGAGGTGAGGGCGAACGTCGCGAAAATGGCGGCTGCGACACGGAGGCTGGTAGGGAGTTTCATGGAAGAGAAGGAAGAGGTTTCCCCCTATCACGCTTCGTTTCCGGGCCAAAGTCAACGCCGCGATGGGCGGAAAAACGTCCCACCTTACCCTGTTCGATCAGCGATCACACCCGGTTGGGTGTTGCCCGAACTCAGGCGAGCCCGAGCACCTTGTCCATCCGCGCGGCGATGTCGGCGAGACGCGCCCGGTCGCCGGACCCAACTTCTGCGGTGGCCCAGCCTTGGTAATTGATCTTTTTCAACGCGGCGCGGACCTGGTCCCATTCGATGGTGCCTTCGCCGATCGGTGAACTGAAGCCCTTGGCCAATCCTTCGGAGCGGTGCTTTCGCTCATCCCATTCCTTGATGTCGAGCCTTCCGATGCGGGGTCCCAAGAGTTCAATCCAGTGCTGCGGCACGCCCCAGCGGACGTTGTTGCCCACATCGAAATAGCTGCCGAACCAGGGATGATTGATTTCGTCAACGTAGCGGACCGTATCGAGGGCGCTGATCAGGAAGCCTGCCCAGACGTTCTCGACCAGGATTTTCACCTGGTGTTTTTCGGCGGCTGGCAGGCCTTGGCGAATGATGTCCTGCGTCTCGTTCCAACTCTCCATCAGGGGGCGGGTACGATCATAGCGGGCCACGTAGAGGACGCTGCTTCCGCCCACGCTGGCGGCGAACTCGACCGCGCCCGTGAGATCGGGGTTCGATGAATTCACGATGCCGTGCACCGGCAGCCCGGATTTTTCGATGGCCTTGCGGAATTCAGCCCCGTTGTCCTTGTCTTCCGTGCGCAATTCGGTGCCGTCGAAGCCGAGATCCTTCACCAGTTTGAACCGGTCCCCGATACTGAGATCGGGTTCGTTGACGTCGCGAAACTTGATCGCCTTTCGGATGATTCCGCTAAATTCTCCCGCCGCGGAAGCGGTGGGAGCGACGAGAGGAAGGGGAGAGGCGCCGACCGCGAGCAGGCCGAGCGAGGATTTTTTCAAAAGATTTCGCCGATTCATGGTGGGCGGAAGCTACCACTTTCGGGTTCGGCTCGTTAAGAGGAAAGCGATCACGCAATGAAGGTGGTCAAAAAATTGCTGTCAGATGATGGCTCGTCCTCTTGCGTATGAGAAAAAAAATGTTAGGGTTTATGGAGTTTCATCAATATTTTCGCAAATTTATTTCGCATATGTTGGAAATTTCGGGGGATTAACCAACTGCGAAACCAAGTCGGCCAAGAGCCCAGAGTGATTCGGCCGTAAATCACATCATCAGACACGATGTCGGCGACAATCGAAGGAAAAATATCATTCGACTGCCCGAGTTGCGCTGCCCACCTGCAGGTTCCTGCGAGGTTGGCCGGCGTGACCGGTCCCTGCCCCAAATGCGGCGCGACGATTGTCGCGCCCCAGCAGAGTGTGTCTCCCCAGGAATCCGGCGGTCAAACGGCCGCGCACCACGAGGATCCCGCTTCGGGCCGGAAAAATGGTTATCAGTCCCTGAGGCGCCGACGCACCCGGGTCGAACCTCCCAAGCGCGACCTGCGTCCCATCAGCGGCGGGAACAAAGCGGAATCGGAAGGGGAAACGGATGGCGGCGACGACGAGGTCGCAACCCCCTTCAGCGGAGTCGGCAATGAAGCACCGGAGTCTCCGGATTCGCCACTCGCTTCTGATCTGGAAGTGTCGGCGGCGGAAGAAGAGCCGAAAAAAACCGTTGCCCGACCTCCCAGTTTCCTGAGCGGTGGCGTTGCGGGCATGGCTTTTCCCGGAGTGGTGTCGAATCCGGGTCCCAAAACTCCGGTTTCCGAGGAGGCCGTCGAGCCGGATTCGGAAATTCAGACGGAACCCGGGCTCGCCGCTTCGACGGCACCAAAGACTTTTGCTCGACCACCCATCGACCTCAAGCGCTCGATTTCACGCCAACCCGAGCCCGTGCCGGCGAAGGTCGAAGAGGTGCCTGAAACCGGGGCCGAAGAAAAGCCATTCGAGGAAACGGCCCCTTCGGTGAAAGAATTGGATGAGGCGCCGCCGGTTCTTGAAGAGGAGACGAAGATTGATGCCGGAGCGGATGAGGAGGTAGCTTCACTCGATGATCTGCCCGAGGAGCCACCCGCTTCGGGAGGCTTCTGGCCGTGGCAGAAAAAATCGAAACCGGTCGAGCCGGTGGCGAAAGAAGTCGCCCCGGAGGAACGGGAACAGGAAACGCCCGCGGAGATGGTTCCTCAGTCCGAGCCGGTCTCGGCCGAGGACGAAGAGAAAGGTTCGCGGGAGCACGATTTTGAGTGGCTGCTCACCAAGGACGAACGTGTTCCCGATGGTTCCGAGCCCAATTCGCCTCGTGAAGCACCGCGGGCCATGGTCGATCCAGAGACCGATCTGGATGAAATGTTCGGGAGTGCTTCCGAGTCTGCGGAAACTGACACGACCCCACCGCCGGCTCCCGGACCGTTTCCGAAATGGAGTTCTCTGGAAAGCGCCGGTGGTCTGGATTCCCTCATCGGAATCGTGAAAACGCCACCCGCCTCGGGCGTGGCCGATGAAGCGCCACCGCTGGTCGAGGATCCGTGGAAAAAGCCCGACCCGGTGTCGTCAAAAGCGGAAGATTCCTCCGAAAAAGCGACCGCCGGAGCAGATCCGTGGACGAAGCCGCTGCCGCCGACGGGCGATGCCGCAGTGGGACCGCCGCCGTTGGACGATGAGGAGGCGACAAAGAATCCCGAAGCAATCGAGGAATCGATTCCGGTGATGCTTCGGTCGTCACGACTTCGCGAAGGCGCGCCGCTGGCCCAGGAGAGCCCGGGAGATGCCGAAAACTCCGGCGGTCTGTCTCTGAGGGTTCCCCCCAGGGAGAAAAAGATCCCGAGGGTGGAGGACCCTGCCCAAGCTCCGCCTTCCGATCTCTGGGGTTCGTCCAACGAGATGCCCGCACGGAAGCCCGAGCCGGCCGCGATCGAGAACGATGCCATCGCGGCGACTCCGTGGCTGGCACCCCAACTGAAGCGGACGGCCGCCGCCGCCGCCGCGACGGAAGATTTTGCCGAGACCTCCCCCGAAACCGAAACGCCGCCGCCAATGGCGGAAGACAAGGAGGAGACTGTTTCCGAAGATACTCTGATCGGGGGGACGTCGGAAGACGTGCCGCCTCCGATGGCCGAAGAGGAGGAGGATTTGCCGCCGCCGATCGCGCAGTTGCCCCGTTTTCTGGGGGGCGCTCCCGTGGCGGAAAGCCATTCGCCCGCTTCGACCGCCGCCAGTTCTTCCAGCGCGCCTCCCTTGCCGGAAACCGCGCCGACTCAGGCGCCCCAAGATGATTTCGCGAAGGACGATGAGCCGATGCTATCGTTTCCGGCTTCCGGTGATTTTGGCGCTCCGCCGATGCTCAACATGCAGGCTTTCGGCGAGGGCGAGCCCCCGCGCCCGGGAGATCGGGCCGCCGCTCCCGGTCAGCAAATCCGTCTGCCCCAGATTGCCGACACCGATTCCGGCAGCGTTCAGGCAAAAGCGATCGTTTCTCCGATCACGGGTGAAACGATGAAGCCGTTCGCGCCTCTGGATGACGGCGCGGCGGAGATGGAGAAGGTCGAGGCGCCCGAAGCACCAGATTTCGAGGAATCGAAAATCGCTTCTCTGTCTGATCGATTGCCCCAGTCATCGAAAAACGAAGAGAACCCACCGAAATTCGAAGCCGAAGGGGTCCTCGCGTCGAACGCCGACATTTCCGCCTCGAGTATTGGCGAATTGATCGCCAGCGAAGTCGACGGTCAGGAGTCCGACGAAAAGGCCATTCCTGGTGATCCGGGCGAATTCATTTCCGCGCGTGCCCGGGTCGCGGCCGCCTCCATCGCCCGACAGGAAAAGGAGCGTGAGACGGAAGAAAAGGACGCCTCAACGGCTTCCGAAATACCGCCCCCGGTCACACCCGAGGTCGTTTCAGTCCCCGTGATGGGCAAATCGCCGTTCCAGAAAAACTCCGGCGAACCCTCGGCACCGCCGCTCGATGTGGAAACCGAAGAGGGGGATTTCGAGGAAGGCGGACCTGAAGACATGGGCATGGCAAGAATTCTCGGACTCATGCCCCGGGGCAGGGAGAACGAGGTGGAGACTCCCGTGGATTCCGACCAATCGACGCCGAAAGCGGCCAAGACTCAGGCGCAATCGGCCAAATCCAAGGCACCGGAATTTCCCTCCATCGACGATGTGCTCGACGGCAAGGCCAAGGCTCATCCCACTCCGGAGAAAGGTCCGGGCATGATCGATGGACTGAAAAAGACGTTCGAAACCATGGACGGCCGTCGCAAGAAGCTCGTCATTGGCGGGACGGTGGCGGCCACCCTGGCGGTCGTGGCGGCGGTTGGATTCGGCAGTGGTTGGTTCCGTGGTTCTGATGACGACGTGGCCGATGGCGAATCCGAAGGCACGCCGAAAACGATTCAGACCGATTCCGGCTCCGTTGCCGCGAAGGGTGAAGGCGCCACCGCGGCCGCGAATCCCGAGTCCGGGCAACCTTCCCAGGCTTCGCCGAAGTCGGAAACGGAACTTCCCAAAGCCAATCAGGTGGGCGGCGGAAACAAGTTGGTGATCGTCGACTCGGGCGATGCCGGGGCGGCTCAGACTCCGACCCCTGTCGAGGATCGTCCGAAATCGAGTGCGCCCAATCCGCCTTCCATGACCTCGCTCATCCCCGATGGCAACAAACCGGCCTCCGATCGGGCGGCCGACGTGGCCACCGGAGTGGCGTGGGCCAGTGGTCCTAACGAAGATTCTTCGATGGCGGCTCCGGGCGCGAAGGAAACCGAACCATCGGTGGGGAATGGCGAAAAACCCGGAGGCACGGAAACTTCTTCCACCGATCTGGTGCTTCCGACGGTGGGAGCGGTGGCTCCCGCGACTGGGGATGTCGATCCCCTGGTGGCCGAGGGTTCATCCAGCAGCGCCGTCGCGGCGGTCGGGGGAAATTCCGAGCCGAATGGCGGCGGATACACTGAAATTGGTGGTGCTGGCGAAGATGGCAACGCGCCGACCGGTTCGCCCGTGGTGACGACGGACGAAGGCGATCCCGAAAAGGCTCTGTCCCGTCAGGAAGAACGGTTGCAGAGCGTCGCTCCCATCGCCGGCGCGGATTCCGGTGTGAAGCCCAATCTGGACAATCCGGTCGAAGCCGCGAAATACACCCTCCAGAAATTCCTGTCCCAGCCGGATTGGGAAGATCGCATGGAGTTTGTCTACGATGCCGAACGCCTGAAACCACGGATCCGGGCCTACTACCAGACGGCAGATGACGGTCCGATCACCGAGTCGGTCGCCAAGTTTTTCGACATGGATGAGAAACCCGCCGACGGAGGCGACCCGTTCTACGCCTTCTACCTGTTTCTCGAAGGCGTCGAAGCCGAGTTTCCCGTCGTGGTGAGAAAGACGGCCGACGGATACAAGGTCGATTGGGAACTGTTTGTGGAATGCAAGGATCGCCTTTTTGCGGAGTTCAAGAACAGCGGCAAAGAGGGCCCCGCGACCTTTCGTTTCGTGATGCAGCGCCACAGCTACTGGGGTCCGGATCGGGAGACTTTCGCCAACAGCAACGACTACCTATGTTACAAGATCGAGCCGCCTTATCCGGACGCCGAAGCCTTTGTGTTCGTGGCCAAGGATGCACCGATCGCCGCCGAGACGGAGAAACTCGCCACCTGGGGATTGCCGCCTGTGGATGTGGTTCTGACGCTGGAGCTGAAGGAATTTCCCCACGGCGCGAAGCACTACGTCATCAAGTCGCTCGATAAGCCCAGTTGGGTCGCGCCCTGAGCCGGGCTGACTCAACAGGGTTAGGTCCAGGATCTTACCCTGTTTGAAAAGCGCCCCGTACCATTGATTTTCCGAAGCCGGGAAAGCCACGGAAGAAACGCCGTGTGGGATTTCTTCGATACGATTCTGAATTGGCTGACCTGGCCGAGATTTCAGCTCTGTTTCTGGGCTGGCCTTGTTCTCGGGTTACTTACGGCCGGAAGCATTCCCGTGGAGCCGTGGAATCTCGTTGCCGGAGGGCTGGTCTTCGTGATTTTCGTCGTGACCGGTTGGCGATGGGAAAATGATCGTGGAGAAGCGTGAACGCGGTCAATTCGGGTTTGGATTTCGCGAGACTCGAGATCGAAGGGACGCCACGCCCAGCCCGACGAGGAAGATCGTCAGGGTGCCGATGACGGTGACCATTCCGCTGGCGAGCGGAAAGCGGAACGACTCGGGCATCCAGTCGGCTTTGGCGAAACTCATCCAGAAAATCGTGAACACGCCGATGATCACGCCGACGATGGCGGCGAGGTTGTCAGCCTTTTTCGAGAGGATGCCGAGGAGGAAGAGTCCCAGCATGGCGCCGGCGAACACGCCCGAGAGATCCCACCAGATTTGGAGAATGTTTCGGCTGTCGTAGGTGAGGATGATGGCCACCGAAGTGCCGATCACGCCCCAGATGACGGTCGACCAGTGCAGGACCCGCATTTTGGCCTTCTCGTTTTCGCCATCGCCGATGTGTCGGAAGATGTCCTTCAACGTGATGGTGGCGGAGCTGTTCAAACTGGTGTCGATGGTGCTCATGGCGGCGGCGAAAAGCGCGGCGACAAGTAGTCCGCCGATTCCCGCAGGCAGGTGATTGGCCATGAAATGGGGCAGCGCGAAGTCGCTGTAGGCTCCGGCCTTGCCAACGTCATCAGCCATGGTCTGGATGGCGGACATTTCGGACTCGTGGGCGTGGTAGAATCCGAAGAGCAGGGTTCCGATGAGGAAGAACATTGCCGAAACCGGAACGTAGGTGATGGCGCCGAGCCAGAGGGAACGCTTGGCGGCCGATTCCGAATTCGCGGTGTGGTAGCGCTGGATGTAGTTCTGATCGATTCCGAAATTGGTCAGATTGATGAAGATGCCGAAGAGCAGGACGACCCAGAAACTGGATTGGGTGAAGTCGAAGGCAAAGCTGCCGAGCGAGAACTTGTCGTCCGCGGCGGCGGTTTCCAGGAGCGTCGAGCCGCCGGGATCGCCGAGAAGCAGCACGGCGATGACGGCGATCGCTCCGAGGCTGAGCACGAGGCTCTGAATCACATCCGTCCAGATAACGGCCTCGATGCCGCCGACCAGGGTGTAGAGAGTGACGAGGATTCCGGTGGCGAGAATGATCAGCCGGATGTCCCAGCCGGTGACCGCGTGCATCCCGATGGACACGCCGAGCATGATGGTTCCGGAGCGTGAGACCTGGGTAAACAGGTAGCAGATCACCGTGTAAATCCGGGCCCAGGGACCGAAGCGATGCTCAAGATGGTGGTAGGCGGAGATCTCTCCACTGTTCCGATAGAAGGGAACGAACCACTTTGAGGCGATCCAGGCCCCGATGGGAAGGGTGAGCGAAAAGACGAAGAAATTCCAATTGCCGTCGAAGGCTTTCCCCGGGTTCCCGATGAAGGTGTTGCTCGAGAGGAAGGTGCCGAAAAGCGAGAGACCCACGGCCCAGCCGGGAAGTCGGCCTCCCGCCGCCATGAACTCGCCGGTGGTCTTGCTGCGCTTGGCGAACCAGCAGCCAAAGCCGACCACGGCGATGAGATAGACAAAGAGGACGAGGCTGTCGATGGGGGATTTCATGAGAAGATTCTTGAGTCTGGCGAAAGATTTCTGCGATGGCGAGGTGGAGCGCTGCTAAGGTGAGAGTGGGTCGGCGTTTCGTCTCGGGCGGCTCAATATGCTACTTTCTCTGGTCTTTCTTGTTGTCGGTCTGGCCGTCCTCGTGGCGGGAGCAGAAGTCTTGGTAAGAGGCGCATCGGGAATTGCCCGAGCGGCTGGGCTTAGTCCGTTGGTGATCGGCCTGACCGTGGTGGCCTTCGGCACCAGTGCGCCGGAATTGGCGGTGTCGATTCGCTCGACCCTGGCGGGCTCGGGAGATCTGGCGATCGGTAATATCGCGGGCTCCAACCTGTTCAACGTGGCGGTGATCCTGGGGCTGTCGGCCCTGGTTTGTCCACTGGTGGTAAACCTCCAAGTCATCCGGCTCGACATGCCGGTGATGCTGGCAGCATCGGCGGCCTTCGTCGGTTTCTACCTTTCGGGAGGTGGACTGGAGCGCTGGGAGGCGGGACTCCTGTTCGCCGGTGCGATCGCCTACACGGTCCTGCTGGTACGCATGAGCCGGAGGGAGGTGGCGAGTGCGAAGGAACCAATCGGCGAGGTGAAAATCCTGGCCGTTCCGGCCGAACCTCCGAAGCGCCTTTGGACCCAGGGGCTGCTGGTGCTGGCGGGCCTGGGCGGACTGGTGCTCGGCGCCCAACTCTTTGTCGACAATGCGGTGAGCATCGCTCGGACGCTGGAGGTTTCCGAGGCCATCATCGGCCTGACCATCGTGGCGGCGGGCACGTCGCTGCCGGAACTGGCCACCTCGGTGGTGGCGGCGCTGCGAAAGGAGACGGACGTGGCGGTCGGCAATATCGTGGGATCCAATCTCTTCAACGCGCTCTGCATCGCCGGCGCGGCGGGCCTGATGCGGCCCATCGATGTCGGACAGATCAGCTGGCTCGATTTCGGGTTCATGCTGGGCAGCTCGGTGATCCTGCTGCCCTTGATGCGCACGGGCTTTCGCCTCGTTCGCTGGGAAGGCGCCCTGCTGTTGGCCTGCTACGCGGTCTATCTTTTCCTCCGCTGGCCTCGTTGACGGTAAGAGCCTCACGGTTTTTCGGAGTAATCGGGGTGGGGCGTGGGAAGGCGGGCGCCGGAAGTTTCCAGGAGCTGATCGAGACGAAGCCGGAGTTCCCGCCCGCGGTCGGCGTCTTCCGAGAGACGGTCGTGCTGCTCGGTGAGATCCTCATCGGTTCGGTAGAGCTCGTCGCGATCGCTTTCGTAGAAATGGAGCAGTTTCCAGTCGCCGGAACGAAGCACCGAATGCGGCCGGGTCTGACTGGTGAGGCCATCGTCGATGCCAATCGTGGCCGGCGCCTTGGCGAAACCCTTTTCGGGATGGTAGTAGGGAAAATGCCAAAGCAGGTCGCGGGGTTCGGGCTTCGCCTTTGGATTTTCGAAGACCGGGAGCAGCGAGCGCCCGTCCCGATCCGGCGGAAGCTCGGCGTTTGCCAACTCGGTGAAAGTGGGGAAGAGGTCGAGCCCGATGATGGGCGTATCGCAGGTTTCGTTGGGGGCGATTTTGCCGGCCCAGCGAGCGAGGAAAGGAACCCGGATGCCGCCCTCGTAGAGATTCCACTTGCTGCCGCGGAGTGGGGCGTTGCCGGCATAATTGGGATGGCCGCCGTTGTCGGAGGTGAAGACGACGAGGGTATTTTCGGCGAGGCCGGTTTCGTCGAGCGCCGCCAACAGTTGGCCGACGTAGTGATCGAGCGCGGTGACCATGGCGCCGTAGTGGGCGAGCACGTCGTGGCGCGGATGGTCGGCGGGGATCTTATCATCGTAGTGATCGTGCAGCCACTTCACCCGGGTGTGGATGGGATCGTGGACGTAGAAATGCGAAACCATCAGGAAGAAGGGGCGCTCGTGGTCCTGCTTCAGGAATTTGATGGCGCGCTGGGTCATCGAATCCTCGACGAATTCGCCGTCGGGCAGGTCGAGGAAGTCGCGCTTGGATTTGTCGTTCCAGTAGGAATAGGGATGGCTGCCAAAGTCTTCCTCCGCGACTTGGAATCCTTGGGCTTTCGGTCCGTGCGTCGGGCTCCAGCCCAGGTAGCGCTGGTAGTGTTGATTGAGGTGCCACTTGCCGAAGAAGGCGGTCTGGTAGCCGGCGTCGGATAGGGTCTCGGCGATGATGGTTTCCTCCAAGGGGAGATCGAGGGTGAAAGGCGGTGCCCGCAACGGAGTGACCATGGGTTGGTAGCCGGCCTCGGGCTTGGTGACGAACTCGAAGCCGAGTCGGGCCGGGGTTTTTCCCGTGAGAAAGCCAGCGCGCGACGCCGAGCAGATCGGAGCCGGGGAGTAGGCTTGGGTGAAGCGCAAGCCCTCGGCGGCAAGCTGGTCGAGGTGAGGGGTCTCGAAGATCTCCTCTCCGTAGCAACCGATGTCGGTCCAGCCGAGGTCGTCGGCGAGGATGAAGAGGAGGTTGGGCCGGTCGTCGGCGAGGGTGGCGGAGGCGTGAAACAACGTGAACGAGAGAACAGCGAGCGTGGCGATTTTTCGGAGAGGCGATTTGCAATCGCCTGAGCTGGTCGTGTTCCTGAGGCTCCGCGGGCGATTGCAAATCGCCCCTCCGAATTCGCTCGCGGTCCCCGTGACTTTCTCGAAATCGCTCATGGGAACTGTTTCGCGAGTTTCTCGGCTAATGTGGCCACGTTTTTGGCCTGCGATTCCTGACCCGCCAGATTGCGGGTTTCGCCGGGATCGTTTTCGTGATCATAGAGTTCGCGGGCGGTCACCTCGCCGTTTTCGAAGGAGCGCCATTCGGTGTAGCGCCAGCGGTCGGTGCGCATCGAGTAGCCAATGGCCTCGCGATTTTTCCTCGGGCCGTAGAACGGATGCTCGTGCTGGGTGAAGGCGGCGTCTTTCACCGAGACCGACGGATCGGCGATCACTGGCGCGAGGTTCGCTCCCTCGAGTCGTTTGCGGAGGTCGCCTTCGATGCCAGAGAGATGTGCGAGGGTCGGATAGAGATCGACCAACTCCGCCAGCGAGTCGGTGGTCTTTCCATGTCCGGCTGACTCACGCGGATCGGCGATGATGAGCGGGACACGCGCGTCGAGCTCGAAGTTGGAGGTCTTTCCCCAGAGGGTGTGCTCGCCGATGTGAAATCCGTGGTCCGAGGTAAAGACCACGATGGTATCCCCGTCGTGGCCGCCTTCCTCGAGGGCATCGAGGATCTCCCCGACCTGGGCATCGAGAAAGCTGATGGAGGCGTAGTAGCCGTGGCGATAGTGGCGGACCTCGTCATCGGTGAAATCGCGGTCCTTGGGAACGAGACCGTAGCCCTTGATCTCTTTGGAGTCGTGCATCGCGATCTCGGGAACTCCCTCTGGAGCATAGGGCGGGTCGGGCATGGTGAGATCCTCCGGATCGTAGAGATCCCAGTATCGTTTCGGCGCGACGAAGGGCAGGTGAGGGCGCCAGAAACCGACCGCGAGGAAGAAGGGCTGCCCGTCGACCGGATGCTCGCGCAGCATGGCGGCGGCGAGATTGGCGATCTGGCCATCGCGGTAGGCGGTGTCGGGGACATCGAGATCCTCGGTCACGGGCGCCTTGAACTCCTCCTGGATGGTCCGCAACGCCGGTGGCGTGTTCTTGTAAACGGTGTCGTCGGCGTGGGTGCCTTTGTGGAGCACTTCGTCGATCGACCACGAACGCCGGTCCTGGGTATCGCCGGTGTTGTGAAAGATTTTCCCGATGTCCTGGCAAAAGTAGCCGTGATTCTTGAAATGCTGCGGCAGCGTTACCAGGGTCGAGCCCCCGGGCGTGGTGTCACGAAACCATTTCGACAAATCATCGACTCCCGTAGTGTTCGGGCGCAGCCCGGTCAGGAACGAGGCTCGCGACGGATTGCAGACGGCCTGCTGGCAATAGGCGCGGTTAAAGACGAGGCCGCGCTCAGCGAGACGGTCGAGGTTCGGCGTTACCGCGAAGTCGTCTCCGTAGGGGCCAATGGCGCAGTTGAGATCGTCGGCGACGAGGAAGAGGACGTTGGGCTTGCCGTCGGCTGCTCGACCAACACTTCCCGCCAGTGCCAGCATTCCCAGAAGCAGGATCAAGCGGACGGCGGGAGGAGAGGAGGGGCGACAATCCTGTCGCCCATGCGGAAGGCAAGGACTGGGAAAGCGGGCGAGACGCCCGCGCTCCCAGTGGAGGGCTCGAAGAATTCTCAACATGGTGGGAAATCAGTTGTCCAGATTTCGATCGTTCTCACTCCCACGCCTCCGTGCCAACGATTTGACCGGCCTTCAGCTTCGCCGGGTCGATGACCACATGCTTCACTTTCTCGCGATTCCAGGTATAGGTCATGTGGACGAGCCCGTCGGCGGTCTGGATCATGGCGGGGTAGGAGAATTCTCCCGATTCCTCCTTCTCGATGAAGGCGACGGCTTTCCATTCCTTGCCATCGTCGCTGATGGCGAGGTTGAGGAGATTTCGTTTGCCCCAGCCGTCCTTGCGATCCTTACGAGCACCGAGGTGGTTGTAGAGAAGGAGATGGCGTCCATCGGCGAGAGTCAGGGCCTCGATTCCCGAGTTATTGTTGGGCAATTCCGATTCCGACAACTCGGTCCAGGTGCGGCCCTGGTCCTTCGAGTAGGCCTCGATGATGCGCTCGTTCTTGGAACGGAACATCGCGTGGAAGGTGCCATCCTCTTGAAACAACAGGGTTGGCTGGATGACCTGATAGGGTTGAGTCTCGGGTTCGAAGCGCTGCCAGGAGCGCCCCAACTCCGGGTGATCGAGATCGATCAGGCGTTCCATGTGAAAGCGCCAGTCGCCATCGTGCTCGGTCGAGGAGGGGCAGAGCAGAGTGCCGTCGGCTAGAAGATAGGGCTTGCCGCGGACCGGTCCGTCGATGCCCTCGGGCAGTCGGCGGCGATCGCCGAAGGAGCGACCGAAATCGTTGCTCACGACCACCTCGCCCCACCATTCGGCGGGATTGGGTCCGACCTTGAAGAAAAGCATGGTCGGCGAGTCGCCGGGCGGCTGAAAGAGGGACGGATTCCAGCAAGGATGGCGGTGGCCGTCATACTGGAGGCCGTTGGCGACCTCGCTGGGAGAGGACCAGCCGGCCCCGTCATGGTAGCTGGACCAGATACCGACATCGGGATCCTTCTCCTTCGTTCCTCCGAACCAGGCGGCGACCAAACCGCGAGGCGTTTCGCAGATCGTGGAGGCGTGGCACTGCGGGAAGGGCGCCTTGTTGTAGATGAATTCCTCTTTCACTAGACCTGGGAAACGCGGCTCCTTGGCGGCCTTGGGCTCGCGAGCGGCGATCTGGTCGCCGGTGTATTGAATGCAATCGTCGTGCTTGATGAAGTAGATTCGCCCGTTCTCGGCGCCGACGACAAGGTCGGGTTTGCCATCCTTGTCAAAATCGCAGGCGGTCGGGCTGGAAGTGTGACCGGCCACGTTGCGATCGGCGAGATTACCAATTTTCTTGAGGACGACCTTGCCGTCGCGGTCCTCGCAATTGCGATACCAGATGGCGTTCTCGGAATTCACGAGGACGTCAAGACGACCGTCTCCATCCCAGTCGACGACATCGAGTTTGTAGCGACCGCTGGCACCGGCGGATTTTTTGTTCAACTGAATCGGCTGGTTGTCTTCGTCGATGAAAATGCGTGTCTCCTCCGTGGCCCGGCTCTGGCAGGTCAGGTAGCCCTCCTGGTCGAGGATGACGAGGTCGAGTTTCTCGTCGCCGTCAAAATCCACCGCCATCGGCGTGGTGCGCCACTGGGTCTGGAGATTCGGCGCCTTGGTCTGCCACCAGTACCATTTCGGCGGGGCCTCCTCAGTCCAAAACGGAAGCGGCATTTCGACAAGGCCCTTCTCCGTGTTCTTGAGTAACTGGATGCGGGGCCAGATGGAGTTGTAGAGAATGTCGTCACGACCATCGCCGTCCCAGTCGGCCACGCAGAGAGTGGTGTAACCCCACTTGGCTTCGCAGGGGCCCTGGATGGATCCGTTGGGGCCGGCGAGAACGCGAAACTCCTTGCCGTCGGCCTCGATCAGTTCCGGCGCACTCCACTTCGTGCCCTTGCCATCGAGATTGGTGAAGATAGCGATGTTGCCGGCGGTATTTCCGCAGACGAGGTCCTCGTCACCGTCGCCGTCCCAGTCGTGGGCATAGGGCGTGGCCAAGGCGCCGAACTTGAGGGTGTCGGCTTCCTGTTTGAAGTAGGCAGGCTGCTCGAAGACCGGCCGATTGGCGGTCTTCGGAGTAACGTTCTCGACGAAGGCGACCCGACCGTCTTCGTCGCCGCAGATCAGGTCGAAGTCGCCATCTTGATCCCAGTCGAAGGCGGTGGGTGTGATCATCTGGAGGTGCATCACCAGCGGGGATCCATCCTCGGCCTTAACCTTGAACCCGGTGGCGTATTCCGGGTTTTCTCGGCTGCCGATGTTCTCGAAGTAGGTGAAGCCGTCGAGGAACTCGCCGCAGAGCAGGTCAAGATCGCCGTCACCGTCGAAGTCGGCGAAATTGGGACTAGGCATCCCGTAGACATCGACCGGGGAACCACCGGCGAGGATCTTCTCGGGATGCTTCGAATACTCGCCGTCGTTGTTCTTGATCAGGTAGACCCAGCCGTGAAGGGGGCCGTTGCGCCAGCGGCCCTCCGCATCGTAGGCCTGGTCCCAGACGTAGTCGCTCCAGTCGCCGATGCCGACGACGAGATCCTGGTCGCCGTCGCCTTCCCAATCGACGTAGCGCCACATGCGGGCGCGGGTGTTGCCCTTGTGAAAGCGGGCGTCCTCGTAGAGTTTCTTCCCGCCCTTGGTGGTTCCGGTTTCGCGGAAATTGGGATATTCGAAGTTCTCGCGAAGCACTCGCGGCTCGCCATCGACGTAGCTGACCTGAACGTTGTGGCTGGTGCCGCCCAAGTAGATCGCCTTCTTGAAGACCGGCATCTTGTTCTTCGGATCTTGGGTCGGATTCTCGAAAAAGTAGAGCCCGTTGGTCGGCTTGTCGGGACCGGAAACGACGAGGTCCATGTCGCCATCGCCGTCATAATCCATCGGCAACGGCCATGCCCAAAGCCCGACGCCGAGATCGACCTCGAGCCCGGGATTGTTGTATTTGAGCGGAAGGAGTTTCCAGTCGTTGTCGTCGGCGGCAGATGCGCCCGACACGGTGAGCACCGCGAGGGCGCCGAGGATTGAGAGTCGGCAGGAGGTTGGGGTTTTCATGAGAAAATTCCGTTGAAGCTGAGGGAGCGGGTTCAGGTATAGAAGGAAGTGGGGGAGGGATTCAAGAGGAAGCGGAGGGCCGACCGCCGTCATTGCGCGACGGATGCGGCGTGACTGAGGACCTGTCCATTTTTTCGCAGCAGGTCGCGAAGCGGTTCGATGGGGACGTCCCGGGGGGCGACGTCGTTCTGAATGGCGAGATGCGCGGCGGTGCCGGCGGCCTGGCCGAGCGCCATCCAGGTCGGCTCCATGCGGATGCTGGAAAAGGCGACATGCGTGGTGCTGGCGGCGACGGGAACGATGAGGCCGTCGATTTTTTCCGGAATCATGACGCGGTAGGGAATCTCGTAGGGCCGGGTGATGTGGTCGAGCATGCCGAGGTAGCCCTCGAGGACGATGGTGTCGCTCGGTTGGCGTTTGCGGCAGGGGAAACTGTCGATCGGAAACTCTCCCACGGCGATGGTATCGGGGTGCCGGGTGATGGCCTCGCCTTTCCCGGTGATGTGGTGCTCGGTCAGGGTGATTTCCCCGACGAGGCGCCGGCCTTCGCGGACGTAGAGCTGGAACGGGAAGTGGTCCGGATCGTCGGTGAATTCGTCCTTCGGAAACTGGAGCTCGTTGGCAAGTTTGCGGTGTTCTTCGGGGATCTCGGGATCATTCTGGAGAAACCAGATCAGGCCGAGGGTGAGGTTGCGGATGCGCTCGCGGATTCGGTCGCGGGTGGCCTCGTCGCCCTCGATGTAGCCGCGATTCTCCTCGGTGAACGGAAACCCGAGCGGGCGCGGATTCATGTTCACGTCGGTTTTCCCGTTGGGGATGTTCGTGACCGAGAGGGCCCGGACCAGGGTGTCGAAGTGCTTCGGGTTGTAGCCGCGACCCGGCTTGAGGACCTTGGGGCCGGCGAGCCGACCGGCCTCGAGATCGTCGAAATAGCCGAGATAGACGCTGCGATCGTAGCCGGGAGGCGGGTCGTTGAGACGGTGACTGTTTTCCGGGTCCGTGGTCAGGCAGAGTCGGTAGGTGAACGCGGGCAGGTCGTCGCTGGCTTCGCCGGTCGTGCCGGGGAGGAACTCCTTTTCCTGGTAGTCGAAATAGACGACGCCGGCATGAGGTTCGTCGAATTCATCGCGAGCCTCGCGCCCGAGACGGTAATCGGCGCCGGCGGCCGCGTAGAGATCGCCTTCATAGGTGGCATCGAGGAAAACCTGGCCGCGCACGCGCCGGGTGAGTCCGTCTTTTTTCCGAAGAATCGTGAGGGCTTCGAGGGAGTCGTTTCCTGCGTGAGCTTCGGCCAGACTCCAGCCCTTGAGGACGGTAATTCTGTCGCCTTCGTCGGCCAGCATGGCGTCGAAGACCGCTTCGGAAACGGAAGGCTCGGCGTAGTAGCCGTCGCGGCAAAGCTCGATGTTTTCGTGGTCGGGGCCGTAGGTTTCGAGGTAGTGGGCGCGCTGGCGCTCGACGAATTCCTGGAAGATTCCGCCGATCATGGCGCGGTTCTCGATGTCGCTCTTGCCGAGGCCGCTGGTGGTCATCCCGCCGACGTGGAGATTGGGCTCGATCAGGAGAACACGGCTGCCGAGCCTTGCGGCGGCAATGGCGGAGGCGACTCCGCCGGGCGTTCCGCCATAGACGACGACCTCGGTCTCGTCGGTTTCGCCGGCGATCACCTTCGCTTTTCCGATTGCTTCACGGGACGGGGCGAGGCGGACGTCGCTGAACCCGGCGGCATTGTCGGCTTCGCTTCGCAGGGTGACCCGGGACAAGTTGGCATCGCTGTGGCCCTTCGCGTTGGTGAGAGTCCAGACTTCCGGCTCGGCGGGAATGGCTCCCGCGGGTCCGAGCTGGAGAAACAGTTCATCGGGTGCCTTCCGGTGGCTGATGATTCGCACGAGGAGGGAGTGGCAGTTTCCAACTTCGAGTTTCGGTCCGGTTATCGATTCCTGATAAAGGCGGGCGGTGAGCTGGCCCTCGGCGTTGATGGCGATGACGACCCGATCCTCGTCGCCGCGGGTGGCGAGGGAAAGGCTGGCTCGTTTTCCAGCCTGGGGAACAACCAGATCGGCGGCGACGAACAGCGTCTCGCCTTCGTTGCCGAGATCGATCCAGTCGCCCACTTCGGCCTTCGCGGAGGCCACTGGTGGAAGTGGCTTCTCGAGTTCGACCGACTCGGGCATTTGAATGGCATCGAGGTCTGCGAGATCGATCTTGAGCACCTCGACGGTCTGCTTTCCTCCCGCGAAGGCCACCAGCAGGTGACCGTCGTGCTCGATGGCGTGCGGGTAATCGACGTGACGACCGCCGACCAGCCAGGCGAGCTTGGTGAACTCGATACCGTCGTCGCTGAGAGCTAGAGTCAGCGGATCGCGGGCGCGCGGATTGCTGTTCGAGACAAGGAAATAGCGACCGTCGGAAAGCTGGAAGCCGAAGAGCTTGGAGGTGGCGTCGGGGAAGTTGGTCTGAATGGGAGTGGTCCAAGTGCGACCGTCGTCTGCGGAGACGGATCGATAGAGGAACTTGCTCTGACGATTGTCGCGAAAGAGGGCCACGAGCCGATCGTCCGGCAGCGCCCACCAAAGCGGTTCTTCGGCGCTGAGTTCGGCGCTGGTGCCGAGGACGGGAAAGGAATTCCAGTCGTCCATCGACTTCACCCCGCCGACAAGGAACTGCACGCCGGTCTTTTTGTAGTCCCAGGTGCGGCGGGACATCATCCAGTCGCCGGTGGCAATTTTCTGCGGCGGGAAATTGTTGATGGCGTTGTTGGCGACAATGCCAGCGTCCTCCCAACTGCCGTCATCGGTGAGGCGAAAGGCGTGGAGTTCGAGCGACGGGCCGAAAAATCCGGCGGCCTCGTCCAGGGCGCAGAGCGCCAGCAGTTCGCCGTCGCGCTGCCAGAATCCGCGCGAGATCCACCGCATGCCCTTTTCGGTGCGCGTGCCGTAGTGGGGGGAATCGGGACCGGAATTCGGCGGGATGGGCGTGAGAAACTCGGGCTCGGTCCAGTTCAGCCCGTCAGGACTGGTCGCGAATTTCACCCGCTGCCCGACGCGGTCTTCGATCCCGGGGCCGTCGCTCCACATTGCGAAGTAGCGACCGTTGTGGAAGGCGAGGTAATTGTGCTGATTGACGCCTTTCTCTTCACGGACGTCGCTGACGACGACGTGCTCGGCGGGCACCCTGGGAAGTTTCGAGTAGTCGATCTGGTGCGGATCCCCCGGCACCCAGTCCCCGGCCAACATGATCGGCGAGGAGGGATCCGCCGCGAAGATCGTGGCCAAGGTGAGGGAGCCGAAAACGAAGCCGGCACCGATGAGCGAAGCGAGTGGTCTCATGGTTCCATCGGTCGGAGGGCGTTCAAGGCGGCGTCGAGAACGGCCGTGCTGGCAGCATCGAGTGTGGGTTCGTGGGGCGATTCGACGCGATCCTCTCCGGCGAGCAGGAAAGGAGTCACCGCGTAGATCGGCAGGACCAATCGTTGTCCGAGTTCATCGACGATGCCGACGATGAGCGTGTCGCCGCCGACGTTCAGTTCTAGAACTGTTCGGAAGCCATCGCCATTCTCGGGTTCAAATTCCCACGGGCTGAATGGCTGTTGCCAACCGGCTTTTGTCAACGGGGAACGGACAACTCTCGGTGCGGGTGAATCCTGAGAGTCGAAAAAACTCAATTGAGCCCCGATGAAATCTTTCTCGGGAACAGGCAGCTTCGCGTTCGTTGCCGAACGCTCCATGGTCTCCCGGAAATCCGCGAACGTCTTTGTCGGAGGTTGACCCGTTCCGGTAATCCAGAGCACGCGACCGCCGGCGTCGAGGTAGGCCTGGAGATTTCGGTCGAGGGCCCGGGAGTCGAGGGAATGGTAGGAGTTGAAGGAACTGGCCACGATCACCAGCCGCGGCATCGCCTCGGGCGAGGGAAAGCCGCCGGACAGCATCTCGCGAAGATCGAGAGTGGCGTAGGGCGTTTCCTCCTGCTGCCAAGTCCGGGCGATGGCGGCGGATTGGACCCGGCTGGAAAAG
>JAGRPB010000046.1 GCA_020439945.1 Verrucomicrobiia bacterium
AACCATCCGCGTTCCGCGCCTGGAGGGTGCCGGTGTTTTCGATTCGTCCTCCCACCGAACCGTCGCCGGCGGCGCTGAGAATGATGCGTCCGTTGCGGCGGCTCACGCCATTGGCCCGGACGATCCCCGTATTCTGAATCGCAAGCGCATACACGTTCCCGTGAGCCTTGAACTCGACCGCGGCCGCACTCACGGTGCCGCTGTTGGTGATTCCCTTCTCTCCGCCCTGACCACCGGCGATGACCGAAAGTCGGGAGTCGCCGATCGTGTCGACGATGAACTCCCCACCGGCACCGAAGGCGACCGTGCCATCAGGGGCGCCCACCGCGCCCTGGTTATCAACAAAGTTACCGAGCAACACCACATCCCCACCACGGGAAGTGATCGTGCCGAGGTTGGTCACCCCGGCCGCGCTGTTGCCCTTGAAATTCATCGGACCGCCGTTGAGGAAATCGGCATCATCGATGTCCAGGGTCGACATCACGGCAAGACCACCGATGTCGACCACCCCGCCACCGCCGACGAGAATGCCGTTCTGGTTGACCAGGATCACCCCGCCATTCGCCTTCAAGGTTCCGAGAAGGGTTGAGGGATTCCCGCTGATCACGCGGTTCAAAGCCACGGCGTCCACCCCGGGCTGCAGGAACTCGGTCAACTCTCCCGCACCGATCGAGAAGTCCTGCCAGTTGATGATCGCCTTGTCCGATCCCTGATTGATCTTCAGTTGACCGGGCACCGATTCGTCGATCTCTACGATACCGTGTGCGACCGCCGCCCCCGAAGGATTGGATCGAACCGGCATCGGCCAGAGAATCAGACCGGGAACCAAGGCAGCCAGAATGAGCGTTTGAGCCCATGCTGCCTGCCGAAGCATCTTCATCATCGCCTTCATGTTATTGAAACCTTTCTTGCTGATTGGAGGGGGAGAAATCTGGACGCACCTCGCGGTCACCGAGTCCGGCTCGGTTTAAGCGACAACCTTTGGCAATAAGGAAATCCTTTGTAAACCATAAAATTACGCTGAGTGGCGTCCTGTTTTGTAAGCTTTGTCGCCCCTACATCGAGCGTGACGGGTGTTTTGCCACCTTTTCGGTGATTTTTTTCGCCATTTCACGACGCATTTTCAGTTCCAGATCGCCTCTTTTCCTCTCCCGCCTCTCCCCTTATCTTGAGGGATCATGAGCGATCAGGATTCCGATTTTCGCACCGAGCGCGACACGATGGGCGAAATGTCCGTCCCCGTCGAAGCCCTCTGGGGAGCCAGCACCCAGCGGGCCGTTCTCAATTTTCCGGTGTCGGGACGTTCTGTCGATCCCGCCATCATCCATGCCTACGGCCTGATCAAATGGGCCGCGGCCCGGACGAATGGAACCCTCGGAGTGGTTCCGAAAGAGAAGACCGAATTGATCGAGAAGGCCGCCGCGGAAGTGTTCGAGGGCAAACTCGACGACCATTTCGTCCTCGATGTTTTTCAGACCGGTTCCGGCACCAGCACGAACATGAACGCCAACGAGGTGATCGCGAACCGTTGCTCGCAACTCGCCGGCACCGCCATCGGGAGCAAGGATCCGGTGCATCCCAACGATCACGTCAATCAGAGCCAGTCCTCCAACGGCACCTTTCCCACCGCCATCCACATCGCCGCCGCAGGAAACCTGAAGGACGATCTGATCCCTTCGCTCGAGTCGATGCGGGACAGCCTCGCCACCAAGGCGGAGGCCTTTCACGACGTCCTCAAGATCGGCCGCACCCACCTCATGGACGCCACTCCCGTGCGACTCGGCCAGGAGTTCTCCGGCTATGCCCGCCAGATCGACCTGGCCGTGGTCCGGGCCAACAAGGCACTCAAGGCCCTGCTCGAACTCCCCCTCGGCGGTACCGCTGTCGGCACCGGGCTGAATTGCCATCCCGATTTCCCGGGAAAAGCGATCGCTTTCATCGCGGAAAAAACCGGCATCGATTTCGTCGAGGCACGGAATCACTTCGAAGCGCAGGCCGCCAAGGACGGCGTCGTGGAAGTCAGCGGACAATTGAAAACCATCGCTGTGTCCCTGTTCAAGATCGCCAACGATTTCCGCTGGCTCAGTTCGGGACCGCGCTGCGGTTTTGGCGAAATCACCTTGCCCGCCACTCAGCCCGGCTCCTCCATCATGCCCGGAAAGGTGAACCCCGTCATGAGCGAGGCCGCCATGCAGGTGTGTGCCCAGGTGATCGGCAACGACGCCGCCATCACCTGGGGCGGTGCCAACGGAAACTTCGAATTGAATGTGATGATGCCGATGATGGCTCAGAACCTACTCGATTCGATTCGCCTGCTCGCCAGGGTGGGCAACCTGCTCCGCGAACGGTGCATCGATGGCATCGAAGCCAACGAAGCCCGCTGTCGCGATCTCATCGAGCAATCCATGAGCATGGTGACCAGCCTGGCTCCCCTCATCGGCTACGACACCGCGACGAAAATCGCCAAGAAAGCGGCGGAAACCGGGAAAACCGTCCGGGAAATCTGCGAGGAAATGGAAGTCCTCCCGGCGGACCAACTCGAGTCCGCCCTCGATCCCGCCTCCATGACGGAACCGCCTCAGGGCTGATCCGGTTCCCGGATTCGTCGGAAGACGTGCGCCGCCATCGGCCGATCCCCCCAGTAGGACACCGCCAGGTCATCCAGGCGCATCAGCACCCAGGGACGCAGCAGACTCTGACCGTTTTCCGTGAAGATCAGCCGGTCGGCCAGGTAGACGCAGGCGTGGAACGGCACCAGCGTCTCCGGATCACTGAAAACGATCACATCACCGAAAACCGGCTCATCCGGCACCGGCTCATACCGATCCTCCAGGTAGCGGTCGATCATTCCCGGATCGAGAGCCCGATCCGAGACCTCGTCCGCCAGGAAATTGAAGGCCGTCCAGAAACAATCCGGGGCGACATTCCCCACTTGGCTTTCCTGCGGCGGATAGGTGTTGATCAGCTTTCGGGCGTTCGGCGGCGGCAGATACAAGAGATCCATGGGAACCCCGGCGCCCTCGCCTTTGGAGAGAGAATCGAGCAAAGCCAGCAATCGGGAATTCCGGTCTCGTATGCCGCCGCTCCAGTAGTCGGCCATGATCCGGCGCTCCTCGTGACTCTCCGGGATCTTCACCCGCACCAGCATTCCCTCCTGCCTGAGCAACACGGACAGCAGCCGTCGCTTTCCGGCCGGGTCCGGGATTTCTTCCAACAACAGCGGCAGATCCGCAAAAACCGGAAGTCCATCTTTCAGGTAAACCATCGACGTCACCTCGCTCACCAGGTCGCCATCCAGGCCCGAACCCTTCGCCATGTGGGCAAATCCCCGCGGATCGATGGAGAATGGAAGTTGCTGCATCAGGTTCCGATCAGACCGCGCCAAGTCGCCATAGAGCCGTCCCCTCTGCTCCCGCGACAGTTTCCGGATCAATTCCGCCGACGGCCGAAGAATCACCCCGTCTGACGGCTGGGGCTCGGGCAGATCCGAAAACAAGGACGCCACCTGGCTCTGTTCCATCCCGATCGATTCCAGATAGGCGGTCACTTTTTCCCGCGTGAATCCCGGGAAATGCCAATCACCCGGCATCGTTTCGAAACCGGCGGCATCCAGATACCATGCCGGTGGCTCGAACTGACAATGAACCATTTCCAGCGCGCCCCAGGGTCCCGTTTTGCCGCGAATGATATCGCTCTCCTCTGCGATCGCCACCACCCCGGGCAAAGCCACCGCAAAGCCCGTCATGGCCAGCCCGCACCGTCCCCACCGCGTCACCTTTTTCCGGGTTTCGAACACAGTGAGGAGATTGAACGTGGGGACCGTTCCCTTCAATCCAATTTACGACGGCTTTCGCCATCCCTCCAAAAACGGAATTCCAGGTGGAAAATCGTACTGAATCGGTTAGATTGATGGCTTAAGTGCCTTGCGGACAAGATGGGGGGACGCCTGGCACCTCACTCCAGCCTACAGCTCATGACTGAAAAGTGGTATGCCCTCACGGGATTGGCGGCGTTGGCGTTTCTCGGTGTCAGTTGCCAGTCAACCTCACTGACGAATTCGGATTTCTACGAGCCCGCCCGCTCATCCCACGGAGAAACCCAGCACGGATCCGCCAGTTGGTACAGCGTCCGCACGAACGGACGGCGAACCGCCAGCGGAGTACCGCTCTCGGATCACGAATACACCGCCGCCCACCGGTCGCTGCCTTTCGGCACGCTGGTGAAGGTGACAAATCAGCGAAACGGCCGTTCCCAGATCGTTCGGATCACTGATCGTGGCCCCTACATCCGCGGTCGGATTATTGACGTGAGCAAGAAAACCGCGGACGAACTCGACATGGTCAGATCCGGTGTCATTCCCGTCGAGATCGAAGTGCTTCGCGCACCCAACCAAGCCTGAATCTTTCGATCGACGCCCCGGGGAACTCAACAGGGTTGGGTCGGCGACCCAACAGGGTCAGGTGAGGATCACTCGACTTTTTCGTCGCTCCGACCGAGCGGTGGCTCACAGACCTTGAAGGACAGAATCTCGCCGGCGAAACCCGCGAGCGGCAAGGTCAGTTCGTGCCAGCCGTTCTCGAGTTGGTCCGCCAGGGTGACGGAGAAGATCTCGCCGGGTTTTCCGCTGAAATCGACTTTCGGCGCAGTGGCTCTCACCACTTCCCAGGTGAAGGTGTCTCCCTCGAGATTCGTGTAGGTCCGGCCATCGGCCTCCAACCGTCGGCGCCAGAGGTCGGTCGGCACGGTGATCTGTCCGCTGTTTCCCGTGAAGTCGGCGCCGTTCTGTCCATGACCGTCGGGACCGGTCACTGAACCGATCAATTCGAAGCCCCCGGCGTCATCCGTCATGCGGATGGTCCAGGTCTGGGGTATGAGGGTTTCCGGATCGCCGAGAAAGACGGCATGGGGAGCGCGATCGGAGGTGCTGCCGCGTTCGGGACGATGATTCTTGGCGCCGGGCAGGATGAGGGTGGTGAGAAATACCGGCATTTCGTCCAGGGCGATGCCATCAAGGCGAATCGGCTCCTTCTCTCCAAGGACTCCGCCATCCGCCGACCGCCGTCCGACGAGATCGATCCGATTACCCTTGAAACGGAGTCGCAGAAGCCCGTTCTCGTCGGAAATCGTCCCCTCCGCACCCTGGAGAGCCGCGAATTGCGGGTAAATCCAGCGCTCGAGAGCTTCGGGACTGTGATCGGGATTTTCATTGGGCACGATGTGCCGGCAGATATTCTCGTTGATGACCAGCGCGCCGTGATCGCTCTGGTGAACGGCGTCCTTCAGCAGCCACTCGATCGGTTTTTCGTGCTTCCGGAGGTAGGCGCCCCACTCCCGTCGGCTGTCGACCCACTCGCAGCCATACTTCAAGGCCACGTCGCGAATCTCGTCCCACTCGGGCGCGTTGATGGTGGCGTCGGTGACTTCGACGTCGCGTTCGCGCAGGTGCAAGCTGGCGACGATCACGTCGGCCGAGGAATGAGCGCGAAAATCGGCGAGCAACTTCTCCAGATCCTCCGCGTTCCCGCCGGAATACAGGATCACGAGGTCGGGTCGTTTCGCGAGCACGTGCTGCCGCATCCAGCCACGGGTGTAGTCGAACTCCACCGCCGATCCGACGTGCTTCTGGTAGTGGATCGGAGGCGCCTCCGGATAATGCTCGCGCACCCACTGGACGAGCCGCTCACCATTGCCCAGCATGTTGGTGTAACTGGACCCGATCCCGATGACTTCGAGCGGCAGTTCCGGATACTTGGGCTCCGTCAGCTTGGAAACGAAGAGCGACAGGTATTTTCCATCATCCGGACGCGGGCTGAGGTCCCGCTCAGGATACTGGGAACGCCAGCCTTGCCAGGCTTTGGAGAATTCGGACTCCGAAGCCTCCCGAAACCGGATGTCATCGAAAGCGACCGCGCCATCGCCGACGAAACGGAAAACGATCTCCACCGAGGTCGCGCCCACGGCGGTCCGGAAGTAGAGTCCGACGCGTTTCCACCGTCCCTTCGTGTCTGGCAGATTCAGCGGCGTGTGCTTGCCGTAGAAAATGGCGTCCGAATTCGAACTGGCCCGTCCCTCGGTCGCGGCCGTCGTTTTTACCCACGCCGAAAGCAGGTAGGGCGTGCTGCCGCGAACGGGTTGGGTGAGATCGAGTGTGCTCGCGCCGCCTTCCTGGCGCCGGAGAAAGGCTTTCCCCTCGGGAGATTCGGCCGATTCGATGCGCTCAAAGCGGGAGAATTTCAGTCCGCCATCGTTCGCCCAGGCAGTCTCGAAATCCGCGTTTTCCAAACCGGCAAAAGAATAGCCATCAGGCTGCGGAAACGGCGCATCCCCGATGCTGGTGAGCCCGACCTCATCCGGCTCCTCGGCCTTTTGCATGCGCTGAGCCTGGACCACTCCGGACGACGCCAGGACCAGGGATAGAATCAGGAGGAGAGGGGCTCTCATTACCCGAACTTTCCCCCGCGGATGCGTCTGGCGCCAGCCGGAAAATAAATGGCCAGCCTTCTCCCGTTCATTGTAGAAGAGACGGATGCATCGATTGGCAATTCTCTCCCTGGCCCTGTTTCCCTTCCTGGCGAGCGCCGGTGATGGTGAATGGACCGTGACCGTTTCCGCGGGTGATCACGACCGCGTCGCCACTCCGCTTTCGGTCGAATTGCCCGAGGAATTTGTCGTTGGCACCGGAACCATTTATCTGGTTCCGCTCGATGATCCCGATGCCGCGCCCATTCCAACTCAGGGTCTGGAGGGCGATTCCCATTGGCTGGTGTGGGTCCTGGATCGAAGGCTCCCGGCCGACACTTCGCGCGCCTACCGGATTCTGCGCCGAAAGGAAGAGGCAACGGCTCAGCCGGCGATGCGGTGTTCTGAATCTGAAAGCGCCATCACGGTCACGTCCGGCGAGCGTTCCGTCCTCCGCTACGTGAAGACCCCAACCGAGGAGGCGGCGAAGAACGATCCCGTCTACACGCGGACCGGCTATATCCACCCGCTGATGACTCCTTCGGGAAAGACGGTCACGGGCGACTACGCTCCGGATCATCCGCACCAGCACGCGATCTTCAATGCCTGGACGAAAACGACCTTCGAAGGCCGCCCGATCAATTTCTGGGATCAGCAAAAGGGGCATGCCCGAATTTCCTACACCGGCACGGGCGAAACCATTTCGGGTCCCGTTTTTGCCCAGTTCTCGGTGACCCATCGCCATGAGGACCTCACCGCCCCCGATCACCCACGCCCGGTGCTGGAGGAGACGTGGTTGACGCGGGTCTATCGGACGGAGGGCAACTACTATCTCTTCGACATCCGCACGGCCCAGCGTTGCGCCACGGAAAGCCCACTCGTCATCGAGCAATACCACTACGGCGGCATGGCGATCCGGGGCACCTCCGCGTGGTTCGATCCCGACAAGAATGCCGAACCACCGGCCACGTTTCTCACCGCCTCGGGCCTCGGACGGATCGAGGGCAACCATTCCCGCGAAAACTGGGTCGCGCTCTCGGGTCTGCTCGATGGCGGGACCGCCGGCGTCGCCATGTTTTCGCATCCGGCGAATTTTCGGGCTCCCCAGTGGGTGAGGCTGCACCCCACCAAGCCGTATTTCGTTTTCACCCCGCAGGTGGAAGAGGGCTTTACCATCGCGCCCGACAAATCCTACACCGGCCAATATCGTTACGTCGCCTACGACGGCGAAACGGATCCCGAATTCCTCGAGTCGATCTGGAACGACTACGCCCATCCTCCAAAAACCCGCATCGACCACTGAAGATTATGACCCCGCGTCCATCCCCCACCCCGCTCTGTTTCATCGCCGCCGTAGCCGCTTTCGCGAGCGTATCCTCTTTCTCAGGTGCCCAGGAAAACTCGGAATCGCTCCACTGGTATCGCGGCAATACCCACACCCATTCGCTCTGGAGCGACGGGAATGATTTTCCGGAAATGATCACGGCGTGGTACAAGGACCGCGGCTACGATTTCATGGCCCTCAGCGATCACAACACCCTCGCCGAGGGCGAGCGCTGGATGACGCTCGATGCGATCGCCAAGCGCCAGCGTGCCATCGGACGGACCGCCATGGAGAAATACCAAGAGCGCTGGGGCGATGATTGGGTGGAAACGCGCGAAACCAACGGCGTGACCGAGGTTCGGCTGAAAACGCTCGCCGAATACCGCGGCAAACTCGAAAAGCCCGGCGAATTTCTCATAGTCCAGGCCGAGGAGATTTCCAACTCGGCCGGCGGCAAACCGATCCATATCAACGCCGTCAATCTGGAGACCGTCATCCCGGCGATCAAATCGGATGACGCCAACGACCTGAGAAAAGTCACTGGGGAAGTCGTGACCCGGGTCCGCAAGGCAGCCGAACTGAGCGGTCGGCCCATCCTTGCCCACCTGAATCACCCGAATTTCCAGTGGGCCTTCACCCCAGAAGACCTGGCGCATGTTGCCGAAGTGGGGTTCTTCGAAGTCTACAACGGTCATCCCGGCATTCATCACCTGGGCGATGAGTCGCGCCCCGGAGACGAACGAATCTGGGACATCGCCAACACGATTCGAATCGCCGAACTCGATCGCGAGCCGCTGCTCGGCGTGGCCACCGACGATTCCCACACCTACCATGGCGGCGATGTTTCTCCCGGCCGCGGTTGGGTCATGGTCCATGCGCCCGCGCTGGAGCCGAACGCGCTCGTCGAAGCGATGCAGGTGGGCGATTTCTACGCCTCCTCGGGTGTCGCACTGAAATCGATCGCCTGGGACCCGAAGTCGCGCACCCTGAGCCTCAAGATCGATCCCGGAGAAGGAGCAACCTACTCGACCGCCTTCATAGGCACCCGCTCCAGTTACGACGCCACCAAACCAACCGGCGAAAACGGCATCGGCGAGGTCTTTGCGGAACTGACGGGCAACGAGGTCAGTTTCACTCTGCCAGAGGATGCCCTCTACCTCCGCGCCACGGTGACCTCATCGGAGAAACACGACAATCCCTCGTTTCCCGAGCAAAGGAAGCAGGCGTGGACACAGCCGGTGGGCTGGCGCGCCGAGTGAGACGACTGGATTTCAGTCCCGTCCCAGCACCTCGGTGCGGTCCGCCGCCAGAATCCGGTATTCGATTCCCGCCCAGCGGATGCGATCGCGAAACAGCGCGCTCGTGGTCAATGCCGCGTGAATCATCATGGCCAGCGGGGTCAGGAAATGCTCGATCCAGAATGATGGCAGAATCCGGCAGTAGTTCGGGCCGCGGAACAAGGCCTTCACCGTCGCGCGTCGAGCCAGAGCCCGGACCTGGTCGCAACAGAAGACAAAGAGCAGCACTCCGATGGCCAGAGGCGATCCCAATGCCGCCGCCGCGAAGATCGCGGTGAGAAATCCGATCACGTAGGTCCAGGTCAGCAGGTGGGACACCTTGAAAAAAATGGGGGCAAAAAATCGCACCTGAACGTACTGCCGCCTCCCGAATTCGAAAAACGAGTTCCAGCTGAAATCGACCGGGCTCGGCACGAGCAGTGACCGCACGAAAGCCGGCCTCCTTCCCGAACGGCGCGAAGCCCGCCCCAGGCGGAGGTCGTCGTTGAGACTGCCCGCGAACAGGGCCGGCACATTGAGTTCGTCAAAATCGGTCCGGGCAATCGCCATCGAACCGCCCCAGAGGCTGTTCCACTTTTCGCGGCCGCCCAGCGTCGCCACCGAGGCATTGATCGCCGTGGCCATCAGGTTGACGAACGTCGGCCGTTTCGGGACGAAATAGCGATAGGTCGTGGAAACCGGATGCGTCCCGGTATTGATCGGCGCCACCAGTCGAGCCAGCCAGTCGAAGCCACAGTGCATGTCGGCATCCGCAAAGGCCACGATGGCATCGCCTTCCTCCAGTTCGGCGAAGGCCGCCATCTGATTGTGAACCTTCTGGCCCCTGCCTTCACTGGCGCCCGCATAGACGAGCCGGATGCTGGTGAGCCCCGTATCCTCGCCCGATTCCCACTGCGTCTCGTCGCGACCGAGTCCGAGTTCCTCGCGCAGCCAGGGAGCCACGGGATCGTCGGGACTTTCCATCGTCAGGATGAGCCGGTAGCGCTGATAACCCTGCGAGCGAATTGCCTCGAAAAAAGGTGGCGTCTGCTCGGGATCGAACCCCTTGATGGCCACGATCAGTACGACGGGCTGCTGGTTCTCCGATTTCAATCCGGAGGCCCAGGCATCATCCTGCTGCCGACTCCAGCGCCGGAAGCCAACGGCATTCACCATCGACGCAAACGCCTCCAGCATCCACAACGCCCAAGGCAGAAAGAAAAACCATTCGATCATCACGGGTTCGCAAGATACTGTTCGCGCCTTTGCCGCCTGCAAGCGGTATTCCCATTTGCCCTGATGAAAGTCGCGGAAGCCAAAGCCCTCACCAAGTCCTATCACTTCGGCGATACGGAAGTCCACGCCCTGCGTGGCGTTGACATCACGATCGCGGAACACGAGTTCGTGGCCGTGTGGGGCCCTTCCGGTTCGGGGAAAACCACGCTCTGCAATCTGTTGGGACTGCTGGATGATCCCACCTCCGGCAAGGTCTCCATCGGAGAAAAAGCCGCGGAAAACCTCCGTGACGATGAAAAGAGCGAATTGCGCAACGAATCGATCGGGTTCGTCTTTCAAAACTTCAATCTCGTCCCCGTGCTCAGCGCCGTGGAGAACGTGATGCTACCGCTCCAGATCCAGGGGATCTCCAAGGTTGAGGCACGGGAAAAAGCGCTCCGACTGTTGGATGAGGTGGAACTCACCGACCGGGCCAACCATCGGCCCCAGAAGCTTTCCGGCGGTCAGCAGCAGCGCGTCGCCATTGCCCGAGCCCTGGTCGCCGATCCGGTCCTTGTCATCGCCGACGAACCCACCGCCAATCTCGACACCGTCAACGCCAACCGCATCATCGACGTGATGCGCAGGATCAACCAGACCCGCGGCGCCGCCTTCGTCTTTTCCACCCACGACGATCGGCTCCTCGACCGGGTCGACCGCCGGGTCCATCTGCAGGACGGCGAGATCTTGGAAGACGAGCGTGTCTCCGGTGCCGAGTAATGAGTGATGAATCAAAAGTCATTGGTAAATAGAAATTGGAAACCGGCAGATCTCCTGACTTTTCACTTCCAACTCCCGATTTTTCACTAATCACTGACACGAATGTCCTGGCTCTCCCTCGCCTTCCGAAATCTGCTTCGCAACGCCCGGCGTTCGATCACCACGATCGCCGCGGTCGCCCTTGGTTACGCGGCGGTCAATGTGCTTGGCGGATTCGCCACCTACATGTTCGTGAGCATCCGGGAGGCCTACATCTACGATCAGACGAATGGTCACGTGCAGGTCTGGAAGGAGGGCGCCCGCAGCTATGGTGGTTCCGATCCCGGTGCCTACCTGCTTTCGGAAAAGGATTTCGAAGAGATCAAGGCCTTCGCGGACAAGGACGACCGTGTCGTGCTCGCCGCGGGAATGTTGGAGGTGAAGGGGAACCTCGACCACGACGGTGTCCCCGCCTTCTTTCTCAGCCGGGCGATGAAACCATCAGAGCAGGAAGCTTTCTATGAGGCCGCGACGGCACTCCGGGCTCGCAACAACTCCCGCTACGAAGGGAAACCGATCACCGACGACGCCCCCTTCGCCATCGGCATCACCGACGGCATGGCCGAGAATCTCAAGCTGGCCGTCGGCGACAGCGTGATCCTCATGGCACCGACGGTGCAGGGCCAGATGAACGCCCTCGATGCGGAGATCTACCAGATTTTCGACATGCCGGCCGAAGCGCTCAATGGACGCCTCATCTACATGTCGCTGGAAATGGCGCACAATCTCTACGATACCGGCGGGGTCACGTCCGTGCGCCTGCTTCTCAAGAAAGGAGCCGACACCGATGCCGTGGTCGCTTCGCTGAAGAAACAGTTCCCGGACCAGGACTGGGAGATCCTGCCCTGGTATGAAGTTTCGGATCTCTACAACCGCACCAAGAAGATGTTCGATATCATCTTCGGCCTGGTGTTTGCCATCATCATCACCATCGTCACCATGTCCGTCGTCAACACCATCGGGATGGCCGTGGTCGAACGGACCAAGGAGATCGGCACCCTGCGCGCCATCGGGTTGAAACGTCCGGGCGTGGTCAGACTGTTCGGCATCGAGAGCGCCCTGCTCGGCCTCATCGGGACGACCCTGGGTCTGCTGATGACGGTCGGTTTTTCCCTCGTCGTTGAAGCGGTGAAACCACTCTGGAATCCGCCCCTCACCACCCGGGCAGTCATCTGGCAGATCAAGCTGGTTCCCGAGTATCTGGTCCTCAGTTTCGCCCTGCTGGTCCTCTTCACCTTCCTCGCCGCCATCATGCCCGCCCGTCGCGCCGCCTGGCGCGGCATCGTGGATTCACTGGGACACGTGTAAAGGGAGGGGCGACGATCCTGTCGCCCTTCACAGCTCGCACCAGCGTCCGGCCTATCGGCCCTCGTTTCCCTCCCCCAATTCGCCAATCGCAATCGCGATGACTTCATGATTAAGTGCACTCGTGAAGATGTCCCGATTTTTTCCGTTTCTCCTCGCCTTCTCTGCGATTGCCTCAGCTGAGGACGACCCTGCCTTACTCGCCGCCGAGCGTGCTCGCGGGATTCTTACCGGCGACACCGGTGTGAAGTGGATCGTCGACGTCCACAGCGAAGGGGGGGACGGAAGCAAGGACGCGAAGTTTGTCTCGATTTCCCAAGGCGGAACGATTGCCGCCGAAGTGCTGGAACCGACGGACGCGGAAGGTCGACGCTATCTGGCGGAATCGGATGGGAAAATGTGGTTCTGGAAACCCGGTCTCAGCCGGCCCGTATCCGTGTCCAAGCGCCAACGTCTCTCGGGCGACGCCGCCATCGGCGACATCGCTTCGACCAGCTATGTGGATGGCTACAAGGTCGAAAACCGCGAAGATGGTGAGGTCGACGGTGAACCCGCCACCATCTACACCATGGAGGCCAACTCCCTCGGCGACACTTACAAGCAGATCAAATACTGGGTCACCAAGGATGGGAATCTCGGGAAGAAGGCGGAATTTTTTGCCCGCTCCGGCACCCTGCTTCGAACGGCGACCATGGAATACGGGAATACGGTCAATGGCAGTCCTTTCCTCTCGAAAATGATCATTCATGATGGCAGCCGAACCGTGACGATTCATTTCAGTGAGCCAGAAATTGGAACTTTCCCGGCCGGCACCTTTGATCGCGAAAAACTTGGTGGCGGGGTAACCCGGGCAAAAACCAAGGCGAATCGCTGATCCGGGTTCCTTGGATCCGAACGCCAGGCAGGGAAAATCAGCGTTCATCAGCGGTTCCATGTTTTCTGTTTCCGACGTCGAGTTCGCTGAAGCAACGGATTGCCTGCGACAACTGCTGCGGATCGACACCGCGAATCCGCCCGGCAACGAACGGGTCGCCGCGGAACTGATCGCCCGTTGGCTTCGCGACGAGGGACTGTCGCCGGAACTGGCTGGCGCTGTTCCCGAGCGTCCCAATCTCGTCTGTCGACTGCCGGCTGATCCGGCGAATCGAAAGTCACGCCCCCTGGTTCTGAGCTGTCACCTCGACGTGGTTCCGGCCGATCCGACTCGCTGGACTCACCCGCCCTTCGAGGCAGTCGAAGCCGAAGGTTGTCTCTGGGGACGTGGCGCCATCGATATGAAGGGCTTCGCGGCGATGGCTCTCTGCGTGACGCGGCTGATCACGCGAAGAGGACTCAGCCTCGATCGGGATCTGATTTTCGTTGCCGTTGCGGACGAAGAGGCCGGCACCGAACTGGGATCTGAATGGCTCGTGAAAAATCGCCCCGACCTCCTCGGCGGCGAACCCGAATATGTGATCAACGAAGTCGGCGGGTTCACCCTGCATCGCAATGGCAAACGATTCTACCCTGTCCAGATTGCCGAAAAGGGCGTCGCCTGGTTGCGGCTGACCGTCGATGGCACCCCTGGTCACAGTTCGCTTCCCGATGGGGACAATGCCTTGGTGACCCTGGCCTGGGCGATCGATCGCATCGCCAACGCCCGGCTGCCCTGGCACGTCAGCGGTGCGGCGCGCGATTTCGTCGGCGGCATGGCGGCCCACAGCGGCCCGTTGGGAAAATGGCTTTCCCCCGCTCTCTTTCACCCGATCCTGGGACCGCGACTGCTTCCGCTGGCGATTCCCGACACGAACCGGCGACGCTCGGTAGAGGCGGTGCTTCGAAACACCGCCAATCCCACGGTCATTCATGAGGGAGGGAAAAAGGTGAATGTGATTCCGGGACACGCCTCTGTCGACATCGACGGACGGCTCGCCCCGGGACAGACCGCCGACGACCTGATCGCGGAACTCCGCCACGTTCTCCGTGATCCCGAGGGCAGGCGCTTTGCCTTCGAGGTATGGCGCGAATCACCGGCCACGGTTTTTTCGGCCGACACGCCGCTTTTTGCCACCATCCGGGAGACGCTCGCCAAGCAGGATCCCGAGGGGATCGTGGTGCCTTCCCTCATCCCGGGATTCACCGACAGCTGCAACTATGCAAAGCTCGGCGCGACGTGCTACGGGTTCTATCCTCTCAAGCTACCTGAAGACCTCGACTTCGCCGCGCTCTTCCACGGCGATGACGAGCGCATCCCCCTCGATGGATTTCGCTGGGGAATCGAGACACTCGGTGAAACGATCGAGCGCTTCGCGGCGGCAAAGTAGAAGTGGCTTCAGCCGCTTCCCCGGAATCGACTCAAGTCGATTCTACGCCTTCACGATTCCGCTCACATCGAGCAGGTAGAGTTGCCGCCCGTTTCCGCCGTGGGGCGAATCGATCACGACCTTTGTCCCGTCATTGCTGGAGCGCGGATGAGTATCGCAACGCCACTCGCCCTTGTATTCCGGCGGCGAATGGAAATGTCCCAAGTCGTGCCTTTCCCCGGTCGGAACATGATAGAGATAGGGCGTCTGCTGCCGACGAATTCCCTGAGGGTAGCAATCGTTGAGAATCCAGTCCTGCCCGTTGCCGATCTGTAGATAGGTGTTGTGACCGTTTACCGGCATGTGGCCCTCGCCCGCGCCGACCACTTCAACTGCATCAGACTTGTCCGTGAACAGGTAGAACGCCGATTCCTTGCCTTCCGGTTTTGTCCAGGCACAGACATGCCGCGGATCGCGCCAGATGAAATGCGACGTGTAGCCGGACGGATCGAGAATGTAGAGATCGTTACCATCGAGATTGGCGGTAAACATTCGGGTCACGAAGCCGTTGTTGACCGCGAATTCCGGATCGTCCGGTCCCTTGGAACGCCAGCGATGCAGAAAGATGAAGCGTTGGCTGTCGGGGCTTACGAGCAAATGGTTCACGTAGTTCCACTGGTCGGTCAGCGGCTTGCCCTGGTAGGGAATCTCCGAGAGCTGCGCCAGCGACACGATCAATTCCGAATCGCCCGTGTCCATGTTCATCCGCCAGATACCGGACGCTTCCGGGTTTTTCTCACCGCGAAACGGATCGGCCACTCCCTGGTAGCCGTAGCCGGGCCGCAGGTTTTGAATGCGGGCGAAGTCCGCCGTCACCGCCCACTTTCCGTCGGCGCTCAGCGCGTAGATCGGACGCGGCAGCGTGCGAGTCTCGCCGGTCTCGATATTCTTGATCCGAGAAACGTGGTGATCCCCCTCGCGATCATTCCAGATCACCTCATGCATCGAACCCGGTCGCCACTGAAGCATGCACCCCTGCTGCCAGCCCCAGGCGTCGCTCTTGCCGAGTTCGATCCACTCGTCCCCGTTTTCCAGATCGACCATGCCGACCTGGATCCGGTCTTCCGGTGTCGGCGTCCGCCCCTCGAAATCGACCTGGTTGCCGAGCACGAAGCGGTTCGTCGGATCGAACTCCAGCTTGTCGTAATACCCGAACCAGTGGTATTTCGGTCCCTTCGTGATCGCCCGCGTCGGGACGAGGGCCTGGCTGTATTTGGCGATGTCCTCGGCTCCGAACCCTGGCGCCAACGACGCCCCGAATGCGGTACCCAGACTGGTTCCCAGGAAGTTTCTGCGATTCATCGTCGATCTAGATTCGGTTCGTTTTCTCTCACAGCGCCCGGGCAAAGGCGCCCCCATCCACCAGCAGCATCTCGCCGGTGATGTAACTTCCGGCCTCGCTGGAAAGCAGGATCGCCGGGCCGGCCAGTTCGCGAGGATCACCCCAACGATTGAGCGCGGTCATGTTGGCGAATTCCTGTTTCTCCGCCTCCGACAACAGGCTCATCGGAAGGTCGGTGAGAAACGGTCCGGGCCCGATGCAGTTCACGGTGATTCCGTAGGGACCGAGATCGAGCGCACTGGCTTTTGCGAGTCCCATCAGCGAAGCCTTGGTGGCGGAATACGCGTTCCGGGCCGGCTTCGATCCGACTCCCAGCACGGAGGAAATGTGAATGATGCGTCCCCATTTGCGCTCCTTCATTTGCGGCACCAGCGCGCGGGTCAGGCGCATGATGCTCGTCAGGTTCAGTTCGATGATCTGATCCCAGACCTCATCGTCGATCTCGTCGATTGGCTGCGGTTTGTTGGAACCGGCGTTGTTGATGAGAATGTCGACCTTTCCGAATTTCTCCAGCGCCTCCGCGGCGAGCGCATCGACCTCGGCGCGATCGGTCATGTCGGTCACGCGATACTCCACCCGCACGTCGAGCCCCTCTTCGATCTCCGCCTTGGCGGCGGCGAGTTCGTCCTCCTTGCGGCTGCAGATCATGATGTCGGCGCCGCATTCGGCGAGTCCACGCGCCATGGCTTTGCCCAGCCCCTTGCTCCCGCCGGTAACCAACGCCACACGGCCATTCAAATCGAAAAGATTGCACTGCATGGTGTCGATCATGCCCCTCCCGGACGGTGAGGGAAATCGAAAAAACCATTTCCCGGCATCCCGCATTTAAGAGGGTTGAGTCGACGAACCGACCCTGTTGACTCCCTCCTGGACGTGTTTCGCGTCCAATTTTGTGGTTTTGATACCCGGATTTGCCTTGAGTTGGACGAACTCGATGGGTTTTCCTATCGTTTTCCCATGAGTGCCCCCATCTGTCGTTTTCTCAGTAATCTTTGTTTCCAACTCGGTGTCCTCTCGATCGGCGCCTCGATCGCCATCTGGTGGTTCAATCGCGGTGATGCACCCGAGGTCCAGGCTCACGCCGAACGCTTTGGAATCTTCGTCGGACTCTGGGCGCCCACGCTCCTGATCCTGTCGAATCGTTTCGATCGCTACGCCGACAAGGCGAACGAGGTTCCGGGTCTGAAGCCGGAACACCACGAGGAAAACCGGGACGAAGAAGTGCCCAAGTAAACGCCGAGCGCGGCGTCAGGAAGCCCCCTCAGAGACCGAATTTGATTCCGACGCGGCCTCGCGCCGGGCACGTCGTGCCTGAATCATGGCGACGCGTCTCATGTCGGTGGCATTGTCGAGTTCATCGACGATCTCCGTTCCCAGCAGGGTCTCGATCACGTCTTCCAGGGTGGCGATGCCGGTGTAGTCGCCGTATTCATTCACGACAAGGGCGATGTGTTCCCGACCGCCGATCAACTCCGTGTAGAGCGCGCTGACGGGCAGCGATTCGGTGACGACGGGGAGATCACGACGAAACACTTCCAGGGTCACTTCCGTGTTGGCGGCCGCCAGCAGATCCGCCCGAAGCACGAACCCGCAGACCTCATCCGGTTGTGCCCCATAGACCGGGATGCGGGCGAAACCGTTTCCGACATATTCCATGCGGTAGGTTTCGACGGAAGTCGAGAGCGGCAGGCTGAAGACCACGACGCGGGGCGTCATGATTTCCTTCACCGGAATTCGGCGAAGTTCGAACAGGTTCCGGAGCACATTGGATTCCTCCTCTGACAAGGTTCCCGATTGACTGGCCCGCGAGATGATCGACTCGATCTCGGCTCTGGATTGATCATTCGCCCCCCCATGGCCGGCCAGACCTTCGGTAAAGTGCTGCAGGATTCGAATGAAGGGCTTCAGGACCCAGACCAGGAAACGAATACCCTGCGTGGTGATCGGCGCCAGTTTCCTCCAATGGGTTGCTCCAATGGTCTTGGGAATGATCTCCGACCCGATGAGGATGAGCAGGGTCATGACGAAGGAGGAAACCCCGAGCCATTTCTGCCCGAACAATTCCGCCGCCTCATAGCCGACTCCGGCGGCGCCGACGGTATGCGCGACGGTATTCAGGGTGAGAATGGCCGAGAGCGGTTCATCCGGCTTGGCCTTGAAGCGCTCCAGGATTTCCCCGGCCTTCGAGCCATGGGCTTTCAGCGTGTCGATGTAGGCGCGATTCACGCTGAGCAGCACCGCTTCGGCCACCGAACAGAGAAAGGAGAACACCAGCGCCACGAAAAGGTAGACGAGCAGCCAGATCAGGGTCTCCACGGAAAACTGGCCGGCAGCCTCTCCACCGGATATCGGCGCCGCGGCCACCAGCGCCACGCAATCACTGAACGAGATCCCGTTCATTCAGCGCAGAACGTTCAACAGATGGGCGAGGTCGCAATCGGATTCGAGCGGATGGCGCAGACGGTATTCGAGATTCACGGTGTATCGATTGCGGCGTCCCTCGCGTTGCTTGGAAAGCACACCGCCACCCTCGAGTTCAGCCAGGATTCGCTGGACGGCCCGCTCGGTGATTCCGATCTGCGTGGCGAGATCGCGAATCCGCAATTCGGGTTCCCGAGCGAGGCAAACGACCACATGGGTGTGGTTGGTCAAAAAACTCCACCCTCCATCGCCGCGAGACGTCGCGGCTGGACCCGGCAAGGCTGAGGATGCGTTTTTTTCCATTTCTGTTTGCATGATAGCCGAAAAGGACGTTTTTGAAAACACGAAAACATTTTCGCGTTTTATATTTCAGCTATCAAATCCCCATGACTCTCGCCGCCTCCCACCGTCCTCGTATCCCCAAAGAAGCCTTTCCAGGTCTCCTGCTGATGGGAGCGATGCTGGTCGCTCTCCTGGTGGCCAACTCTCCGCTGGCCCCACTCTACCAACGCCTGCTCGATACCTATGCCGAGATCTCGATAGGCGCCTTCGAACTGCGGAAGCCCCTGCTGCTCTGGATCAATGACGGTCTGATGGCGGTCTTCTTTTTCCTGGTGGGTCTCGAGTTGAAGCGGGAAATACTCGCCGGTGAACTCTCGGATTTCCGCAAGGTGATCCTCCCTCTCGTGGCGGCGCTCGGCGGGATCGGTGCCCCGGCGCTGATCTACGCCTGGATCAATCGCGGAGATGCCATGGCCATGAATGGCTGGGCGATTCCCGCCGCCACCGACATCGCTTTCGCCCTCGGTGTGCTCGCCCTGCTGGGAAAATCGGTGCCTCTCGCCCTCAAGGTCTTTCTCGCCTCGGTGGCGGTGATCGACGATCTCGCCGCCATCGTGATCATCGCGGTTTTCTACACCAGCCAACTGTCCTTTCTCTCCCTCGGTATCGCCGCAAGTCTGCTGGTCGCGCTTTTCATCCTCAATCGACGGGGCGTCACCGCCAAGACTCCCTACCTGCTTCTCAGCGTCGCTCTCTGGGTGGCCGTCCTGAAGTCCGGCGTTCATGCCACCCTGGCGGGGGTGGTGGTCGCCGCTTTCATTCCCTACCGGCCCGCCAAGGGCGAGAAAAAACCGCTCCTCGAAGTGATGGAGCACGACATTCACCCGTGGGTTGCCTTCGGCGTCCTTCCGATCTTCGCCTTCGCCAACGCTGGAGTGTCGCTCGTCGGCATGACCCTGGGATCGCTACTCCAGCCGGTGCCGCTCGGCATCGCGCTCGGGCTCTTTCTCGGCAAACAGATCGGGATTTTCGGAGCGAGCTTTCTCGCGGTGAAAGCGGGAATCGCCAGGCTCCCCTCCGGCGTCTCCTGGCTCCAACTCTACGGCGTCGCCCTGCTCTGCGGCATCGGTTTCACCATGAGCCTTTTCATCGGCTCTCTCGCCTTCGAACAGAGCGGCGGGCCGGACTACGCCGTCGACGACCGACTCGGCATCCTCGCAGGCTCGCTGCTCTCGGGCATGGCGGGCAGCCTGATCCTGTGGCTTGCCAGCCGGAAGTCCGCTGCCAAGGAATCGCCGACCGATCAGGAGGCGCGATCGGCTCCCTGATTGAGTTCTGCCAGCACTTCCGGATCGCGCACGTCCGCCCAATCCGCGCCGAGTTCGACCGCCCGCATCCGACGACCGTCACGAACGAGGGCCGCGATGGCGTCGGTAAGTTCGTATTCGCCGCGGGGGGAAAGCTCGAGATTGGCGATGTATTGGTAAATCTCCGGCGAAAAGGCGTAGATGCCGGCATTGTAATAGGGACTGGTCGGCTGACCTTCTTTCGGTTTTTCGATCAGGTCGGTGACCCAGCCGTCCTCGATGAAAACGGCGCCGCCTTTGCGCACGTCCTCATCACGCTTCACGGTCAGCTTGGCATCGACATCGGTGAAATCGACCAGCGGAGCATAGGATTCCGGGGAGACAAGAATATCGCCGTAGCTAAGCACGAACGGATCCTCTCCGGTGAATTCGCGGCCCAGTTCGACCACCTTGCCGGTGCCGTCCTGGGTTACCTGCTCGACGTAGCTGACATTGACGCCGAAAGCGCCGCCGTCACCGAAGTGATCCATCACGACGTCCTTCCGATACCCCACCACGATGAGAAAATCGGAAACGCCGTTGGCGGCGAGGCCGCTGACGATGTGTTCGAGGATGGGACGCCCCTTCACCGCGATCATCGGCTTGGGCAGTTCATCGGTCAGTTCGCGCATGCGGGTGCCGCGCCCGGCGGCGAGAATGACAGCTTTCTTGATCTGGGACATGGGGAAAACAGACGGTTTCAGGATTCGAGTCGGCTGACGAAGTTTCCGATCTTTTCGAGCGCGATCTCCAGCTTGTCCATGGCGGTGGCGTAGCAGGCCCGGACACAACCTTCGCCGGCCTCGCCAAACGCGCTGCCGGGAACGACAGCGACGCTTTCTTCCTCCAACAGCCGAAGGGCGAAGTCCTTGCTCGAAAGGCCGAATTTCCGGATGTCTGGAAACGCATAGAACGCGCCACCGGGAGGAAAACAGGGCATTCCCATTTCGCCGAACTTCTTCAGCAACAGATTGCGTCGCTGGGCGTAGGATTTTCGCATCCGCTCCACCTCGGCATCTCCGTTTTCCAGCGCCTCGACGGCCGCCAGCTGGCTCATGATGGGCGCACAGAGCATGGAATACTGGTGGATTTTCATCATCGCCTCGGTCAGCACCTGGGGCGCACAGGCATAGCCGAGTCGGAAGCCGGTCATGGCGTGCGCCTTCGAAAAACCGTGCAACAGGATGGTACGCTCCTTCATTCCTGGCATCGACGCGATCGAGACGTGCGGTCTCGGCGTCTGCCCATGGTCTTCGTCCGCATAGGTCAGCTCGCTGTAGATCTCGTCGGTGATGACGATCAGGTCGTGCTCGATCGCGAGCGCGGCGATCTTTTCCAGTTCCTCGACCGGCTCCACCGCTCCTGTTGGATTGGTGGGAAAATTCAGCATCAGCATCTTCGTCCGCGGAGTGATCGCGGCGGCGACGTCCTCTGCCTTGAGGACGAATTCGTCTTCCACCCGCGTCTCGACCGCGATCGCCACGCCGTAGGCCATCACGATGCTCGGGCTGTAGCTGACGTAGCAGGGCGTATGATAGATGACTTCGTCACCTGGATCGAGCAAGGCCCGACAAGCGAGGTCGAGCGCCTCGGAAACGCCTACGGTCACCAGAATCTCCCGAGCCGGGTCGTAGGCGACCTCGCAATGTCTGGCGATGTATTTGCTGATCGATCGGCGCAGAGACATCAGGCCGAGGTTCGAGGTGTAGCTGGTCTGGCCACGCTCCAGCGCGTAGATGGCGGCCTCGCGGATGTGCCAGGGTGCGGCGAAATCCGGTTCCCCGACCCCGAGTGAGATGACGTCGTCCCTACCCTGCACCAGTTCGAAAAAGTCGCGGATTCCCGAGCGGGGAATCTGCGCCACCTGGCGGGCGATACGGTCCTGTAGCGGCTTTGACATGCGAAGCGATGGAAAAGAGAAAATCAATCAAAGAGACCTCGGGGCACCGTGGCAATCGAACGGTGTGCCCCGAGTTCCGCAGACGTTCAGGGAGTCACGGCGAGACGATCGGTCTCGACTTCGCTGGCGGCGAGAAAACCGCTCTGCTTGTAGACTTTCAGCTGGAAGTGAGTGGCCGTGGAAAGGACCCCGTCGAGTGTGCTGAGTTTTTCCGTCACGAATCGGGCCACTTCGCGCAGGTCTTCGCCCTCCACGAAAACGGCGAGGTCGTAACCTCCACTCATGAGGTAGCAGCTGCTGACCTGATCGAATTTCGCAATCCGCTCGGCCAGGCGATCGAAACCGCCCTCGCGTTCCGGGGTCAGTTTCACCTCGATCAGCGCGGCCACATTGTGGTTCCCCGCCTTGTCGCGATCGATGACGCCGTGGTAGCCGAGGATGACCCGTTCCCGCTCCAGTTCGGCGACACGCCGCGAGACTTCCGCCTCGTCCTGACCAAGACGGTCGGCCAATTCGCCGACGGTCAGCCGAGCGTTTTGTTGAAGTAGTTCGAGCAGGGATTCCATGAATAGTTGGGCAGGTTTTCGTTGAGGCGTTTTTCAGCGCGTCACGTCATCGACCGGTCCGGGCCAAAGGAGCGATTCAGTCCCCAAATGAAATGCCGACACTGCGGGCGGTTTCCACAACTTCACCCTCGGGATCGACCAGGTTCAATTGAGAAACGGCTTCGGCGATGGTGACCGATCCCACGTGGTAGCGCTGGTAGGAAACCATACGCCCGAATTCCTGTCGTTCTATCAATTTCACCGCGTGAACCCCGAACCGGGTTCCCAGCACGCGATCGAAACTGGTGGGCGATCCACCTCGCTGGAGGTGCCCCAAAATGCAGGCGCGGGTTTCCTTGCCGGTTCGTCTCTGCAACTCGGCCGCCACGCGATCTCCAATGCCTCCGAGACGATATTCTCCATCCACGGATTCCGCCTCGATCACCGGCCCTTTCCCCGCCGGCGCGGCGCCTTCCGCCACCACGATGAGGGTGCTGTGATTCCCGGTCGCTTCCCGTTCCCGGATGACTTTCACCATTTCCTCGTAGTGGAACGGGATCTCCGGGATCAGGATCACGTTGGCGCCACCGCCAATCCCTCCATAGAGGGCAATCCAACCGGCGTGTCGGCCCATCACTTCGAGCACCATGACCCGTTTGTGACTGCTCGCGGTGGTCTGGAGGCGGTCGAGCGCGTCCACCACGACCTGCGTCGCCGAATCGAAACCGAAGGTCATGGCGGTGGCCTTGAGATCGTTGTCGATCGTTTTCGGCACACCGATAATGGGAAAGCCTTCCTCGCTGAACTGAAGCGCCGTGGTCAAGGTGCCGTCGCCGCCGACGCAGATGAGGGCCTCCACGCCGAGATTCGACAGGGTCGAGCGCGCCTGTCGCATCAATTCCCCGGGGATCTTCGCCACCTCACCGCTGCCATGTTTGGATGAAAAATGGCCGTGATTGGTCGTCCCCAGGATGGTGCCCCCCTGCCGGATAATGCCGCGCGCCTTTTCGTGATCGAGGATCTTGTAGTCGCCCGGTGGCAATAGCCCCTCATAGCCATCGCGAAATCCCACCACTTCCCAGCCGAGTTGGGTCGCGGCACCCACCACACCATGGGTCACCGCGTTGAGTCCGGGGCAGTCACCGCCACCGTTGAGCAGACCGATTCTCATGATGGCAACTCACCTAGACGGGCCGGAGAGCTCTGTCCAGTGAGGTGTTTGTGAAATTGCCACTGAATAGCCAGCCCTACGGTTCGGTGGTGGAATTTCCAACCTTCAGAATTTCGCCCGGAGTCGTCACCTTCATGCCCCCCGAGATCCAGCCGTCGTAGGTCGCCCATCCCTGTTGAATCAATCCCGCGGTTTGTCCGAAACGATCCGGCGATCCCAGCACCACGGTGACCAACCGATACGGAATGCGTCGCTTCTGGCTCTCGTTGATGGGCACAAACCGATCCGGCTTTCTCGCGGTCGTGATCAGGCAATCGCCGGCGCGCCGAGTGCTTCCCGTCTTGCCGCCGTCGACCCCGTATTTTCCGAGCAGTTGATTGGTGTTGTTGATGGTGAATCCCAGTGGCTGCCCTCCCCTCTGATAGGTGATGTCGCGGCTGGTTTGGGCGACGATGAAATTGAAGGAGGGATTTCGTAGTCCGTAAATCATCAGTCGCGCCATGTCGCGAGCCGTGGAAGTGCCGAACTTACCCTGGTGATCGAGACCGTGAGGATTGACAAACTTCGTTTCCGACATCCCCAGGGACGCGGCCAGCGCATTCATCTGACCGACAAACGCCGACAGCGGATCATTCCCTCCCACATAGCGGAGCATCTGGCGGCCGAAATAGTCGGCCAGGGTCTCGGCGGACACATTGTCGGATGCCAGCATGCAGGCATAGACCGCGTCGCGAACGGTGACCTGATCCCCCGGCTGCATTCCGAGCGGATTGGCGCCACCGATCATGCCCGCGGATGGAGGGACGACCATGGTCGCGTTCTTGTCCCCGCCTTTCGAGTAGACCCAATCCAACGAAACCAGGACCGTCGCCACCTTGGTCAGACTCGCGACCGGCACCTTTCGATCCGCTTCGTTCTGGATCAGGATCTTTTTATGGTTGGCGTCGACAACGATGAAGGGATTGTTGGCTTGAGCGTTTCCGGACACGGGTGCCCCGAAGATACAACAAGCGGCAACCGCAAGCAGCCCTCGCATCCATCCAAATCGACGGTGAAGAAATTGGGATAGTTGAGACATCTGAAAGACAATCATATCGGCGGATTCAGGCGACGCAACCACCACTACGAAAACAAAAAGGGCCGCCCGCTAGCGGACGACCCTTTTTTCAAATCTTCCATTCGGAAAGTTCCGAAATCAGAGTTGGCCTTTCAGTTGGTCGAACTCTTCCTGCAGAGCATCGATCTCGACTTGAATCGCCGCCATGCGCTGAAGAACGCCCGCCACCGAGGATGATGCGACCGCAGCCTTGCGAGCGCGTCCGCCCTTGCGACCAGGCTTCTTGGCTGGCGCCTTTTTCTTGCCTTTTTTCACGCCGGCTTTTTTCAGCCAATTGGCGATGGTGATCGGGCTGATCTTGTATTTTTCCGCCGCAGCGCTCTGTCCACCACGTCCGTTGTCCGCGTTGTATTTCTGGATGAAAGCAACCACTTCATCCTTTGTTTTCTGATCGTATCGTACTGCCATAATTCCAGGGTGTAGATTTTTTTCCGAGGGAGCGCAAGGCTATCGCTGTATTTAAATAAATCAAACGCCTTTTCCCAAGTAGTAGAATGCGCTCATCGAACGCTACCGAAAAGACACACGCTCGCCCTGATGCTGAATTTGAAACTCAAGTTTGTTTTTTGGAAAGCAGGTGGGATGCATATCAGCAGAGATCCCCGACACCACTCATGAACAACAAACTCCATACGATTCTCTTGGCAATCTTGTGCTTCACCCTGGTGACATTGATTGCTTACTCATCGTGGGCATTTCGACTTCCCTGGATCAAATCCGAGATCACTCTCTACCTGACCTGCACGATCATCTTTTTTTCGTTGGGAGCGGTTTCGTTGTATCCGTTGGTGAAGACCACGACTTCATTCAAGCGTTTCGCTATGGTTTTCTTTATCGGATTTATCGCCTACGCCATCTGCTGGTGCCTGTCGTGGATGACACTTTACAACAAAGTTGGCGAACTCGGCGGTTCCTTGCTCGGTTTGGCCGCCATGATCTGGATCTTCCAGGTCGGACTGGGTCGACCCACAAAATGGTGGCTGGCGCTTCCCATTCTGTTCCTGACCCATACCATCGGGTATCACCTGGGTGAATGGATCCATGCCCACTACTCCCATTCCCACACCTCACTGGCACGGTTGGGCTGGGGCCTATTTCACGGACTGGGATTCGGCACCGGGCTGGCCATCGTCCTATCTCTCGGCGGGAACCCTGCGCCGGAAAAGGCTGATCAAGCGAAGCTGCCTTGACACCATCGCTGGAAGGCTTCTATGCCTTCGTATTCGGCCATACCCAGGCGATCATATTCCCGGGCTGTTTCCCGGTTCCGCTCGGGGGTTTCAAGTTCATCGGCATTGATGGATTGGAACTTTCTCAGCGACTCCGATTTCAAACCCAACTGGTCCGGACTCATGGGAACCGCCATATCAATCTCGTGACCCGCCAATGACAATTCCTTGCCTCGGTATAGCCACACACGGCAATCCGTAGTCCATCCACCCTCGGGAATCGCATTCGCGAAGGCACGAAAACACAGCGCCTGGAGACTGCTGGGATCGGCAACGTCACCGGTGACGTAAATCTGGTGCGGTTGATAGTTTTCCAGCAAGGAGGCAATGATATCTACATCCGCATCGGTGAGTGAGAAACGCCGATAGCGACCGGCTTCGTAGAATGGCATATCGAGAAAAGTCAGCGCCTCATCCACCACTCCACAGACACGCGCGGCGTCTCTCGCCTCACCGCGAAGGATCAGTCCTTTCAGTTTCCTCACCCTTTCCGGATCGATACCAAACTCGCCCTTTTCCTCCAGTTGCCCGATGATGTCGTTGGCATAGGAAAGTTGCCCTTCCCATCCCTGTCCACCGATCAGTTCGGCCATTTCCCGAACCACACTGGCAAATTTGTAGGCAGCCACATCGCTGACCCGAAGATTGCCGGAAGTCTGGATGGCAATCTTTACTTCGTGCCCCTGCTCGACCAATCGCTCGATCGTTCCTCCCATTCCCACAAAAGCATCGTGCGGTTCCGGACTGAAAATCAGCACCCGCTTCGGATGAGGTTGAGCGCGTTCGGGACGATTGGTGTCATCGGCATCCGGTTTTCCGCCGGGCCATCCCGTGATGGTGTGTTGCAGTTGATTGAAAACCCCAATATTCACCTGATAGGCCGGCCCTGCTGCGGTGAGCAATTCACCGACGACGTTTTCGTTGTATTCCTCTTCAATGACTTTGAGGACCGGCTTTTCGAGTTTCCGGGAGAGCCAGATCACCGCACGGCGAGTCATCGCCTTATCCCATTCCACGGATCCCACCAACCACGGGTAACTTCTTCGCGTCAGCTTCGAGGCGGCCGCCGCGTCGACGAGAAAGGTAGAATTGTCATGCTCCTGGAGGAAGCTCGCGGAAACCTGATCCGTGACGGTGCCTTCCACCGCTTCGCGGACGATCTCGGCCTTGTTCTCGCCCCAGGCCATCAGGACGAGGCGCTTCGCTTTCAGGATGGTTCCGACCCCCATGGTGACCGCGAATCGCGGCACATTCTGGACACCCAGGAAATCCGCCGCTGCATCCTGCCGGGTCACCCGGTCCAGGGTGATGAGCCGCGTCATCGAATCCTTCGAAGAACCCGGTTCGTTGAAACCGATGTGACCGGTTCGACCAATCCCGAGAATCTGAAGATCCAGTCCCCCAGCCGCTTCGATCCTGGCTTCGTAGGCGAGGCAGGATTCGTAGACTTTATCCAGCGGCACGGTGCCGTCAGGAATGTTGATGTTTTCCTCCGGAATGTCGATGTGATCGAACAGCTGATCCCGCATGAACTGGCAGTAGCTCTCGCGGTGATCGCCAGCCAGGCCGTAGTATTCATCGAGGTTGAAAGTGGTGACGTTGGAAAAACTCAGACCTTCCTCGCGATGCAGCCGAATCAGTTCGCGATAAAACGGCACCGGCGTCGAACCAGTCGCGAGCCCGAGCACCACCCTTTCACCCTTCCCCTGCCGCGTCCGAATCAATTCCGCGACTTCTGCCGCCAATTCCTGACTGGCCTGACTGGAATCGGGATAGATCAGCGTTCGCGTCTTTTCAAAACGCTCCTGCTGCGTCTGGCGTTTGCCGGGGGAGTCGATGATGCTCATGGCGCAGAGCCTACGCAAACCATCGCTTCGTGCCAGCCAGAAAGCGGTCACCACACTTGGAATGGCGTAAATCGGGCGTATAGGGTTAGGCGCCAGACCTAACCCTCTTATGTCGCGCCCCGATCTCACCACTCTGCTTGCTTCCCCCCGCGTCGTTGCGACCGTTCATCGGCCTGAAGATTTGCCGCCCATCGCTGCTGATTCGATCGATCCAGCGACCTGCGACATCCTGGAATTCCGGCTCGACAATCTTCGCGATCATCTCGACGAAGCGGAATCGGCGATGAAAGCGACGCCATTCCCCTGCCTCATCACCGCCAGGCATCCGGCCGAAGGCGGGACTGGCGAACTGTCGGCTGAACGGCGCCTGGAAATGCTGAAGCGTTTTTTGCCGCTGGCGACACTGGTCGATGTCGAAGTTCAGTCGCTGGATGAAATGACGGACGTCATCGAACAGGCAAACGCCGATGACGTCGGCGTGATCGCTTCTGCTCACAATTTTGAAAAACCGATGACCCAGCCGGAACTCGAATCAATCTCCGAGGCTGTTTACGAATCCAAAGCCGACATTGTCAAAGTTGCCATGGTCTTGGAGACAATGCTCGATTTGAGCAGCCTTCTGGTCCTGACCAGCACCCTCACCAGCGCAGGATCTCACATTGCCTCCATGGGCATGGGACCTCTCGGAAAGATTTCCCGACTCACTCTCGCCGCCGCAGGTAGTTGCCTGAATTACGGCTACCTCTCCGAACCAAACGCCCCGGGCCAATGGGCCGCAGCAGAGCTAAAACGATTGCTCGCTGAAATCCTGAAATCCTGAATCCTGAATCCTGAATCCCGACTCACTCCCACTCGATGCTCGCCGGCGGCTTCGTCGAGATGTCGTAGAGAACGCGGTTCACGCCGGCGACTTCGTTGAGAATGCGGTTAGAAACCTCACCGAGAAACTCGTAGGGCAGGTGCACCCACTCGGCCGTCATGGCGTCTTCGCTGGTGACCGCCCGCAAGCTGAGGGCATACTCGTAGCAACGCTCATCGCCTTTCACACCGACGGTCTTGGTCGGAATCAGCGCGGCGTAGGCTTGCCAGACGCGGTCGTAGTGCCCCTTCTCCCGAAGCAGGTTGATGAAAATCTTGTCGGCGTTGCGAATGATCTCCAGTTTCTCCTCGGTGACTTCACCCGGACAACGCACGGCCAAGCCCGGTCCCGGAAACGGGTGGCGTCCCACCACTGGCTCCGGCAATCCGAGGGCGCGGCCGAGGTCGCGGACTTCGTCTTTGAAAAGCTCGTCCAACGGCTCGATCACTCGACCCTGCGCCTTCAACTCCATGATTCGATCGACGCGGTTGTGGTGCGTCTTGATCGTCGAGGCTATGGAACCGCTCGTGGCGCTTTCGATCACATCGGGATAAAGCGTCCCCTGCGCGAGCAGTTCAACGTCTTTGCCGACGGCGTCGAAAAACACATCGACGAACAATCGACCGATGATTCGGCGCTTCTGCTCAGGATCGCCTTCGCCCGCGAGAGCATCCAGGAACCGCTTCGAGGCGTCGATCGTTTCGATCTCGATGCCCACCGTCCGAAATTGGGCCTCGACCTCCTTTGCCTCGTCTTTCCGCAGGAGGCCGTTATCGACGAAGATGTAGCGAGTATCGACGCCGGATTCGTGCAGCAAAGCGGCGAGCACCGAGGAATCGACACCACCGGAAACACCGCAAACGACTTTCCGGTCTCCCACTTCTTCGCGAACGCGCTCGATCAGGTGATCCTTGAATGATTCGATCCGGAATTCGGTGGGATTTTTCGCGATGCTGAGGAAATTCTTGAGGATCTTCTTCCCTTCGTCGGTGTGGGAAACCTCGGGATGAAACTGGATGCCGTAGAATCCCTCTGCCCACTGCAGACCAACCGGAATGCCGTCGAGGTTTTCTCCCAGGATCTTCGTTCCTTCCGGCATCTTGCAGGTGTCGGAATGGCTCATCCAGATCTGCGAGTGATCGCGAACGCCATCGAAAAGAACACCACCTTCCACCGGCAACAGCGCCGCCGGACCGTATTCCCGAGTGTGTCCCGGCGCGACCGTGCCGCCGAATTTCAGGTTCAGCAACTGCATGCCGTAGCACACGCCCAGGACCGGCACATCCAGCGATCGGAGATAGTCGAAGTCAATATCCGGCGCACCCGGCTCGAGCGTGGAGCGCGGTCCGCCCGAGAGAATCACCGCCGGCGGCGCCTCGATCGTGGGCAGTTCCTCGGGTTGATAAAGCTTCGAAAAATACCCGAACTCGCGAATGCGACGCACGATAAGTTGCGTGTATTGCGAACCAAAATCGATGACGGCGATGGGATTCTCCATGAGAGTAAAACAAAAAAAGGAAACGGCCTACCAAGCGTTCAATCTTCGGTCAATCGATTCCGAATCTGATCCGGGTTTTGTCGACAATCGAGTACTGCATGAACCGTGATAACTTCATCGTCGAAAGAATAATAGATGGCCCAAGGAAATCGATCGGTCAGCAACCATCGCACATTGCCGGTCACCAAAGGCTTGATCGAATAGATAGTTGGCAAACGATTCAAAATCTCCGCCATCAAAGCAGAATAAAAATCTGCTCCCAGGCCCTCCTGAATTTCCTCATAAAAGAGATACCCAGCCCAAATGTCTTCGGTTGCCTCGGGTTGAATATCAACGCGCATTCCGATGCTCCGCGATTTTCGCGTCAAGTTCCCGTTTCGCCTGCTCGAAAGAAATCGGGCGGGATTTCCCGGATTTCAAGCCAGCCAGACGATCCTGTATGACCTGATGGTGCCATTCCGGAATGTTCCGTTTCTCCTCCACCTCTCCGGCCACCTCTGACCAGAGTTGCTGGGCAAGTTCTACTTTTTCTTCAACAGTCAGATTCATCGCCAAAGATGTTTTCGTAGTGGTCGGAACTCCCCATTCAATAAACAGGGTGCGCTTGCTAATTCAACAGAGTTTGGTCTTTCAGGAGCCGCTCTGATAGTTCACCGGTTCTTCGGTGATGGTGATGTCATGGGGATGGCTTTCCTTGAGGCCGCCCGTCGTGATGCGGACGAAGCGGGCCTTTTCGCGAAGTTCGGCGAGATTCCCGGCTCCCACGTAGCCCATTCCGGAGCGAAGACCACCGAGAAGTTGGAAAACCGTGTCGCTGAGCGGACCGCGATAGGGCACCCGCGCCTCGACGCCTTCCGCCACCAGTTTGCCGGAGGAATTCTGCCCGTAGCGATCACCGGACCCCTTGCGCATGGCCTTGAGCGATCCCATGCCGCGGTATTCTTTCCAGGTTCGGCCCTGGTAGTTCACCATCGCGCCCGGGCTTTCCTTGCAGCCGGCCAGTAGCGATCCCAACATCACCAGATCGGCACCGGCGGCGAGCGCTTTCACGATGTCGCCCGAATAGCGAACGCCTCCATCGGCGATGAGGGGAATCCCCTTCTCACGAGTGGCCTTCGCGACCTCCTGGATGGCGGTGAATTGCGGCGTGCCCACCCCGGAAATGACCCGAGTGGTGCAAATCGAACCGGGACCGACCCCGACCTTGATGGCCGCCGCTCCCGCGGAAATCAAATCGAGTCCGCCCTGCTCCGTGACCACATTCCCGGCGACTACGGGGACCTGGTATTCGCTGCGCAATTTCTCAATGACCTGAAGCACCCGGGTCGTGTGACCGGTGGCCGCATCGATGAAAACCGCATCGGCACCCGCCTGGATCACGGCGGCGGCGCGCTCGAAACAATCCTCGCCCACCCCGATGGCGGCGCCGACGCGAAGGCGACCGCCCTCGTCCTTGGCGGCGTTGGTGTAGCGCTCGCGTTTCTCGATGTCCTGCGAAGTGATCAGCCCGGCCAGCTTGTCGTTTTCATCGACCAGCGGCAGCTTTTCGATCCGGTTCTGGTAAAGCATTCGCCGCGCTTCATCGAGCGAGGTATGGGCGGTGCCGGTTTTCAGCCGCTCGCGCGGCGTCATCACGTCGGCGACCGTGCCGTCCGGATTCTCGATCAGCCAGATGTCGCGAGTCGTGACCATCCCGGCGAGTTTTCCCTCCATGTCCACGACGGGGAAGCCGTTGACGCCTTTCTCGGCCATGATCTGTTGGAGGGTTTCCAGAGTCGTCTCCGGCGTCACCGTGAACGGGTCGGGAATCACCATGTTTTCCGAGCGTTTCACCCGAGCCACCATCTCGGCCTGATCGGGGATCGGCATGTTGCGATGAACGACCCCGATGCCGCCTTCGCGAGCCAAGGCGATGGCGAGTTCGGCTTCGGTCACCGTGTCCATCGCCGACGAGACGATGGGAATATTCAGCGGAATCGAGTCCGTGAGGCGCGTGGAAAGATCGGCATCAGCCGGCAGAATCGCGCTTTGTTGCGGGACGAGGAGGACGTCGTCGAAACTTAAACCAAGTGGCAGGTCACCCATAGATACCATTTAGGAAACGCGGCCAAGGGGTCAACTGGTTTTTCGGCTTTCTTTAGGAATTCTTTCGCCGGAAAAGCAAACGGCACGCTTCCTGCCTCCTCCCGAGAGAACGGCCCTTCCCGATCCGTCGGAACTCGATCTTCTCAACCCCATTCCAGACACCCTCCGTCATCTGAAACTCTGCGGCTTGCTCCTGTTCGCCCTCATCGCGATCGGGACGATTGGCTTCGTCGTTGCCGATCCCGAGCACAGCCTCTTCCACGCCTTTTATCTCACCCTGATCGTTCTGACCACGGTCGGGATGGAAGCGGCCGAGGGCCATGAACGCATCGTGGCGTCGATCCTCATGATTGGCGGCATTTTCACGACCATCTACGCTGCCGGCACCCTCGTCACCTTCATCGTCGATGGCGAACTCACTCGATTCATCAAGAAAAGGAAGCTCATGACACGAATCTCGAAATTTCAGGACCACTATCTCGTTGTCGGATTCGGCCGCATGGGACGCGCTCTCTGCGCCACCCTCCAGGAAAAAGGAGTTCCCTTCGTTCTCATCGAGCGCGATCCCAAGCGACTTTACGCGGCGGAGGAACTCGGATACGCCATCGTGCAGGGAGACGCCCACGATGAAAAAGTCTACGAGACCGCCGGCATCGAGCGCGCCAAAGGGCTCGCGACCTGCCTTCCTGGAGACGCCGACAATGTCTACGTCACCCTCACGGCTCGAGGTTTCTCGGAGGATCTGAACATCATCGCCCGAGCCGAAGACGAACGCACCCACACCAAACTCATCCGGGCTGGAGCCGATCGCGTTGTTTGCCCTCCGGTACTGAGCGCGGGGAAAGCCGTCGCCATGATGGTCACACCGATCGTTGATCACGGCCCCCACTGCGACATCACCTCACCCGACACCCCGATCGAGCTGTTCAATGCCCCCATTGAAGACTTTCCCGTTCTCCTGAACAAGCCGTTGGCAGAAAATCACGTTCGCACTCGAACCGGAATGACCGTCGTGGCCATCGATCGCGGAAAAAAGCGCGACCTCAACCCAACCGCTCTCTTCACACCACAAGCCGGCGACCAACTTGTCCTCGTCGGCCCACCGAATGGCATGAAGCGGATGGCATATCTCTTCGGCCCAAAATCCGAAGCCGCCCTCGCCGAAGCTGGCGTGTAGCGTCCCACTGGGAGCGCGGGCGTCTCGCCCGCTTCCATGCCAACGCCAAGGAGCGTCGCGCTCCGGCCGTACTTACTCCACCTTTTTCGTCCCCGGCCGCACCGCCGGAATCGCCGCCAGCCACTCCGGCACCTCATCCGGCGCATAC
>JAGRPB010000047.1 GCA_020439945.1 Verrucomicrobiia bacterium
CTGCTTGGCGGCGGCATCGACGAGAATCGGGAACTCATCGAGAAGGAAGGTGAATTTTCCGCCCTGTTCGAGCAACGCATCCAACAGGGACTCCGCCGCTGGTTGCCAATCGGTTACCGCGGGCGCATCTTTCAGTTTCACCCCCACTTTCCACAGGTCGATAGACTCGATCCGGCTCCAACAAGAACCGAGCTTCTGCTTCCACCGCTCCGGCTTCTTCTGGAACGGCACCAGCAATGCCGCGATCATTTGATCAGGGCGCGTGCATTTCTCCAAGTTTACTCGGAGGTGCGGATGATCAGACTCCGCAGTCTCTTCCAAATGGATCAATACGCTGGTCTTTCCAGTACGACGTGGCGCCAGAAAGGAAACATGATCCCTTTTGAGTGCTCGCCTCAAGCGGCGCACCACTTGATCTCGGGGATAGAAGTGACTTCGAGAAACGGGAGATCCGATCTTCAGCTTGATCGGTTCGATAGATCCATCAGACATGACAACAAAATTGTTGCGCAACTTTTTTGTTGCGCAACAGAAATGTTGTCAAATTCGCTTTCGTGAATGATTCATCGCCCACCAAATTTCTTGTATCTTCCTCAATATCAGCGAGACGCGCCATCGAAACCCTCGCCTCAATGATTGAACAAGAAAGCCGAATTGTTGATCAGCGCCCAAGTCAGGTCCTGAGCGGCGGTGAGGCGACGATTGGCGGATTGCTCGATGGACATCTTCACATCCTGGCGAAGCTGGACCACCGTCGCGTCATCGATCACGGGACGCTCGGCCTTGGCGAGGTTGGCCTTCAGTTCCTCCATCTTCGGATCGGCGGGAAGCGGTCGCTTTTCCTGGGCCAGCGACTGGCGCAGTTTCAGCAGGTCGACGTCCTGATCGCGCACGTAATTCGCGAGCAATCCCTTCTGCTGGTCATTGCGAGCACCCGGCGCCACTTTCAGCGTGGCGGCGAGATCGGCAGGCAATCCGAGATCGAGCGGTTGGGTGGAATCGGTGGTGTAGACCCGGAATTTGCCGAGCGGGTAATCACCGTTGGAATAGCGGCAGATCACTTTCACCGTCAGGGTTCCGCCTTTCTCGTCGAAGGTGAGCGGTTTCTCGAGCTGGAAGCGCGCCCAGTGCGGACGGCGCTCCTGACCACCGACCGCCCACGCCTTGTCGTTGCGTTGCACGTCGCCGTTGATCGCGTTCTTCACGTCGAAACCGTTCTGGTTGAAATCGGCTTCCGCCTTCACCAGTTTCACATTCGCGACTTTCTTGGGATCGGCGGCGGTCGATGACTGGACCTGGAATTCGCTGACGACAAAGTTTCCGTTGGCGGGATTCAGGCCCGGACCGAATCCGGCCAGAGCATCGTCAGGCAAAGCCTCCAGCATGATGCCGCTGATGGTCGCCGCGCCCTTCACGGGAATCGTCACGGTGTAGTCGGTGTTGGCCACCGGCCCGCCGGAAGCGAGGACGGAAGCGTCATCCTGCACCGCCAGCGTGATACCCGCGGTGGCGTCGGCCTTGGCGGGTTTCAGCGGCGTCCACGTGGTCCAGAGACGCTGAACGGTCAGCGATTTCTCGAACTCGCCCACTTTCCCGAGAAGTGTCTTGGCGAGCCCCTCGTTCCACGCCTTTTCGGCCGCATCGATCCGCTGTTTCTGCGCGGCTTCGGCTTCGGCCTTTTTCTTCTGGAATTCGGGCGTGTAGACTTCGATGGCGCTTTGCGCCTGGTTGATCGCGATGAGTCGCTCCTTCTCGAGGTTCGCCCGCTTGGGCACCCACTCGCCTTCGGCGCGGGCGAGCTTCGCGACGAGCGCGTTGTGATCGTTCTCAATGCCTGACCAGTTCTCAGTCACTGCCTTCAGTTCGGCGGCGGTCGGTTTGCGGTTGAGAACACGGAGATAGATCTTTTCGATCAATGCCTTGTCTTCCGTCTCGGATTTGGCGAGACGGGCGATGGCGTTGTTGGAATCACCAATCGCGTCCGCCACGGCCGGCCCACTGAGCAACGCCATCACCGAGCCGAGTTGGAGATCGTTGGTGCGATCGCACTCGCAGGCACTCTCGCGGGTCGGACGACCCAGGGTGGCGAGGAAACCGCCCTTGGCATCGATCGCGGCATCGGCCAGTTCGGCGGCGCGGGTTCCCGGCTTGGCGCCCGGGATGTTCGGGGTGGCGCCGGTCACGGTGTAGACCGCGTCGTAGAGCACTTCGGCGGGCAGACGGCGCGCCTTGGCCTTCGAATAGTTCAGCGTGTCGTCGGCATTCCACTGATTCGTTTCGATGGACAACTGGTAGGTTCGGCTCTTGCAGATCTCCGCCATCAACTGGCGGACATCGAAACCGTTGCCCACGAACTGCTGAGTCAGATAAGCGATCAGGTCGGGATTGGTCGGCGGATTCCCGGCACGGATGTCGTCGAGCGGCTCGATCAGGCCGGTGCCTGTGAGGTAGCCCCAGATTCGGTTCGCATAGCTCATCGCGAAGTAGCGGTTGTCCGGACTCGTCATCCAGGCGGCGAGTTTCTCGCGATTGGTCGGCGCCTTGGGATCGGCATAGGACACCTTGGCGAGCTTGGAAGCATACGGCACCTCCGGCGTGGCCTCCTCGCCGGTGACCACGTTGACGACTTCGGTGTGACCGGCATCGTCGACGACCTCGTAGAGTGGCTTGGCGCCTTCCACCGCGGTTCCCCCGATGTTCTGGTTGGGCGCATTCTTCGAATCGCGTTTCAGCTCGACCTCGGAGAAAAACGCTGCCGTCTCGTAGTAGTTGTCCACGTTCCAACGCTCGAAGGGGTGGTCGTGACACTTGTTGCAGTTGAAGCGGGTGGCGAGGAACAGGTGAGTCGTGTTTTCCACCAGCTCTTCCGGCGTACGGAGAATCTTGTAGTAGGAAGCGGCGGGATTCTCCTTGTTCGATCCCTTCGCGGTGATGATCGAGCGGACAAACTGATCGTAAGGCGTGTTGTCGGCGACCTGCTGGCGGATCCAATCGCGGAAAAGGCGGGCGCCCTCGCTGCCGAGGAATTTCGAATTCACCTGCAGCATGTCCGCCCACTTGTTGGTCCAGTGATCGACGAAGGCTTCCGAACCGATCAGCTCGTCGATGATCGCGTTGCGTTTCTCGCGCACCGGTCGTTTGTCGGCGACGAAGGACTCAACCCTGTCGGGTGCGGGAGGCAACCCTGTCAGGTCGAGATAGACGCGGCGGATGAATTCTTCGTCGTTGGCCAAGCCAGAGGGCTGGATCTTCATCCGTTTCCACTTCGCGGACACCAGCTTGTCGATCTCGGTCCACGTTTCCGGTTCCTGCCAGGTGAAACCCTCGCGATCGCCCATGACGGTGACGGTGGTGGCGGCGTAGGCGCCTTCATAGCGCGCGAGGACGGGCGCCTCGCCGCGGCGAATGGTGGTGATGAGCCCGAAATCATCATGAGCCGCCACCTCGGTGTTGCCGCTCTCGATGATGGCTTCGTGGGTGACATCGCGCTGCAGGCCATCGGCATAGTGGGCCACCACGCGCATCTGCTGTCGGCCGGCGGTGTTCTGAATGACGGGATTCTTGGGGAACAGCTCGAGGCTCGTCACCTTGGGCGTGTCGCGCTTCAACTGCGCGCCGTCGGCGATCCACTGGCGGATGGTGTTGTAATAATCCGACCCGATGTCGGTCAGGGCTCCGGCTTCATGAGGCACGGCCCCGGTGGCCTTGAGCAGCATGAGACTGTCGTCCGGCGAAGCGTAGTTCACCCGGCGAGCGGCGTGATCGTCACCGAAGGCGCGCACATCGTAGAGCGGATCATAGCCTCGCAGGCTGAGCTTGAATCCGTTCTTCCCGGCCTTGGCGCCATGGCAGGTGCCGGCGTTGCACCCGAGCCGCGAGATCACCGGATTCACGTCGCGTATGAAATCGGGGTGAAACGCCTGGTTCAGTCCCGAGACCTTCACTTTGGCGGTCGCGGTCAGGTTTTCGAAACTCGCGGTCAGGATCGCCTCGCCTTCCTTTTCCGGACGCGCTATTCCACGGTCACCGATCGCGGCTATCGGCTGATCGAACGACCATTTCACCTGACGGGTGAGATCGGCCGAATCATTGGAATCCAGCTTCGCGGTGACCAGCAACTGGTTGTAGGCATTCGGCGAGTCCAGCACCACGGTGGCGGGCGAGATCTCGATGCCCACGACCTTCCGGCCCTTGGGAAGTTCGTCCTCGCGAGTGCTGGCCTTCCCCTTCTTCAGGTTGATCGGGTTTTTCACCTGGTGCGGCGCGGCGGCGGCCAGCGCGGCGGCGTCGGTGATCTCGACGGGCACGAAGGCCGTCTTGATTTCCAGTTTCGCCGTGTCGATGAGCCGGATATTTCCGTCATCGGTGGCGGCGGCGACCGTCTTGCCATCGGGCGACCACGCCACCGCGAAGGCCGGCGCGTCGAGGTCGATGCTCTTGAGTTGCTCGGCTCCGCGCGTCTGGAATTCCTCGACGATGTCATTCTTGGCATCGGTCTTGCGATTGGCGGTCTCGAAGGCCTTTTTCAATTCGGGAGAGATGGTGGCGTCGTACTCGCTCTTGAAAAATCCGATCTGCCCTTTTCCATCGAGACTCGAGGAGGCCACGAAGCGCTTGCCGTCCGGCGCGAAAGCCACGCTCCAGATGCGCCCTTTCATCGCTGGATATTTCCGGATCAGGTTGGCATTGTCGCCGATCTTGCGGGCGGTCTCCCGATACATCCGGTAGATCTGCGGCACCCCGTCGGAACCACCCACCAGGATGTGATCCTGTTTCGGGTGACGAGCGACGGCGTTGATGCCGCCTCGGAGGGCTCCGGGCGTGATCGAAGTGATGTTATCGATGAAGCGCTCCGTTTCCACCTTGGTGAGCTTGGTGCTCATGTCCCGCCCGACTGAAACGAGATGGTCCCCTTTCATCGACCAGACAGTATCGAGCACCCAGTCGCTGTGGCCGCCCATGAACAGCGTTTGCTTGCCCGTCGAGGCATCGATGGCGTGGAGCGTGTTGTCGGGCAGGCCGTAGGAAATGAATTTGCCATCGGGTGACCAACTGGCGCCGTAGGCGGTGTCGTAGCCCACTGGTTTCGACATTTCGAGTTCGCGCTTGGCCAGGTCCCAGACCTGGATTTCGCCCATCCGCCCGGGAAGGCCGCCCGCCACGACCAGTTTTTTGCCGTCGGGAGAAAAGCGTACGCTCTCGATGCGCTCCGACAGGCCGATCAGGCGACCCGCCAGTCCGGATCCGTCGGCCTTGTGCAGCAGCACTTCGTGGAATCCCGACACCGCGAGCAGTTTGCCATCCGGAGAAAAGTCGAGCGAGGTGACCACCGGCGGTTCCGCATAGAGCGGCGGGCTTTCCTGGGTGAAACGCTGCTTTGCGTTCTCCGGCGTGTCGTCCACGGCCCCTTGTTCGATCCATTTGGTGACCAGTTTCAGTTCGTAGTCGGTCAGCGGGTCATCCTTCGGCGGCATCTCGGGACGATCTTCGCCCGGCTGGGTCGTGACCTGCTCGATCAGGTAGCTGTCATGAACGTTTTTCGGCACCACCACCGGCGAGGTTTCGCCCCCGGCGATCAGCTTGGCGACGTCGGTCATGATGTAGTCGCCCTTGGCCTTCGCGGGCTGGTGACATCCCTGGCACTTCGCCTGAAAAACCGGGCGCACGTGCTCGTAGTAGCTGACCGACTCCGGGAGCCCTTCGCCGCCCGATTCGGCGGCTGACAGATGACCGGACAAGACGACGCCGAGAGACGCCGCCGCGAAGTAGAGAGTTCTCAATTTCATGGCAGGATGAGAGAGTCGACGGGCTGGAGGACACGCCGCCGAGAGGGAGGTTCTTACGGGGAAAATCCGACCGGAACCGAAATACCAAACGGCCCGCCTGTCTTGTAATGCGGAGGACTGTTTTGGTAGGTTCCAATCATGGAGATTCGAGGGAGAAGAGTACGATTTTCCGGTCCCCTGTGCCAATCACGCGTTCGCGGGGCGCTATTTCCAGCATCGCCAGAAAGAGAAATGACGCGGCGACACTGAACTCTCACGTCCCCAGAACAAAAAACCCGGCCTCGCCAGGGCGAAGCCGGGTTTTTGGAGAATCAGGTCAGATCGTAATCCAACGAAGGACCATTTCGATCAGGGTTTCGGCGTGTCGGGACCGTCCGCCGGCAGTTCGGGCTTGGCGATGTAGTCGGCGTCGACATCGCCTTTGAGCGATCCGAGAAAGTCGACGATCTTGGCGGTCTCCTCGTCGGTGAGCATTTGCCCCAACTGATATTCGGCCATCTTCTTGACCATATCATCCAGGGTCTTGATCGAACCATCGTGAAGGTAGGGACCGGTCTCGGTAATGTTGCGCAGGCTCGGCACCTTGAAGAAGCCTTCCATCGCTTCGAATCCCGCGACCTCGGCCCGGCCCTTGTCTTTCAGGTCCGGCCAGGGCTTGATCAGACCAAGTTTCTGGAAAAGGTGACCGCCGACTCCAGTACCCTGGTGACAGGTGGTGCAGCCTTTGCTGACGAAAAGGTTTAGCCCTTCCTTCTGTTCGTCGGTCAGGGCGCTGTCGTCGCCTTTCAAGTAGGCATCCCAAGGAGAGGGGGTGAGCAGACGACGCTCGAAGGCGCCGATGGCCTTGCCGACGTTCTCGTAGGTGAGAGGCTGGGCGTCATCGGGGAAGGCCTGCTTGAAGAGTTCGACGTAGCCCGGAATGGAGTTGAGCACTTTGAGCACGAAGGTTTCGTCGGGCATCCCCATTTCGATGGGATTGAGCACGGGACCGATCGCCTGGGCCTCGACGTCGGCGGCACGGCCATCCCAGAACTGCGCAATGTGGAGAGCGGCATTGTAAACAGTCGGAGCCGAACGCCCGCCCTGTTGCTTGTGAATGCCGGTGGAGACGGGAGCCCCGTCGTCACCGAAGCTGGCGAGATCGTGGCAGGTGTTGCAGGACACCGTCCGGTCCTTGGAGAGCCGGGTATCGTAGTAGAGCTTGCGACCCAGGTCGATTTTGGCGTCGTTGGCGGGATTGGTGGCGCTGTCCGCGGTTTCGGGCAGCGGCTGGAACATGCCGAGCATGGCCCGATTGACCTGGACTTCGGCCTGTGCGGCGGTGAGTAGCGCGGCAAACACTACAGCGGGGATAAAGGCGAATGTTTTCATGGTTTGATTGACTGTATAGCTGATGATCGATACGAATTCAACGCATGGACTGGCTATGGTCCACCGCATTTGCGTGAATATTTTTCCGGTCCACTCCACGTTGTAATGGTATCCGCCATGGCTCGAACTTCCGACTTTGCCAACAACGACCCGTTTACCGGTCTGCAACTACTTTCCGATGAGGCCTACGTCTCGCTGGGTTCGATGGAGGCGGTGGAGTGGTCGGCACCGGAAAAAAAGGCGACTCCCTGGCGGGATTTCGTTCCCGGATTTTTACTCGCCGCGATCCTCGCCGGAGCGGCCGTGCTGATCAATCCGCTCATGCCCGCCTCGATACCGGTCGGCGCCTCGGTGCTGGCGCTGGTGGGAGCCATCCTCATCAGGAACGCCCTTCCTTTTCCCGTGGCGACCTTCGTGCCGGGCTGTCGCTGGATCGTTTCAAAGGTGATCCCGATTGCCATCGTCGCCCTCGGCGCGGGGCTGAATCTCGCGATCCTCGCCACGGACGGCCTGCGCTTTCTCGGCTACATCGTCGCCGCGGTGGCCCTTTCGACGGGCCTCGCGCTGTTACTCGGTCGCTGGATTGGCGTGCGCCACATCACGGCGCTCCTCATCGGTGCCGGAACCGGCATCTGCGGCAGCTCCGCCATTCTCGCCGTCGCGCCGGTGGTCGACGCGGAGGAAGACGACATCCTGCTCTCGGTCGGCGCGATCAATCTGGTCGGCCTGATCGCGATGTTCGTCTGCATCGGGCTCGGCGCCTGGTTTCCCATACCCGCGATCGATTTCGGCATCCTGACCGGTTCCACCATCCACGCCGTGCCGACCGTGGCGGCGGCGGCATTCGACCACAGTCCCGAGGCCGGGCAGACCGCGACCCTGGTGAAACTCGGTCGTGTGGCCATGCTGGTACCGTTCGTGTTGGTGGTGTCGGCTGTCTGGCGCCGACGCCATCAGGAAAAAACCGGCGCTTCCGCGAAACCGACGGCCAAGGGCATGATGAAGTTTGTGCCCTGGTTCGTCTGGGGATTCACCGCCACCGCCCTGGTCGGCACGCTGGGACTGATACCGGACCTGGTTTTCAGCGACAGTCCCCTGCCCCTGAGTGAAGCAACCCTGTCCGGAGCGTCATTGCTCGCCAAGGCCGGGAAACTGATGCTGACCCTGGCGATGGCAGCGATCGGACTGCAGGTCGGTCTGAAATCGATGCTGCGCACCGGAGCCCGCGCCGTCCTCCTCTCCGTCGTCGTGTGGTTGATCGTTACCGGTTTCGTCGGGGTGATGCTGAAGTTTTCCTGAATCCGTCGAGAATGGAGGCACCTCCAATTCAAACAACCGTTTGACTACCCCGCGATTCGGCGAAATCATTGCCGCTCTCTTTTCTCTCCCCCCTGTCTGTGAACGAGTCTGGAATGCTTGAACGGTCCGCTTTTCCCTCACGAAACGCCTGGATCGTCCTCATCTTTTTTCTACTGGCCCTGCACCTGCTGGGCCGTGGACATGGTCTGCTGGAGCCTGACGAAGGCCGCTATGCCAACATGGCGGAGGAGTGGATGGAATTCGACGAACACAGCTGGACGGAACCGACCCTGAGCGATGTCGGTCATTTCGACAAACCTCCGCTGATCTACTGGTTGACCGGATCGAGCTTTCTTGCTTTCGGACGCAACGAATTCGCCGCGCGTTTCCCCTCGCTCCTTGGCGGAATTCTCGCGCTGATCGGCGTGGGACTTCTGGCCGCTCAATTGCACGGGAAAAAGGCCGCCTGGTGGTCCGTTCTCGTGGCGGGAACGACCGCCCAGTTCTGGGCCCTGACGCACCTGCTGTCTCCCGACATGTTGATGTGCGGCTTCGTCACCCTCGGTGCGGCATTCTGTCTTCGCGCCGCCAAAGACCAGCCACGCACCTGGCTCTGGTGGCTGACCGGCGCCCTGTTCTGGACGCTGGGTTGGTGGACCAAGGCCACCGCCGCCCTGGTGCCGCTGGGGGCGCTCACGCTGGCCCTGCTCGTCACTGGTCGCCGCGATCTGACGGCCAATCTCAGACCGGTCCTGCTGCTGCTCGTCGTGCTGATTCTCGGGAGTCCGTGGTATCTCCTGATGGTGTCGAAACACCACGAGTTGTGGGATTTCTTTCTCCACCGCGAACTCGCCGGGCGCGTCACCGGCCACGTCGATGGACGCCATGGCTTTCCCGGCTATCACATCGTCGTGGCCCTCGCCTTCTGGCTGCCATGGTGGCCGGTCATTGCGGTGTCGGCGGTCCGCAACTGGAAGCAGTGGCGGACCGCATCCTGGGTGGGGAAACGCCACCTGCTTTCGTGGGAAGTTCTGACGGCCCTGGGTGTCATTGCGATCTATTCCTTCGTTTCGTCAAAGCTGATCACCTACATCCTGCCCGGTCTTCCCTTTCTCGCCATCGCCGTCGGCAGCGTGATCGCCCGGACGGAGACGGCCTTCGATCTTCGGCGCCTGCCCGCCCGCATCGCCGCGGCGGGAACTCTCGTTCTATTCATCACCGCTCTCATCGTGCCCCGGATCGAGATGTCACTCGGCCGGAATTCCAGCATCCGGGAGGCCGTTGCCATGGCCAAGGAAAACGGCGCCGGCCGGATCGTCTGCGACGAATTCTGGCCCGGGGCGGAATTCTATTTCGGCGAGTTCGTCTGGTTTGTGGATGTGAAAAACCTCATGCAGGCGCAGACCGTTCGCGGCCAGATCCCTTCCAAGCACTTTTTGTCGAAAGATCAGGTCGTTCGCGCCGTCAGGAAATCGGATCGACCGGTGTGGCTGGTTCAGTACGAGGGACATTTTTCCGACCCGCAGAAGTGGACCCGCCAGTTGCTGAGTACGCGTCCAGATCCGAATTCCGAGCCGTTGCGCATCGGTGATTTCTATCTCTGGCGCGTGCACTGATCCGGCAGCGGCGAGCACGCGCGACTCCGGGTTTGCCTTGGCCACGCCACCGGCTTACGCTGCCGGGAATTCACCGAGAATCGACGCACACCATGCCCTTATCATCCACCTACCAGAACCCCTACGTCGTCGCCCAGGCACCGGTCGACGAACGCGCCGCCTTCATTCGCCGGACCTACGCGCATCTCGCCGGCGCCATCGCCGTCTTTGCGCTGCTCGAGACAGCGCTGATGAGCATCCCGGGCATCGAGCAAACGGTCTTCAATCTGCTCGGGACCAGCCGGTTCAGTTGGTTGATCGTGCTCGGAGCGTTCATGGGAGTCTCCTGGCTCGCGGACAATTGGGCACGCAGCGAAACCTCGATTGGCAAGCAATACATGGGGCTCGGCATCTACACCGTCGCCGAGGCCATCATCTTCCTCCCCCTCCTGTTGGCGGCTCGTCAGATGACGGGCGACGCTTCACTGATCGGCCAGGCCGGCCTCCTCACCGGTGCGCTCTTTCTCGGGCTGACCGCGATCGCCCTGACCACCCGGAAGGACTTTTCCTTCCTCGGCGGCTTTCTCAAGATCGGGTTCCTCATCGCCCTCGGTCTCATCGTGATCGGCGTCTTTTTCCAAGGCTTCAGCCTCGGCCTCTGGTTCTCCGGCGCGATGGTCCTGCTCGCCGCTGGTTCCATCCTCTACACCACCGGCAACATGATCCACCACTACCGCACCGACCAGCACGTCTCCGCCGCGCTGGGCCTGTTTTCCGCGGTGGCGCTGCTGTTCTGGTACATCCTGCGGATCCTGATGAGCATGCGACGCTAGTCGCTCGCGTCACTCCGCCTCCCACACCGGCGCTTCGCGGGCGATGCGGGATTGGAAATCGCCGAGGCCATACCAGTAGGTCGGGTCGTTGAGATCGACCTCCTGGACCACCACGGTTCCCCATTCGTTCGCTTCCGCGAGACGATCCCCTTCCCGGTTCCAGATGGCTGACTTCATCCAGTCGGCGCCGTGATCGGTGTAGGTCGAGCTGACCAGGTAGACACCGTTCTCCGCGCAACGCGCCGCGGCGAGGCGCGGGTTGCCTCCCCAGATGGGCAGGGCGATCACCTCGGCGCCGTTCATGGCGAGACGGCGGGCGACCTCGGGGAAAAACACGTCGTAGCACACCATCATCCCCACTTTGCCGAAGCGGGTATCGAAGACCGGATAGTCGTGCCCGGGAGCAATGCCACGGGCGATCTCTTCGCGAGGCAGCGTCACCTTGCGGTATTTGCCGGCGAGCTTTCCGTCGGGACCGATGAGAGCGGCGACATTGTAGACCAGCGGCCCGGAGCGCTCCGGCAAACCAACGACGAGATAGCAATCGCGTTCCTTCGCGAGTGTTCCAAAATAGTCCGTGGTGGGACCGGGAATCGGCTCGGCCACGCTGGTGTAGTCGTGAGTCACTCCTTTGCAGGTCAGCAGTTCCGGCAGCACCACGAGGTCGGCGCCCTGCTTGGCGGCCTCGGCGATCAACGGGGCGAAAGCTTCACGGTTTTCCACCACGCTGCGCCCACTGCCCGGCAGGTTGAAATGCACCGCCGCCAGTTTCACCTTCCGCGACGGCAGCGGATCGCTTTCGGCAAAGGTGACGTTCTTCCAGGTCACCTTCCCTCCCGGCGCCCATCGCAGGTGCAACTGCACCACGGCGCGCACCGCCTTTTCCGGAGCCTGGTAGACGTCTTCCACCACTCTCCACCCGTCGTTGCGCATTTCCTTGTCCCGGGGAAAATCGGGCTGCGCGGCGGTGGTATCGGATCCGAAGTAGGCCGGATTGACCCGGTGGGGACTCTCAACCTTGCTCCCTTTCTCATCCTCCCACTCGATCCGAACCACGCAGGAGCGCCGCTCGTGATCGATCTCGCTCGCCTTCCGCAGGGCGAAAAAACGATAGGATTTGCCTCCCTCGACCGAGAAAATCTTTTCCCAGAAACCGTCGATGCCCTCGCGATTCTCCGCCTCGAGAATCCACGCTTTCTGTTCCGGGTCGCGGCTCCCTTTCGCGGCGATCTCGTCCCGGGGGGATTTCAGTTGCCATTCTTCGGGCATTTCCGCGATCGAAACCGTTCCTCCACAAGGAGTCTGCTCGTCACCCGCGACCAGAGATTGCGCGAAAAGCCCCGTGCCGACCGCGAGCAGAAAGAGAAAACGTTTCATGGCGAACATCGTAGAGAGAATCCGGCATCGGAGCCAGCACGCATTCGAGTAGTCTCGTGCCCCAGACGAAAGGATGGACGCACATTCTCCGACTCGCCGAAGGCCGGTACCCGTCGTAACCTCTCACGATGTCGTCCCGCTTCGCCCTCATCATCCCCGCTTTCAACGAGGAGGCCTACCTGCCCGCCACCCTGGCGGCGGCGCGCGAGGCCATGGCGGGTGTGAACCCTTTTCCAGGTGAACTCATCGTGGTGGACAATCACTCAACCGATCGCACGGCCGAGATCGCCCGCGAGCACGGGGCCGATCGTGTCGTTTACGAACCGGTCAACCAGATCTCCCGCGCCCGCAACGCCGGAGCCCGCGCCGCCATGGAAAACCCGAACTGCGCCTTTCTCGTTTTTCTCGACGCCGACACCCACCTGCCGCCCGAACTCCTGCGCCAGGCGCTCGAAGCGCTCTCGTCCGAAAAGGTGTGCGGAGGCGGCGCCATCACCGTCTCCGACCAACCTCTCCCTTTCTACGTCGCATACCTGCTGGCCACGTGGAACTGGTTCGCCAAGCGACTCGGCATGGCGGCGGGCAGTTTCGTTTTTTGCCGGCGCGACGGTTTCGAAGCCATCGGCGGCTTCGACGAGAAAGTCTATGCGGGCGAGGAAGTGTGGCTCTCTCGCCATCTGCGGCGCTGGGGCAGAAAACGAGGTCTCGCCTTCCGCATCCTGACCGATCCACCCATCGTGACATCCGGTCGGAAAAGCCAGTGGTTCACCGGCCGGGATTTCCTGCGCCAGGTCACGCTGTTGCTTCTCTGCCCGTGGACGACCCGTTCGCGGCGCCTCTGCGGCATGTGGTATCGCCGACCGGCCACGCCATCGTGAATCATTCAGGCGGACCTCTCAATCAACTGCAACAGTTCATCCCGCTGTTTAGGCACCTTGCCGAAAGTATCGCGAATGGCGTCGATCGGATCGCCCCCTTCTTCGGCGACGCCGAGCATCTGGGCCAACTGCGTCTCGAAGTGCCTGACCGCTTTCGCGTCGGGTTGATTCGATTCCAGGAAATTCAGCGCACGTTCCAGCAGATCCGCGAGATCGGCGATGGGCGACTCGATCTCGACCACGGACTCGAGCAACCTGACGAAATACGATGCGGCCAAGGTCTGTCGGTAGGTCTTTCGGATACCGAGCCGCGAATTGGAAACGGCCACGTCTTTGAGAATGTGCAGATCGCCCTGACGCGCGGGAACCAATTCGATTTCGCACCGGTAGAACAGGTCCAGTTTTCCCGCGAACGGGCTCTTGGGACGGCGCGCGCCCTTGGCAACGCATTTCACCAGTCCGAACTCGTCGCTGCACCAGTGCACGATGAAACTGCTCTCCGTCAGCGGCAGCCTGCGGATCAGCGTTGCCATCGTCTTGGTGGGTTTCGGACCGGTCACGGGGGAACAGTGGCTCCGTCACCCGTTTCGGAAAGGAGAAATCCGCTCGCGTCCCGACTCGATCGAATCGCCTCGCCGGTTGACGCTGCCCGCTTTCGTGGCATTGGTGAGACCAACTGAAACTCAGCTCTTTTCCTTTCATGGACGCCTCCGATCTCAACGCCATCGACACCGAAGCTCTCAAGGCCCGCCTCGGCCAGCTCCGGAGGTATCTTTGACTTCGATCAACTGGTCGCAAAACTCGGCGGGCTCGAGGCAGAGATGAGCGCGCCCGGCTTCTGGGACAACAAGGAAGCCGCTCAGGAAAAAATGGGTGAGGTCGCCCGCCTCAAAGGCAAGATCACGCCCATTCGCGAGCTGACAAGCCGCACCGACGATCTCGAGGTGCTCGTCGAAATGGCGCGCGAGGAACAGGACGAGCAATCGATCCAGGAAGTGTTCGATGAGGTCGAGAGCATCAATGGCGATCTCGACAAACTCGAGCTGCAAACCCTGCTGAGTGGCGAACACGATTCCAGCAACGCCTTCCTCACCATCCACGCCGGCGCCGGCGGCACCGAGGCCTGTGACTGGGCCGACATGCTGTTCCGCATGTACAAGCGTTGGGCGGAAGCGAAAGGCTACAAGGTCGAAGTCGTGGACATTCAGGATGGCGACGAAGTCGGTCTGCGCGGCGCCATGCTGCGGATCGAGGGGGAAAACGCCTACGGTTTCCTCAATTGCGAACGCGGCGTCCACCGGCTCGTCCGCATCTCCCCGTTCGATTCCAACGCGCGACGACACACGTCATTCGCCAGCATCGACGTTACGCCGGAGCTGGAGAAGGAACCGGCATTCGAGGTTGATGAAAAGGATCTCGAAATCACGACCATGCGTTCCGGCGGCAAAGGCGGCCAGAACGTCAACAAGGTGGAGACCGGCGTGCTCATGCGCCACCTGCCCAGCGGCGTGATGGTGCGCTGCACCATCGAGCGCAGCCAGCACAAGAACCGCGACCTCGCCCTGAAGATTCTCAAGGCCAAGCTCGTCCAGATCGAGGAGGACAAAAAACGTTCCGAGATGGAGCGGGTCTATGGGGAAAAAGGCGAGATCGGTTTCGGCAGCCAGATTCGCTCCTACGTTTTCCAACCCTACCAGATGGTCAAGGATCTGCGTACCGGCTGCGAGACTGGCAATATCCAGGCCGTGATGGACGGGGATCTCGACGATTTCATCGAAGCAAAGCTCCGCGGCCAGACGGCCAAGGGCGACGGCAAGGACCTCGACTAATTCGTAGTATGACCAAGGCCGCATCGAAGACCTGGCGATTGCCGGCGGCCTTGGTTTGCCTGAGTGCGCTCGCCACCTCCATTGCGGGAGCGGAGCAGGAAAAATCCGACAGGATTTGCCTCACCGTGGATCGCAACGTCCTCGTAGATCAGAATTGCTTCACCGATTCCAGCGGCGCCTGCGGACCCACGTCGGTCGCGAATTGTCTCAAGCTGGGCACCCCGGAAATGTCCCGGGCCTGGGAGAGTTTCGTTGGCGCAGATGATGCCACCCGGCTGCGTTTCCTAATTGATCGTTGGTTCCGGAGCCGCCCTTCCATCGAGTTTCCGGAAAAGAAGCGATTCAGCTTTGATGGTGTGTTGGAGGAAGATCTCGCCGCCGCCTGCCACGATCTCTCCAGCGACTTGAAACTGCCCAAGTTGAAAGGCGCTTATCTCGATCGTCAGCCCGGCGAAAGTTCCCGCGATTTCCTCGCGCGGATACACAAATCCATCGCCAGCTCTCTGGAAGCCGGGTGCCCACCGATTCTCAGCCTGAAATCCTACATCGCCCGTCGTCGCGAAAGCCTCGACGATGAAGTCGCCTGGCAGTTCGCCACTCACCATTGGGTCGTCGTGACCGGAGTACGCCGGGAACTTCGCTTCACCGATCTCGGTTTTTCCGTGGATCTGGTCGACCCCAACGGCGGCTTTGAAACCAGCGCCTTCATCTATGCCGAAAACCAACTCAACTTCCGCGCTCTCAAGGGCACCGAAGAAAAAGGCCAGTGGCTCAGCGGCCGCCCCTATCTCCTCGTCCAGGCGCCAGGCGTTCTGTCGCTGCGTCCCCACGGCGCCACATGGAAAGATCGCCTCGTCGTCACCGCGAATTTCCTGATTTCAAAAGATTCACTCTGACGATCATGAAAGTCGACATCGTCACCATCTTTCCCGAGATGTGCCTCGGGCCGCTCAACGAGAGCATCATGAAGCGTGCCCAGGAAGCCGGGAAGGTATCGATTGCCGCCCATGACCTGCGGGACTGGACGACCGACAAGCATCGCAAGGTCGACGACATCCCCTACGGAGGAGGCCAGGGAATGGTGATGAAACCCGAGCCCTTTTTCGCCGCGGTACGCGACCTGAAGCGGGACTCTCCGAACGCCAGGGTGATCCTGATGACACCGCAGGGAAAACGCTTTGATCAGGCCACCGCGCGCGGATTGAGCCACGAGGAGCACCTCATCATTCTCTGCGGCCACTACGAGGGCGTTGATCACCGCGTCGTCGAGGCCCTGGTCGACCTCGAACTATCCATTGGCGACTATGTGCTCACCAATGGAGCGATCGCCGCCACCGTGGTGGTCGATGCCGTCGTGAGGCTACTTCCCGGCGTCCTGGGCGACGAACGTTCACCGGAAGAGGAAAGCTTCGCCGATCCTGAAACTACCGGATATCCTCCCCTGCTCGAGGGACCTCATTACACGCGGCCTCCCGAGTTCGAGGGCATGACCGTTCCCGAGGTCCTGCTTTCCGGTCACCACGGAAACATCTCCGATTGGCGTCACGAACAGGCGATCGAGCGCACACGGGCCAATCGACCGGATCTGCTCGATTCGTAAAGGCGCAAAAGGATCTCCTACCCAACAGGGTTGGGTCAGCGACTCAACCCTGTTGACTCGAGCTCCCGCCAGTCGCCCTTGAGGTGGTAGACCCGTTCCAACCCGACGAGCTGGCGAAGGCGCTCGGCGATGTGTTTGCTGCGTTCGCAGCCGCTGCCATCGCAGTAGACGATCACCGGGTTCCCGATCGCCTCGCTCAGGACGTCCTGGTTTTCAAAAACCTGATCTCCCCAATTGTCCTCGTTCAGCGACAGCGCACCAGGGTGATGCCCCTTTTCGAAATCAGCGGCGGGGCGGGCATCCACCCAAAGGATGTCAGCACCCAGATCGTCGATCCGATCGGGCGTGATGACCCACGGGTCGGGCGTCTCGGTGAGATACCAGGCCGGCGCGCGCGGATGCAGAAAGGCGGAGGCGGTCGCGATTGCCGCCGAGATGGCGATGATGATCAGGGTCTGGAAAATCGTACGCCTCACTCAGTTCACTTGTACCGGTTCGTTCTGGATTGCGAAGTAGGCCAGTTCCCGCTGGTATTGCTCCAGCTCGCAGTCGGTGACGATGCGGACGAACCCGAGCATCGTGTCGGCGGTGGACTCGGGTTTCAGCGTGATCCGATACTCCCGGCCATCGGCAATGGTATCGAGCTTTGCCGACACCGAATCGCGGCTGGAGGAAATCCCGGTGACGTGAATTGGTTTTTCCCGGAGCACTTTGAAACGGATTTCCCGGGATTCGGGGGCTTCGCCGATCGACCACTTCACGGTCAGGGGTTCGATCGAAACGACGGCGGGAATAGTCACCTTCACCACCAACCGGTTCTCCCTCGAACCGGGAACGTCGGTGGAAACGTAAACACTTTTCTCCGCCTCGCCGCTCAGCTTCTCGATATCGAAAACCGCGGTGATCGTCGCCGTTCCTCCCGGCGGAATCTCGCGGGTGTCGGCGTCGACACTGACGCAGGAACAGGAGCTGTCGAGCTTGGTGATGTGGACGGGAGTGGCGTTCGGATTCCTGGCCACGAAGGTTGCGGTCATTTCCTTGTCACCGGCTTCGGCTTCGTGGGAAAACACTTCCGGTTCGAAGACCAGGGGCGAGCCAGACGTCACGGGTCCCGCCGTCGCCTCGGACGCCGACACTTCAGCGGTGCGGATCTCGATTCTTTCCCCGGAAGCCTCCTTCGGGGTCGGGAGGAACCATTGGTAAAGCATGAAATAGATGATCACTCCGGTCACTGAAATGTAGAACCAGATGGGCAGCGTCCAGCGAGCGAGCCGGCGATGTTTGTCGAATTTTCGCCGGGCGGCAAAGACCACCGTCGTGATGACCATGGGAAGGTTGACCACAGCCAGCAATGTGTGGCTGATCAGGATCGTCAGGTAGACGATTCGGGCCACCGGATACTCGGCGGGAAACTTCGTGACGTGTCCTTCCTTGAGCGCATGATAGGTGAGGTAACAGGCCAGAAAAGCCGCGGACGATACCAGTGCCGAAATCATGAAACCGGCATGGGCTCGGCGGTGGCCGGAACGGATGGCGAGGTAACCGGCGGCGAGCAGAATCGCACTGAGTCCGTTGAGGGTGGCGTTGAGAGGGGGGAAAAGTTCGAGATTCATCGGCCGGAACGGGACAAAAAGGGAGAGACGAAGGCGTTCAGGAATCGGTGTCGGGAGCGTCGGCGTAGGGATCGCCGGCACCGGCCGGCAGCGGTTTGCCGGATTCCTCAAAGAGGTAGCAAATATCGCTGACGAGTTGCTCAAAGGAGGCCGCCGCCATTCCCGGCTGGGTCGTGTTCATCACGTCATACATGCCGCGGACATGACCGGCCCCATCCACGAGCGCGAGCCGCTGATCGTGCGAGAATTTTCCGCTCCGGGCGATCTCTTCGGGATCGGTGTTCTCGACCACACCGAAAAACTTGAAGTTCCGGATCATGTATTCCCGGATACGCTCCTCGTTGCCGGTGAGGAACCACCAGTTCTCCACGTCGATCCCGTTGCGTTTCACCCAGGCATCCATCTTGGCCGGGGTGTCCTCCTTCGGATCGAGACTGATGGAGACGAGATGGAAATCATCGCGGTCGCCGAATTTGTCGTAGAGGTTTTTCATGATCCCGGCCATGCCGAGACAGCCTCCGGGACACCCCGTGTACTGGTAGCCGGCCACCCAGATATCGCCCTCGAGTTGGGAAAACGACACCTCGCCGCCGTCACGATTCGTGGCGGTGAAATCGGGGAGCTTGGCAAGGTAGGCCGGACGCGGGTGTTCGATTTCGAACTTCCGCTTTTTCAGGTAGGAAAGCGTCACGAAGATCGAACCGCAGGCGATGATGGCGCAGATGCCAACCACCGTCGACCACCAGAGTACGGGATTGAAATTGGGAGCTTCAGTGTGGGAACGATGAGCCATGGAAACGGAAGTTTTCAGGGAGCCGGTGAGCGCCAGGTCAGGAGTGCTGCGGTCAGGATGAGCGGCAGGTAGAGGAGCGTGAAAAAGAACAACCGGCGGGCATCGACCCGTTTCCGGCTACGAAAAAACCGCGCCGCCAGCCAGGCCATGGACCATCCCAGGAAAAAGCCGGGGGGAAGAAACCAAAGCGACACGACGCCGGTCAGGACCGGCAACAGCGGGAAAACGGCGACGACGAGGGAAAAGCCGAGCGCGAGGCGGGCCGTCCGGGCGCCGCTTTCATCACCGTTGGACCACATCACGAAGCCGCCACGCTCGTACTCCTCGCGATACATCCAGTTGATGGCGACGAAATGCGGCAGTTGCCAGAGAAAAAGAATCGCAAACAGAAAGAGCCCCCCCCAGGAGAATAACGGCTGTCCACCGCCCACCCAGCCGATCAGGGGAGGCAGCGCCCCGGATACGGCGCCCACGATGGTGTTCCAACTGGTCCGCCGCTTCATCGGCGTGTAGACGAACAAGTAGGAAAGGAGCGTCGCGGCGGCCAGAGCGGCCGCCAGGGGATTCACCTTCATGCCGAGGTGGATGATGCCGAAGGCGGCCAGCAGCCAGCCCATCACGAAAGCAAGGGCGTGCGGCATTCTGCGAGCCGGCAGGGGCCGGTCTGCGGTCCGGAACATCCGCGCGTCGGCATCGACCTCCATCAACTGATTGAACACTGCCGATCCGAACGCCGCCAGGGCAGTGCCGATCAGGATATGCAATGCCGTCATCCAATGCACGCCTTCCCCACCGGCACGGGCCGCGGCGAAGTAGCCGCAGAGCGCCGTGATCACCACCAGAAGACTCAGGCGGGCCTTGGTGATGGCCACGAGATCCCGGTGAGCCTGGGTCAATGAAGCGCGAGCGCCGCCGGATTTCGCCGCCGCCGCATCTCCAGTAGGTCCGGATGGCTGGATCATCTCCGACATGGTGAAGCCGTATCTTACGTCACCGAGCGGGCTGAGGCAAAGCGCTGCTCGCCTCGCCTCCCGAATCCGCGAGGAGCGTCTTTTTGCCGCGCGTGGTCCACCCCCGCACCGCGAGGGCAAAGGCGGTCGCCAGCAACGCGAGGCCGTTGATGACGTGGAAATTGGTCACCCAGAATCGCTTGTGCTCCGGGCTGCCGGTGAGGAGCACCGTCACGCCGAGCGCGATCTGCAGTACGAGCAGTCCACTGATGGCGAGACTGTGGCGGAGCAGACCGACCGGAATGTCGCGGCGAGTCCAGAGCCACAGGGTCAGCCCGACGCCCAGGGAAAACACCGCCAGGGCCCAGTATTTGTGGGCAAACATCAGCAAAAGAATCGCCGAATCGCCATCGGAAGAAACGGCATCGAAACCGGGGAACCATTTTCCGGCGGTCAGGAAAACCCCGGTATCGGCCAGTCCGGCGCGATGATGGTGACGCATCAGGGCGCCGAGGATCAACTGGGTGAAAATCGCCGCCACGAGGAGGAAGGTCCCGATTCGAATCGGGCGATGCTGATCTTCCGCGACCGCCGCCCGCCGATCGGCCCACGCCGGCGAGGTGAGCATGCCGATCAGGATGACGACGCAGAAAAATCCCTGGGCGAGGCATCCATGGATCACGGCAAAGGTATCGGAAATCTCCGTCACCCGCAGACCGCCGAGGATGGCCTGGGTCGTCACCATCAGGAGCGCCAACGCCGACAGCCGGGTGGTGATGTTCCACCCGCGTTTCAGCCAACTCCAGACGAGCCAGATCACCGGCACCAACGCCGCGGCGCAGGCCACGGCAAGCAGCAGGTGCTTGCGTCCGGGATCCTGGCGTTCCGCGCCGGCCCGGATGAAGAAACTGAAAACGATGGCGAGCGTGACGAACAGCAGGACGAACTCGATCCAGGTCCCGCCGTTGCGACGATGGGTCCACCCGAAAAGGATCAGCGTCATCAGTCCCACCATGGTGGCCAGAAGGCGGTGGCTGTGTTCGAGAAAAGGCACCATGTGCTTGAGCCATCCCGGCGGATTCACCGATCCAAGACTCAGGGGCCAGTCGGCGAACGCCATGCCGGCCTGCCTGGTCGTGGTGGCGGCCCCCCACCAGATCAGTAGCACGGTCATCACCGCCAAGGCTTTCACATAGCGATGCATCGAGGCGGAGCCGATCGGCTGGACTTCGGAAGCTGGCATGGAAGACGTGAGAAGCGGGTGAAGGATTTCGCTTTCAGGTTACGCTGGTCGCTTCACCCCGGACAGGGGCGCGATCACCGGTTCTCCCCACCGCCTCCGAAAGAAAGAGCCGGTGACGGAAACCGCCCCGGCCCGGAAATCATGAAGGTCACGCGTGATCGGTGATGGTGGGCGCGATGACCTCGATCACTGTGGCAGCAACGGCCGCTGACCGGCAAACCACTGGTCGAATTCCTCCGGCTCCACCACGCGGATGGTCGCCTTCATCTTGGCGTGACCGGCTCCGCAGAGCTGGGCGCAAACGATGTCCCACTCGCCCACCTTGTTCGGCACGAACCACATCGGGATTTCGCGACCGGGGATGGCGTCCTGCTGAATGAACATCGGAACCAAAGCCAATCCGTGAATGACATCCTTCGAGGTCACCTGGATGATGACGGGGCGCCCCTTGGGTAGCACGAGGTCGCCCAGGGTCACGAAGTCGTCCTTGGCGTTCGGATCATCCGCCACCAGCCCGACGGCGTTGGTGTTGTAAAGACGAGGATCGGTCAGGCCCATCATCTTGTCGGGGCCGGTGTAGTGGAAATTCCACAGGAAGGTCTGCCCGACCGCCTGGATCCGGAGCACTTCGGGATCGTCCTTGGGGATGTCATCGACCCGCATCGCCCACAAGGGGAAGGCGAAGCCGAGGAGCAGCACCACTTCAATGATGACCACGCCGATTTCGAGGTGGGTCGAGAAATGGGAGGTGACACCGTGATAGTTGGCTTTCGGGCTCTTTTTGGAGCGGAAACGCCAGATGATGTAGATGAGGAAAAGACCCCAGCCCACCGTCAGGGCACCCATGAACCAGTGCAGCACGGCCAGCATGTGATTGGCGACGGCTCCGTGTTCCGAAGCGATGTCCGTCATCCAGAGGGCGTCATTGATGGAATCGAAATTCATGAATCAGAGGACTTGAAGATCTGCGTTTGTGAGGAGGGAGGGAAAAATCCCGCGGGACAAATATAGGGTCAGGGATCAGGAAGATTGCTGTTGTTCTTCCTCCGCCGCCACCTGACGGCTTCGGCGGGCGAGATAGACGATGAAGGCGATGAACGCGGCGAAAACCCCGGCCAGCACCACCCCCAACAACATCACGGCCATGTTGGCGGCCTGCAGTGAATTTCCGTCACTGCCGAAACAGATCGAGCAGGCGAGCAGCGATTGGGCGAGTGCGATCGAGGGAAGCATGACAGAGTTTTCGTTCGGAGTTTACGACACGGAACAGGGTCAGGTGATCACATGACGGGATTTCTTTCGAAACCAGACACCGTAGGCGGTGAGCGCCACGCCGAGCACGACGCTGAAAATTCCCATCCCACGAATCGAAAGGCTCACGTCTCTGGCCAGCAACGCCCATGCCCCGAACCCGAGGCAGAACAGCGCCGCCACGGCGATAAACAGGAAATGGAAGTGCTTCAGCGACATGACGGAGGGAGAGGAAAAGACGATCGCGAATCAACTCAGACTGCTTCGAACCGCTTCGAAAGCTTCGTGGATCGGGTTGCTCCATGCAAACAGGATCAGGACCATCAACCCGAGGAAGAAGCAGAAGGTGAACAGGAGGATCTTGTAAATCAGACCTCGCTCGTGATTCAGGTGCATGAAAATCAGAGCCACCATCGACGATTTGATGCAGGCGATCACCAGACCGATCGTGATGTCGACCCAGTCGAGACCGGGCACCCCGAAATCGAAGGGGTGGAAATACCCGAGCAGCACGGTCACGATCGTCAACACGCCCAGGGCGATGCCCACGGCGGTGTAGGCTTTCTTGTGGTGGGCCAGTTCTTCAGGAGTCAGCGTTGCCATTTTTCAGGAGCTCTCAGTGTCAAAAGGTAACAGGGTCAGGTCTGTGACTGAAGAGGGTCGGATGCCCGCCCTCACATCAGATACATGATCGGGAAAAGGAAAATCCAGACGAGGTCGACGAAGTGCCAGAAAAGCCCCCCCACTTCGACCCGGTTGGCGAGGTGTTCGGGATTGCGGAGGAACATCTTCTTCCCGAAAAGGAGGAAGTAGGCGAGAACCAGGGCACCGCCGACGACGTGGAGACCGTGAAGCCCGGTCAACGTGAAGTAGATCGCGTAATAGGTGCCGGCCCGCGGACCGTGATTGGTGACGAAAAGGGTCTGGTCGCGCGGAATTTCGATGACGACGTCTTCGTGTTCACCACCGCCACCACCGTGCGCTTCGTGACCTTCGGCCGCGCCTTCCTCCTCGGAACCGTGATCGCCCGGATGCGCCTGAACAGCTTCCTCGGCGCCATGACCACCGTGGCCATGAGGGTGCTCGTGAATGTTGTGAAAGTTGATCATCGGACCCTGCAGGGTCTTGATCGGAATGACGCCGTCTTTGAAATAGGACTTCACGCGATCCAGTTTCTCCTCGCGCACCGCCATGTAGTTGTCCTTCACGTGATCGCTGCCGGTGGACTCGTGAATCAATTTCCAGGCCATGACGCTGTCCTGATCCGCCAACGGCACCATCTGAAGATTGATGGAGTGGAGTTCCATCGTGATCGTGTCGCCGACCAGTTTGCCTTCCACGATCGTGCGATCATGGAAGTTGAGCTTCGTCTCGTCGCGACTGGCGATCTTTCGGGGATTGGCGTTGATGCGGAAGGAAGCGGTCAGCTTCTCCTTCATCTTGGGCGGGGTGTCCTTCTGATCGTCCCAGGTGCCGGCGCGCTGCTTCTTGCGCATCTCGGCGAGACCGCGGAGGGCGGCACGACGGTGACCCATGAACCAGCTGTCGAGGTCGCCGAGTTTCACCGTCTCCCCTTCTTCGGTCTTGAACTCGAGATCTTCCTTGTCCTCGTCGGCGATGTAGGAGTCAAAACCAGGAATCCCACCGGCGAAGTCGACCGTGACGGACTCGGCATCGAACCGGATCCGGTCGGTGCGAACCCCGTCCTCGTCCTTGAGGATGGTCCCGCCGAGGATCGAGTTGTCGGCCAGCTTGACGTCGTGGTGCTTGGTCAGCTTGCTGGTGTATTCGTAGGCCTTGATGCCCATGAAAATGGCGGCACAGGCGATCACGCCCAGCATCCAGTTGCGGAAGACATTCCATTTACGCTCCTTCAGAGCCACCCAGGCGAAAACCACGAACACACTGGAAGCGATCAGCACCAGGGTATTGATGAAACCGGCAAGCACCATCTGGACGCTGGCGCCCAGCGGCCACGGGTTGTCGATTCCGGGCTGGGTGCCGACGCGGAGGAAGATATAGCCGGAAAAGAGGCCGCCGAACAGCATCACCTCGGAGGCGAGAAACAACCAGACCCCGATCTTGGCGTTATACAGCCCCGTATCGCGGCGGGCAGTGACTTCGTAGGGAATTTCCATCGCTTGGCTTGCTTGCAGGTGAAATCAGAATCGGATCGGGAAACGGCGATCGATCCGCTCGCTCCCCGTCATGGAGAAAAACTCAGGCGTGCGTTTCGGTCTTTTCGGGCTCGGTTTCCGCCGGAGCTTCGGCATCGCCATCGTCGCCGGGTTCAAACTGCGGCGAATAGTCATCGGCCGCACCGGGCACACTGTATTCGTAGGGACCACGGTAAGAGACCGGCTCGGTGAGGAAGTTGCCATGCGGCGGCGGAGTCGGCGTCGACCATTCCAGCGTCGTGGCGTGCCAGGGATTGTCGCTGTTCACCTTCTTGCCCTTCGTGATGCTGAGGAAGAGGTTGATGATGAACGGCACCTGCGAGATCGCCAACAGGAAGGCCGAGGCGGACATGACCAGGTTCAGGTCGATCATGAGCACGTCCTGACCGGCGGCGCGGTGGAAGACGAAGTTGAAAAACTTCCCGAAGAAAGAATCGCCGCTGACGAAAAGCTGATTCGCCACGTTTTCGTAGGCCACGCCACCATCAAAGGCACGGCGGTGGAAACCGGCCATCCCCTGGGCGAACATCGGCATGAAGACGCCGTTCATGAAGATCAAGGACGGCCAGAAATGCCATTGGCCGAGCTTCTCGCTCATCATGCGGCCGGTGTGTTTGGGGAACCAGTGGTAGATTCCCGCGAACAACGCGAACACCGTGCCCGGAGCGACCACGTAGTGGAAGTGCCCGATCACATAGTAGGTGTCGTGCAGGTGCAGCACCAGGTTGTTGAAGGCCAGCGGAAGCCCCGTCAGGCCGCCAATCCCGAACATGGGGATGAAGGCGGTCGCGAAAAGCATCGGCGTGTTGAACCGGATCGAGCCGCCCCAGAGCGAAATCAGGAGCGAGGTGATGAGAATCACCGAAGGCACCGAAATCAGGACGGTCGTGGTCTGGAAAAACGTGCTGATCGAGGTGCCCATGCCCGTGAGATACATGTGGTGCGCCCACACGATGAAACTCAGGAATCCAAGCACCATTGCCGCATAGACCATGGTCTTGTAGCCCCACAGCGGGCGGCGGGTGTTGCACGGGATGATTTCCGCCACGATGGCGAAGGCGGGCAGAATCAACACGTAAACCTCCGGGTGCCCGAGGAACCAGAAGAGGTGCTGATACAGCAACGGACTGCCGCCGCCGGACGCGTCAAACACCTGACCACCGATATTGAGGCCGGATGGAACGAAGAAACTGGTGCCGGCGAGACGGTCCATCAGCTGCATCACCGCGGCCACTTCCAGCGGCGGGAAGGCCAGCAGGAGCAGGAAGCCGGTCACCAGCATCGCCCACACGAAGAAAGGCATGCGCATCCAGGTCATGCCCTTGGCGCGGAGGTTGATGATGGTGGTGATGAAATTGACCGCACCGAGGAGCGAGGAGGTGATCAGGAACACCATGGCGAAAAGCCACTGCGTCTGACCGGTCCAGAACTGATGGGCAAATCCCAGATCGGTGGTGGTCGCCAGAGGCGAATAGTTCGTCCACCCCGCCTTGGCCGAACCGGAAGGCAGGAAGAAGCTGGTGAACATCAGCACGCCGCCGATGAAGTAGCTCCAGAAACTCGCCATGTTAACGCGAGGGAACGCCATGTCGGGCGCGCCGATCTGGAGAGGAGTGACGTAGTTGCCGAAAGCACCGAAGGCCAGCGGCACGATGCCCAGGAAAATCATGATCGTGCCGTGCATGGCGCCGAACATGTTGTAAAGCTCGCCGGTCACCTTGCCGTCGGCATCGAGCCAGGACTGGAACCACGGCAGATCCGCCAGCAGGGGCACCGCGCGATCGGGATAGGCGATGCTCCAGCGCATCACCATCATGAGGAAAAAACCGAGTGCCAGGAAAACCAGCGCGGTGAATCCGTATTGCAGACCGATGATTTTGTGGTCGGTCGAAAAGATGTATTTCTTCCAGAACGGCAGATCGTGGTGATCGTGTTCGTCGTGGGCGTGTCCGGAGGCTTCGGCCCCGTCATAGGTGGAGGATGCGGCACTCATGGTGTTGGCTTACGCTGATAATCTGTGAGAAGGTTTCCTTCAGCTTTATTTTTCTCATATTGCTGGCGATCCGAAACTCACGGAATTCGCATTCCGTTCGCTCCGGCTATACCGCGGCTCGCTCCACCCCTTACTGAGCCGCCGCGTCTTCGCCACCGCCGACGGGTTGACCGGTCTGAGGATCGACCTCGGCGCCGGGCAACATGGCATCTGCGGGGATATCCAGCAATTCGCTTTCCGTCCAGGAACCGGCCTTGCCGGAAAATTTGTCGCGAGCGGCACCGATCATCTCGGTGGTCACGATCGCTTTCGGATCGTCCTTCATTTCGCCGAACTCGCTCCGGACGTAGGTGATGACCTGGGCAATCTGCTCGTCCGAAAGCGCGTTCCAAGGCGGCATCGGGATCGTCCCGTAGGACTGACCGGCCACCGTCAGCGGCCCCTGGATACCGTGCAACAGGATCGCGCCAAGCCGCTCGGTGCCTCCATGAACCCACTCGGAGCCGGTCAGGGGCGGATACTGCCCGGGGAGACCGCCACCATTGGGCTGGTGACAGGCGGCGCACTGACCGTAGACTCGCTTGCCGCCGGCCAGCCATTGATCGATCCACGGGCCCTTGTCGCCGCCTTCGTCGCCACCGATGCCGGCCGGACGAGGCTCGGGCTGGTAGAAACTGGAGATGTAGATGTCGTCCCGGAAAAAATTGCCGTAAGCACCGAAATATCCCGCGCCCAGAATGATCACGATGATGGTGGCGATGATCGGACTGAAAGATACCGGCTCCTGCCCGGTCGGCGGGAGGATTTTTTCGCGACGGACCGCGTCATGCACGTCCACCACGCTGCCGCCTTCGGCTTCGTAATCGAGGTTCTTTTCCTGGGTATCGCTCATCGCTGGGTTCGAAATCTCGGGTCGGGAGAGGAAAAATCAGTAGTTCGGGAATACATTCAGGCCTCAGCCTTCGGTAGCAGTTTCCGTTCCGGCACTTACCATGGGCCGCATCGCGGCCGGCAGCGGCGTGGCCTTGCGACGTGAAAGCAGATAGTCGACCAGCGCCTCGGCTTCGGGAGTCGGCACGATCACATAACCCTCTTCGGGGGCGAATTCCTTCTTCAACGGAAGAGCTTCGGCGGATTCCCGGCCGGCGGCCGGAACCTTCTTGTAGAGATGCTGGAACGCGGGCATCGCAGAGTACCGCTCGATCTGCCGAGGCGCGTAGAGATGGAGGTGATGCCACTGGCGATCGGTCAGACCGGACTCATCCTTCTTCAGTCGATCGGCGATGCGGGTGCCGACGTTGGAGAGATCGGGTCCGATGCGCTGATAGCCGAGATAGGCATAACCCTCACCGGCGTAATCTCCCGGCCGGGTCTCGCGGGCCTCTCCCTCACGACCGCCCCAGCCGACCCGCCACATGTCGGGTCCCGCGTAGGTCGGGCGAATCACCTGCGTGTGGCAGTAGGCGCAGCCCTCACGGCCGTAGAGCTCGGCCCCGTAGTCGCTTTCACCGAAGCGATTCATGTTCGGGTCGGGAAACCCCATGAAGCCCGAGCTTTCCTCGGCTCCATACATCACCGGCGCCTCTTCGGTGAGGCGGAAGTAGGGTCCTACCACCAGGAAAAGCCACGGAATACCGAAGGCGATTCCCAAACCGGTGAGCAGTCTCCAGAGGTCGTTTCTCATTACTAGGTGGTGGAAAAAGTCTATCGAAGGAAAGTGGGATCAATCAATGGGCCGACTCCGGCATCAGCGTCGCGCCGGCTGTCCGGCGTCCGCGTCCGAAGAACATCAGGGCCAACTGGTAGAAGAACCCGAGATTGGAGAAAGTGATCAGCAGCCAGGCGATGATGCGGCCCACCACCCATCGGTTGCCCACTTCCACGGAAAGAATGAAGCTGGAGTCCCACTGGTTCATCTGCCCCGCCTGGGCGAATCCCCCGAGCAGCATGGTGAGCACCACGGTGCCGATGCCGTAGGTCGAGAACCAGAAGTGGGTCCGGATCATCTTGCCCGAGGGCCACTCGCAACCGGTCACTCGAGGCACGATGTAGTAGATCGCGCCGAAAATCATCATCGAGAACACCCCGTAAACCGCCAGCGTGTCCAGGCCGATCACGAAGTGGCTGAACTGCAATACTTTGCTGAACGAGAAATACGAGGACAACGCGCCCAGAACGCCATACATGACGAACATCAGCGCGCCGAACATGGTGAAACGGAGCGTGGGGCTGTTTTCCCAGAGCTTCGCCTTGGAATCGCCCTTGACCGTCTTCCAGAAATTGATCGCCGTGGCCAACACCGAAACGAGCAGCAGGATCGTCGCCGCGCCGCTGATCGCCGGGATCCAGGCCGGGAAAGGCCCACCGATGAAACGGTTGAAACCGGTCCAGGGAGCCAGGATGATCAGCGACCAGAACCCGATCTTGGCGAGCGGATAGCTGTAAACCGGGCGCCCCGCGATCTTGGGAATCAGGTAGTAGGCCGAAGCCAATCCGATCGGGACAAACCAGAGGAAAATCAGGTTGGCCATGTACCAGCCGTTGGTTCCGGCGCTCATCACGGCCGAGCCGTCGTCGCCCACCAGCAGGACCGAGGTGGCGAAAATCCACGGGAACCAGACGGCCGCGCCGAGGAGGAACATCTCGGAGATGTAGACCTCGCCCGCGCGACGGGCTTTGAACATCGGCACCAGCCAAAGCGTCGTCATCAGGTAGCCGACGAAAAGAATCGGAGCGATCCAGGCCGGGAAATCGAGCCACGGCATCGAGCGACCGAAGCCAAACCAGACGGCCAACATGGCGATCGAAACACCGAAGTTCCAGATGTGTCCGGCCACGATGATCGTGACACTGTTCTTCAACTCGTTGCGGGTAAGGCGGGCCATCAGCCAGATCATCACGCCGAGCCCCGCCTGCATCGCCCAGCCGTAGACCAGGGCGATCATGTGCATCGGGAACAGGCGCCCGTAGTTCATGGCCGGGCACGATTCCCAGAGCCGGGGCAGGCTGAGCTTCAAGCCGGAGACGGCTCCCAGCAGAGTCGCCACCGCCAGCCAGGCCGCCGCACTGGTGAAAAAGAAGAGCACCGGCCAGCGAACCGAGCGGTCGATCGCCGCGCGTTCACGGATGTCTTCGGAAGTGGCTTGATTCAGATCGAGACTCATGGATCAAAAAAATGGATATCGCTCACCAACGACTCACTGACCGGCCGGTTTCTCGGGTTTCGCCGCGGCCGGAGCCTCGGCGGGTTTTTTCTCGGCGGCGGGCTTTTCCGCCGGCGCGGCCGCCGGTTTTTCCGCGGCCGCCGGTTTCTGGGCGGCGTCTGGCTTGGCCTCCTCCGCCGGAGCCGCCGGTGCGGGTTGCTGGGCCTGTTTCAGGAAAGTCGGGGAACCGGGAACGACGAACTCGCTCTTTCCGGCTTTCTTCGCCTTCAGCGAAGCCAGGGTGGTCGGCATCGCTTTCTGAATCGCCTCCGGCGCCAGCAGGGCCGCCTGCGCGGCGCGGACTTCGGCCACCTTCTGCGAACGCTCCTCGGCCCGCTGAGCCCAGCCGGGTTCCGCCGGGGCATCCGGGCTGGCGATCTTCAGGGCGATCCACAGAACCACGCCGAAGCTGACGAAGGCCAGCATGCCGGCCCAAAACGCCCGAAAGCGGTTGGTTGCGCTGTCTCCTGGATGCTCGCTCATGGATGGATTCGTCGGAAAAGGTTCGATCTAAGAGGGTTGGGTCGGTGATTCAACAGGGTCAAGTCGAGTCCGGTCAGTTCACCACGTTCAGGGATTCGTCGAGGCGCGGATCGCGGCAGGGATAGAGGCTGCCCTTGCCGAGAAAGTGCATTATGCCAAATCCGAAGATACCGGCCACCGCCACCCAGGCCAGGATGTCGGTGAAGAAATTCCCCAACACGAACATTTCCTCGCCGTTGGTCAGGGAGGGACCGCGCTCGGGGATGATGATCCAGTAGATGTCGCAGAAATGCATCACCAGGCTCCAGGCGGCGACCGCACTGAGCAGCATGGGATTTTTCTTCAATCCCTGGATCAGCAGGATGGCGAAGGGGACGAAGAAGTGACCGATGACCAGGAACAGGATGGCGTGCGTGTTCCAGTAGGCGGTGTTGCGGGTGAGGTAGAATTTCGTCTCTTCCGTGATGTTCGCATACCAGATGAGGAAGAACTGCGAGAAGGCGATGTAGGCCCAGAAAATGGTGAAGGCGAGCAGGAGCTTACCCATGAGGTGGTAGTGCTCCATGGTGATCACTTCCTTCAGGTAACCCGCCCGGCGAAGCACGGTGAGCAGGATGATGAGGAAGGCCATCGAGTTCAGGGCCGCGCCGGCGAACAGGTAGACGCCCCACATGGTGGAGAACCAGGTGTAATCGAGGCCCATCAACCAGTCGAAAACCAGGAAGGTCCAGGCGGTCGCAAACAACGGCAGGAATCCGCAGGCCGCGCGACGCATCCGCCGGAAGTACTTGGGATCGCCACTCTGGTCCTGTTTGATCGACCATCCACGAAGGACGAAGATGATGCTGAAAAGGGCGATCACGTAGAAAACGAAGCGGATGTACCAGAACCCCTCGTTGAGGTAGCCGCGCTTTTTGTAGAGTCCGGTGTTCGCGTGTTTGAAGTGCTCGTCGGCGAGATGGGCTTTCATCGCCTCGTCGCTGCCCTCTTCCGCCTTCACCTCGTTCAGCTTGGCCTGGGCGGCGGTGATTTCGGATTTCAGATAGAGTTTCTGATTATCCGACGCCGTGGCCATGGCGGCCTCGTTCTCTTTCTTGATCTCGTTGAGCCGCTTGGTGGCCGCCTCGATCCTCACCGAGAGTTCCGCGCGGTAGTCGTTTAGCTCGTGCTCGGCATGACTCTTGGCCTCTTCCAGAACAGTGGCCCTGATGGGGAACCACTCCCAGAGCGCATCGCGGAAACCACCGAAGAGAAGCGGCAACGACAGCGCGAACATGACGATGACGACGCTGCCGAGGTTTTCCATGAGACGGCGAACGACCGTCCCCCACCCCGAGTTGGTGGCGTTGTGAAGCAGCGTCCAGAAAATGCCGCCGACGGCCAGCGTCAGGAAATAAGTCACCCCGAACAGCCAGGAGTAGGCCATGCCGCGATGAAATACGGAGGGATCGTCACCGCCTCCCGTGGCGGCATAGATGATGAAAAACAGAACCGCGGCGCCACCGCCCACCATGAGCAGCACCCACTTGAGCAGCCCGGCGTTGAACGTTTCGCCCTTGGCGAAGTTGTCAGCGTTTTTCAGTCCAGCCATGGTCGGTTGAGAAAAAGATCTACGTAAGAAAAGAGGGGTCGGTGGTCACTTGGCGGCGGTAGCGCCGGAGGCATTCTGGAGGACGCGAACGTAGGCGGTGATCGCCCAGCGATCCTCGATCGAAACCGCGCCGTTGTAGGGTCCCATCAGGCCCTTGCCGTGAGTGATGGTCCAGAAAATCTGCCCGTCGGGCAAGGCGGCCACGCGGGGATCGGTCAGGTTCGCGGTCGGCGGAATGGCCCAGTATTTGGAAACCACGCCCTGGCCGTTGCCGGAATCGCCGTGACAGGGGCTGCAATAAATCTGGAAACGCTCGTGCCCGCGCTTCAGCAGGGCGTCATCGACGCTGATGCCTTCGGGCAACCCGTCACCGAAAAAATCGCCGTAGAGTCCGGTCAGGTAGTATTCGTCGCCGACGGGAAAATCGTCGGCCGTCAGGGGCATCTCGTAGCCCAGAGGGATGGTGTTGTCGACCGGACGGCGGGCGCCACTGCCGTCGGCGAAGAAATCGGACGGCTTCTGGAACTTCAGCTTGTACTGCCAGTCCATGTCCGGAAAGATGTAAAGCGGCGGCTTGGTGAACTTGTCACCGCGGGGACCGATCCCCACGGCAAACATCACCGCGATCGCAAACAGGATGAGAAAAAACCAGCGCATTTCGTTCCGTTCAGTTCAGGCGTCGTCGTCGCTTTGAAAATTCGTAATTGGTTCGTTCAGGCTTCGACCGCCTCCACGGCCGTGGCTCCGATCGATTCGAGAAATTCCTTCGTTTTTTCGACCCGGAATTTCGGGTCCTTGGCTTCGATGACGAGCACGAAGCCGTCGTCGGAGAATTTCTTGAAAAGTTCGGATTCGAAAAGCGGGTGATTCCACCGGGGAAGCAGCAGGAAAAGCAGCAGCCCGAACAAGGTCGCGAAGGCCGACAGCAGGATGGTCAGCTCGAACATGACCGGGAAGAAGGCCGGCACCGTGTTCAGGTTGGTCGGCTTGCCCTGAACGACCGTGGGATACAAATTGACCTGGGTGAAAAACTCCAGCGTGAACGCGGTGAGGAAACCGGTCAAACCACCGCCGAGCACGACGGCGGAGAGCCAGGACTTTTTCATGCCCATGGCGTGATCCATGCCGTGGACCGGAAACGGGGTGTGGACATCCCAGCGCTTGAATCCGGCGTCGCGCACCTTTTCGGCGGCATGATAGAGATCTGACGCGCTTTCAAATTCGGCCACATACCCGAAGGGCTGCTTGGTGCTGGTAGCGGTGGTGCTCACGGCGGTATCTGAGAAATCGGCGGCAGGGTTGACTATTCAGGGATCAGGCCTCGGAACCTCCGGGGCGACGGCTTTCCTTGATCTTCTTCCAATCGTGATAATGCGGATCCGCCTGCGGCAACACGCCCTTCACTTCGGCCACGGCGATCACCGGCAGGAAGCGGATGAACAGGAGGAACAGGCTCATGAAGAGACCGAAGGTTCCGCAGAACATGAGCTTCTCCACCCAGCTGGGGTGATAGATTCCCCACTGCGCCGGCAGGAAGTCGACCGAGATCGAGGTCGGAATGATCACGAATCGCTCGAACCACATCCCGGCGTTCACGAAGTTGGCGACAATGAAAACGACCCACAGATTTTTCCGCGCCTTCTCGAACCAGAAGATCTGGGGAGAGATCACATTGCAGAAGAACATGCAGTAGTAGTAGTAGCGATAGGGACCGCTGAGGATACGAAGATGGAAGGCGTCGGTCTCGAACTTGTTGGCGCCGTAGTAGCTGATGAACAGCTCCATGATGTAGGCGTAGCCCACGATCGTGCCGGTCAGCAGGATGATCTTCGCCA
>JAGRPB010000003.1 GCA_020439945.1 Verrucomicrobiia bacterium
CTGATAGGCCGCGAGCCCATCCCCAACCAAAAAATCTTTCCAGACGCAGACCATGCGGCCACGTCACATATCCAGTATTAGACACCGTTTCCAGCGCTTATCCCAGAGTCAGGGGCAGGTTGCTCACGTGTTACTCACCCGTTCGCCACTAGGAATCTTCAAAGCAAGCTCCAAAGATTCCCCGTTCGACTTGCATGTCTTATCCACGCCGCCAGCGTTCGTTCTGAGCCAGAATCAAACTCTCCGTATAAAAGTCGGATCTACCGTCGGGACCGAAATCCCGAAGTAGAAAATTGACGGATCTCAATCTCCACTGCCGAAGCAGCTTTGACAGATCTCCTGCGCATCATCTCGATGCGCAGCGCACAATTTAGCCTTTTCTTCTTTGCTGATTTTTGCCCTCCTCGCCCGAAAGCGAGTCCTGCAAATTCAGCTGCTCTTTAAAAGATCACCAATATCAGGGGACAAAAAAGCCGATCACAAGGACATTGCGATCGACCTATCCGGTCTCCGACACCCGACGTTTCCGGCCGGTTTTGGGAGATTACGCCCAAACCGATTCTGCGCAACTGCTTTTCGCCAAGTTTTTTCAAAAAAGTCGATTTTCACTCCAGCCCGGAGCCAAAACCCACTTGGAGTCCCTGAGCAACTCTTGCCGAGTCGGCTGATACTCAATCAGTTGCCAATCTCGACCCCTGACGAGGCGCACCTCGATGTTTTTTGACTAGGGCGACACCCGCTTGCCTCCTTTCCATCGGCGGGAGCGAAATCCGAGACTCTCGGAACCGAATCGAGCGCCTCCGCACCGCTCACCAATCTCTCCGGAGACCTCCAGACTGACCCCGCCTTCAAGTATCGAGCCATTCCAGCCAACTTGGCGGGCCGATCCTCCGCCCCTGGACGCCGAGGCGCAGCGTCCCTCGCGGAAAGCTGAGTTCCGCCACTCGCAAAATGAGAGCTGTGTCCTCCCGATTCCGGTCATTCGTTCGGCGACAAAAAGCACATTTTACGGAGCAGGTTTCATGCCGAGATTGAAATGGGCCTTCGGCTCCGCCAAAGACCGAGACGACCTTGCGCCAGAATATTTCTTGCACTCCCCCGTCAGCGCCACATTAATCATCTCAGGTCACGACGGGTCTTGTGAGAGGTGTTTGGCTTCTCCGTCCTCGCAGCAGGAACGGGACAGGTGCTCGGCGTCGGCTCCCAGGAAATCAGCCGCTTTTAAAATGCTCAAGAAGCTCAAGAACAGAACATCGAATCCCATCCGCGTCGGACTGGTCGGCGCCGGAGCCATGGGAAAAGGAATTGCCTGGCAAGTCTCCCACACCCCGGGGATGCGCCTCATGTTTATCGGTGACCTCAATCTCGAGGTCGCCAGAGAGACGGCTAAACAGATTGGGAAAGAGCCTGTCGAGACCGATGGCGAGACGATCCCGGAGACGACCGAGGACCAGGTTCTCATCACCACCAATTCACTGGCGCTGCTCAAAAAGAACGACCAGTTGAAGATGGAGGCCTTCGCCGAAGCGACCAACGCGATCGCCCACGCCTGCGAATACTGCCTGGCGGCGATCGAGGGCGGCATGCACGTCATTCTCATGAATGCGGAGGTCGACATCGTCTACGGCAAGCTGCTTCAGCACGAAGCGGCCAAGCACAAGGTCATCGTGACCAGCGATGCCGGCGATCAGCACGGCGTGCTCGCGACGATGATCGACGAGATCAAGCTCTGGGGATTCGACATCGTTCAAGCCGGGAACATCAAGGGTTTCCTCAATTACTATGCCACGCCGGAATCGATCCGGCCCGAGGCGGAAAAGCGGAATCTCAGCGCGGTCCAGTGCTGCGCCTACACCGACGGCACCAAGCTGAACATCGAGATGGCGCTGCTCTGCAACGCGCTCGGACTGACCCCGTTCAAGGACGGCATGGAAGGTCCGCGCTGTGCGGATGCAAAGGAGGTCCTCGATCTCTTCGACTTCGACGCCTACGAGGGCAAAGGCCGTGTCGACTACATCCTCGGTGCGGAACCCGGTGGCGGCGTTTACGTGGTCGGCCATTCGGATTCCGACTTCCAGCGACCCTACCTCCATTACTACAAGCTTCTCAGCAAGGGGAACTACTACCTCTTCTACCGTCCGTATCACCTCTGTCACCTGGAGACCACCACGGCAATCGCCCGTGCGGTGCTCGACGGCGAGGCGGTGCTGACACCCGACGCCGGCTACATCGCCGACGTCTACGCCTACGCGAAATCGGATCTCAAGGCGGGACAAAAAGTCGAGCACGGGATCGGCGGCGCCGAGTGCTACGGCCTCATCCGCACCACCGCGGACGCCTCCGGAATCAACCACTTGCCGATCTCCTACCTCGAAGGCGAGGGAGACCAATTGCCTGTGATAAAGCGTGACATCGCCAAGGACGAGCCCGTCACCTTCGACGATGTCGAGTTTCCCGACATCCAGTTCCATCACTTGCTGAAGCGTCAGTCCGAACTCGGCTGAGCGAAACCGAACGGAACTGTGGCAGCGCAAACCTCCGAGACTACCGGAACGTCGTCGGCTTCCGGCACTACCGCTTCTGTATCCACCGAGAAGGCGGAGGTCGCCGTGCTCGGTGGCGGTCCCTGCGGACTCTACGCCGCCCTTACCCTGGCCAAGGCCGGCAAAAAGGTGACCCTTCTTGAGAAAGAAGAAGTCACCGGTGGTCTCGCCCGCGGTCACAAGCGTGGGGAGAACTTCTACGATCTCGGCGTGCACATGCTGCACGCCTTCGACCAGGGCGTCTTCGAGACCATCAAGGAAATCATGGGCGACGAGCGCATCGAGGTGCCGCTCAATGCCAGGATCAAGTGGGCGGGTTCGTTCTATCGTTACCCACTCCAGTTCGGCGACATGGTGAAAGGCATGAACCCTTTCATCCTCGCTCACTGCTGCATCGGCCTGCTGGCTTATCAATCGTGGTACAAGATGCGCCCCAAGGATCCAAAGGACGCCGAGGAAGCACTCATCCAGCTTTACGGCAAACCGCTCTATAAGTTTTTCTTCAAGGAATTCACCACCCGCTACTGGGGATTCCCGCCCACCCAGCTTTCCGCAACCTTCATCACCACCAAGATGCCGCGCCTCAGCGCCGTCGACGTGATCAAGAAGATGCTGGCGAAGTTCGGCATCAAGGATAAGAGCGTCCACGCCGTCGAGAGCGCCCTGAGCGAGGAAACGCTGCACTATTCCCGGAAGGGCGCCGAAGCCATGCCGCGCCTGGTGGCGGAAGAGATCAACCGTCTCGGTTGCCGCGTGATTCCCAATGCCATCGTTAGAGGAGTGACACTCGACGACGCCGGCAAACGCGCCACCGGAGTCAGTTACCGCGATTCGGAAACCGGCGAGGAGCGCTCCATCGAGTGCGATCACGTTATCTCGACGATCCCGATCAAGGACTTCCTCGGCGCCTTCGGCGATCATGCCCCGGAAGACGTTCGTGCATCGGCCGAGTATCTCAAGACCAAGGCCGTCACCATCTACGGCCTGCTCGTCAAAAAAGAGAAAGCCATCGACGCGCTCTACATCTATTATCGCGACAAGGCCTTTCATCGGGTCGGCGAACCCAAGAACGCCGGACTTCTCGTCAATCCGCCCGACCACACCGTGCTCATCGTCGAAACCACCTGCGAAGTCGGCGATGCCAAGTGGAACGGCGACGAAAGCGCGCGCCAGGCGATTTTTGCTGACCTTGAAAAGGAAGGCATCTGCAAGCCGGACGAAATTGTCGAAGTCAATCTGCTGCGCACTCCCCACGGCTATCCCATCTTCGGCCTCGGCTTCGAGCCTCATCTCGTCAAAGTGATCGACTTTGTCGACGCTTTGGAAAACGTCCAGACGACCGGCCGCCAGGGAGGCTTCTGCTATCCCAATATGCACAAGGCCATGCGCATGGGCGCCGACGCGGCGGATCGCATCCTCGCGGAAAACTGAGAACCGCCTGAGGACGAGTAGTCAACAGGGTCAGGTCGACGAACCAACCCTGTTAAGCCCTCGTTCGAGTCAGTCCCTCTCCGGATCCCGGGCCAACTCTCCAAGCAGGGTGCTCAACCAGGGGAAGAGCTGCTTTTTCCGGCTCACGATTCCGTCGAGCTTGTAGAGTTTCTCTTTTCTCCGCGGGTAGTGAACCTTGCGCAGGACTTCCTCCGGAGCCTCGATCAGTAGCAGGCTGTCGTTGCGCGTCACGTCGGTCACCATGAGGCAGGCGATGTCGAGATCGTGCGCGTCGATGATGCGTTTCAACTCCGCCTGGAGCGCTTCGCGAACGGGGAAAAACTGATTCATTCCGACCTCTTCGATCTGGGAAATGCTGACCCGGTAGCCGCTTTCCTCGTATTCCTTGCGATCCGAATCGATCACGTCGCCCGGCTCGCTGGAGCGCAGAACGGAACCCGCGGCGAAGAATTCCTCGGTAAACTTGTCGACCTCGATTCCCGCCAGTTCGCTGAGCCAGCCGAGTATCGAACGATCCTCCTCTGTCGCGGTCGGCGACGTGAGATTCAGGGTGTCGGAAATGATGCCCGCGCAGAGGCAGGTCGCGATCGGTGGCGAAGGCTCCAGGCCGTGGCTGCGAAAGGCGCGAGCCACGATCGTACAAGTCGAACCGACCGGCTTATTGATGAACTGGACCGGCTCACGCGTCACCAGGTTGCCGCTCAACCGGTGGTGATCGATCACCTCGATGATCTCGGCTTCGTCCGCGCCGGTCACGGCCTGGGAGAATTCATTGTGATCCACCAGCACCAGTCGCGGTTTCTGGGGCGCCACCAGGTCCGTCCGCGAGAACACGCCCAACAGCCGGCCCGTCCCGGAATCGGTCACCGGAAAAAGCGTCTGATGCAATCCCTGGATCCGGTCACGGAGGACGTGCAATGGAACATCGGGATCGAAGGTCACGAAATCCTCGCTCACCGCATGCCGGATCGGACGAGAGCCGCGGATCAACTGCGTCGTACTGGCCGTGTCGCGCGGCGTTACCAGGATCGTCACGCCTTTTGCCCGCGCCGCGTTGAGAATCGCTTCGGCCGGTCGGAACCCACTGGTCACGACCAGGCATTTCACCCCGGCCTCCACCGCCAGCAATTGCACACCGGCCCGGTCTCCGGTGATGATGAGAAGGCGCTCCGCGTCGAAAGCGCCGATGCGATCCTCCATCACCGGTTCGCTGGAGCCGGCCACCATCATGAGATACTCGTGATCCTCGTCGTCACGGTCTGGCGGCGCGCAGACCACCTCCCCATCGAGCGCGCGATTCATGCTGGTGATGTTGGTCTTCACCGCCCTCACCGCCTCGCCTTCGATCGCAGTCGGGATGAGTAGCTGCAACAGGTCCAGCAGAGAAAGCAGACCGAGAATCTCTCCGTCGTCATCCACCACCGGCAGGCTGCGGAATCCACCATCTGCCATGCGATGGTAAGCGCCGAAAATCGTTTCCGAGGGGTGAGTGGTGACGACGTCCGTCCGGCAAACGTCAATGGCCCGCGGTCTGAGATCGGTGATCAGCCTCGGCCGCGAAAGACCCGCCTGTTTCAGCACCCACTCGGTCCGCGAATTGGGCGTGCCGCAACAGGCCGCCACCGCCTCGGGCAGACGCGTCTGGCTGAGCAGATTCGCGTAGGCGATCGCCGAGCAGATCGCGTCGGTATCCGGGTTCTTATGCCCCATCACCCAGACGGGTTTGGCGGGGCTGGAGGAAACGGTTGGGGTAGTCTGACTCACGGGAGGCGGTTGAAACTCAAAGGGGGAGCCGCTGAGGAGCGCAAGCGGCATGCCAAATTCCCGCGCCGCCGCGGGGAATCAAACGAATTCGGCGTCACCGGGAACCGCCAACCCGAAAAAACGAATCAAAGAGGGACCGGAGCGGGCTCAGGCCAGGATATCGTGCTGCACCTTCGCGTCGCCGATCACGCCGATGAGGCGGTGGTTGAGACCCTGGAATGGGTAGGTGAACTGGTGGGCGTCCAGCCCGAGCTGGTGCAGCACGGTGGCCTGGAGATCGTGGACCGACATCTTGTTTTCCGCGACGCGGTAGCCGAATTCGTCGGTCTCGCCATAGCTGCCAGGTTTGATGCCGCCGCCCGCCATCCAGAGGGTGAAGCAGTGCGGATGGTGATCACGGCCGAGGAATTTGCTCCCATTGCGCTCCTCGTTCATCGAGGTGCGACCGAATTCTCCGGACCAGACCACCAGTGTGTCGTCGAGCAGGCCGCGCTGTTTGAGATCCTTCAACAGGGCCGCGATGGGTTGATCGATGTCGCGCGTCTTGTCCTTCAAGCCGATCGAAATGTCATTCGCCGGTCCGGTGCCGTGGAAGTCCCATCCGTAGTCGAAAAGCTGCACGTAGCGCACGCCTTGCTCGACCAGTCGGCGGGCGAGCAGGCAGTTGTTGGCGAAGTTCTCCTCCCCCGGTTTGGTACCGTACATTTCATGAACCCACTCGGGTTCCTGCTTGATGTCCATAACCTCCGGGACCGCGATTTGCATACGGTAGGCCAGTTCGTACTGGGCGATTCGACTGAGCGTTTCGGGATCTCCGACCTCGCGCATTTCGCGTTCGTTGAGTTTGCGGAGCGCATCGAGACCGCGTCGCCGGGATTCGCGGCTGAGTCCGTCCGGGTTGTTCACGTAGAGGACCGGATCGCCGTCGCTCCGACATTGCACCCCCTGATAGAGCGCCGGCAGGAATCCGCTGCCCCAGAGCGCCTTTCCGCCGCTGGGATTGGTGCCACCGCTCAGGAGGACCACGAAACCGGGCAGATTCTCGCTCGGGCTCCCCAGACCGTAGGTGACCCACGATCCCATCGACGGGTAACCGAAGCGCGCTTCGCCGCAGTAGAGGAAAAGCTGGGCCGGCGCGTGATTGAACTGGGTGGTGTACATCGACTTCACCACGCAGACATCGTCGACCACCGACTTGAACTGCGGAAGCAGCTCGGTCACCCAGGTGCCGGTTTCGCCGCAGCGTTCGAAATTCCAAGGCGTTCCCAGCAACTTGGGACGCCCCTTGATGAACGCGAAACGCTCGCCCTCGATCAGGCTCTCCGGGCACGGTTCGCCGCTGTGCTTCTTCAGTTCCGGTTTCCAATCGAAGAGATCGTGCTGAGGCGGGCTACCGGCCATGTGGAGGTAGATGACCCGCTTCGCCTTGACCGGCAGCGGCGGAATCTTCGGGGCCAGCGGATTGTCGAGCGCGGACGGCGGGGCCGGTGTCGAAGCCCCCAGCGACGCGAGCCGATTCAGCGCGATGGTGCCGAGTCCGATCGTTCCGCCACGAAGCATCTGGCGTCGCGTGGCAAACTGGGCGGAAGCTTGGAGAATCGGATTCATGGGAGGAAGGGAGTTGGGAAATCAGGATTCCGGGCGGAATCGACCGACGATCAACGGGCGCTCGTTCGTGGTGTGAATTTGGGATCTCGCGGAAGTCGACCAGGTATAGCCCAGCAGGCGTCCGGTAATATCGGCGAGCAAGCGGAGATCGCCGCGACCCAATCCGTCATCGTCGCTGCCATCGGCGTTGGCGCCGTGACGCGAATCTCCCGAGCCGTGCGGCGAACGCGATGAATCGATCACACTCACATGCCACTCGAAAAGTCGCGGCGTATCCCAACGAAGGGGACGATCGACGAGTTCTTTCGGCCGAGGCCATGGAAGCGGCTTCGCGGTATCAAGTTCGTTCACCCGACGGGGCGGGCCATCGACGAGCATGACGTGACCGGTGGGAATCGCCTTGCCGGACCGGTAATCGATGACCAAAAAATCTCCGGGCCGGATCGCGTCGACTCGGTCGATTCGCTCGAACCTGCCAGAGTCACGCACCGCGGCAAACCATTCGTCCGCCTCCGGAGCCGCCTCGCCGAACAAAGCCTCGGCGGCCGCGTCATCGAGCCCATAGTTTTTTCGCAACAGGAGCGCTGTGAAAGACGAGCAGACACTGCGATTCGACGGGGCCGCTTCGTCCGCCCAGGCGATCCGGCTGGGAGAGGCGCTGTAGAGGTTCGTCTCCGGCGTGATCGCCGCCAACAAGGCCCGCGCGGTGGCGAGATGCGCGGGAACCAACTCGACTTTCGGCTTCCCTTCTTCGGCGGAAACCGCGACCAGGCCACCAAGAATTACGGCGGCAATTTCGGAAAACATCTTCACGATTTCGTCAGCACGGAGTCGAGATTGAGGAGAATATTTGCTACCGAGGTCCACGCGGCCAGCTCGGCGACATCGACACCCTCGGGCACGGCTTCGACCTCGCCGGTGGCCAGTTTTTTCGCTTCCTCCAACTGAGCACGATAGTGGGCCAGTTCTTCCGCCAGCAGGGCGTTCACGGTCTGCGTTTCTTCCGGATTCGGCGGACGCATCTGGACGAGACGCAGCCCGTAATCGATCCGCGAGGCATCGTCCCCGCCGCCTTCGGCCAGAATCCGGCGGGCCAGCGCCTGGGCGATCTCGACATAGACCGGGTCGTTCAGCGTCACGAAGGCCTGTAGCGGGGTGTTCGTCCGAATGCGGCGCACGTTGCACACTTCGCGACTGGGCGCGTCGAAGGTCGCCATGCTCGGATACGGAACGCTTCGCCGCCAGAAGGTGTAGAGCCCCCGGCGATAGCGATCCTCGCCTTCGCTGGTCTTCCAATTCCGGTCAGCCCCGTTGAAGGCGGCGCGCCACATGCCCGGAGGCTGTGGCGGGTAAACGGACGGTCCGCCAACCTTTTTCGCCAGAAGCCCGCTCAGCGCCAGCGCCTGGTCACGCACCTGCTCGGCATCGAGACGAAATCGCGGGCCACGAGCCAGCAGCACATTCAGCGGATCGTTTTCAAACTGTTCCGGCGACGCTGAGGAATCCTGCCGATAGGTCGCCGACATCACGATGGTTTTCAGCAGCGCCTTCTGATCCCATCCGTTTTCCCGATACTCGACCGCCAGCCAGTCGAGCAACTGCGGATGACTCGGAAAGGTGCCCTGCGAACCGAAATCCTCCTCCGTCTCGACGAGCCCGAGGCCAAACAACTGCGCCCAGAGGCGGTTCACCGCCACCCGCGCCGTGAGCGGATTGGCCGGGTCCATCAGCCACTCAGCGACACCGATCCGGTTTTCCGGCGCGTCTTTCGGAAACGGATGAAACGCCGCCGGCACGCCGTGGATCACCTTGTCGCCGAGGTCCATGAAATTTCCGCGCACCTGGATTCGCGTCTCGCGATGCTGCGCCGCGGGCAGCTCGGCCATCACCGGCACGGTCGGCGTCTTGATCGCGTCGCGCTTCTTCTGGAGAGAAGCAATCTCGGTCCTGATCTTCGACAGCGAGGGCGCGACACCCCGGAAATAGTCCGCCAGTTTCTTGGCTTCGGCCTCGGTTCTCTCGCTCTCGCCTTTGTCCACCAGACGGAGAATATCCGGCGGCAACTGTCCCCGCTTTGGCAGCGAGGGATCGCTAGTCAGGGAAATCCGGAATCGACCGAGCGTCAGCTGGCCGCCGTAGTTGTAATCGTGATTCAGAGTAACCGTCAGCTTGTCCCCGGCGGCCACTTCCACCGGCGCACCAAGCACAAAAACCGCTTCGTTCGGTTCGTTCTGTCGGGGTGTCACATCCCATCCGGCCAGATTTCGAGACACGGCGCCGGCCGCCGCGCTGACGGGATACTTGTCCGTCGAAAAATCGGCCGTTGCGGTCGCGAAATGCAGTTGCCGCTCGCCACTGAGCGCCCACTCGGCATTCTTTTCTGGAGCGCGTTGTCCGGTTTCCTCCCAGACCAATCTCCGTGCGCCGTCGAGCAGTTGAATCGTGTAGCCCTCGATCCGCGATGCGGTCCCTCCGTCGGTACGATTCCACAGCACAATCCGGTCGATCGGCACCTCGGAACCGAGGTCGACTTCCCACCAAGGGTTGGTTTCCTCCGCGGTATGAGTGGTCTTGTGTGCGCTGAAATTGCCATCCGTGATCCCGTCAATCGCATTCGAAGCCGGTCCTTCATATCCGGTTGAAATCTGTTTCGCCGTTCCCTTCCGGGCCACGTTTTCCTTGCCGCTGAACACTTCGACCTCGGCGAGGTGGAGAAACTTCTTTTTACCCGGTAGCGTCACCCGGACGACGCGACCCTTCGGCGCGCGTTCGCCGGTGTCCAGCTGGGCGGCGAAACGATTGAGGAAAAAGCGTCCCTCCGGCGAACGCCCCGCGCCTCCGGCCGGATTCCGTGGGTCGGGAATCGTTTCGAGACGGAAACCGGTGATCGATCCCGAGAAACCGGGAGCGACCGAGAGTTGATAGGTGTCGTTTTTCGGAGAAGGCCCGCTGACGAACAGACTGCCGTCCGCTTCGGGAGTGATCGTGGCGCCTTTCAGCGAGGCCCGCTTGTCGAAGGACAAGGTCCGCCAGTCGCTCTTCCCACGGTACTGGGCTTCCCAGGCCCGGCGTTCCTCCGCCAGCGCGTTCGCATCGACCGCTTCCAGTTGCTGGTGCAGTTCATCGATCTGGGACTGCAAGGCGATTCGCTTCTCGATTTCCGGCGTTCCCGGCACCGCGATGGTCGGCGCGTCATCGTTGGTGTCGGCATCGGCGGTCTGATTGAAGAAGTCGTAGAATCGATAGTATTCCGCCTGCGTGATCGGGTCGTACTTGTGGGTGTGGCATTCCGCGCAGCGCATCGTCAGCCCCATCCACACCTGGATCGTCGTGTTGACCCGATCTTTCACCGCCGCGACCCGAAACTCCTCGTTGTCCGTGCCGCCCTCCGTGTTGTTCATCGTGCTCCGGTGGAACGCGGTCGCGATCCGGTCCTCGACCGAGGCATCCGGCAAAAGGTCGCCCGCCAACTGCTTCAGTGTGAACTGATCGTAGGGAAGGTTGCGGTTCAGCGCATCGATCACCCAGTCGCGGTAGGCCCAGATGGTGCGCAGGTTGTCACTGGCGTAACCCATCGAATCAGCGTAACGCGCCAGATCCAGCCACGGCGCCGCCCAGCGCTCGCCGTAGGAAGGACGCTTCAGCAATTCATCGATCTTTTCCGACCAGAGGACGTCCCGGTCCGGTCCCGAGGCAGACGCTTTTTCCCAGGCGGAAACAAAAGCCCGCACTTCCTGAGGCTGCGGGGGCAGACCGGTGAGATCCAACGTTAGCCGGCGCAGCAGGATTTCCGGCGATGCCTCCGGGCGCGAATGCAGTCCTTCCTTCTCAAGCCGCGCCATCACGAAATGATCGATCGCGTTTTTCGCCCAATCGACTCCGGCATCGGCCGGTGGTTCCGGTCGGGTCGGTGGCACGAACGCCCAGTGTCGCTCGTATTTCGCTCCGGAATTGATCCACGCCTCCAACAGGGAAATCTCTTCCGCCTTCAGTTCATGTCCAGATTTTGGCGGCGGCATGAGCTCGTCAGGATCCGCACTCTTGATCCGCGCCACCACTTCGCTCGCGTTCGCCTTTCCCGGATCGATCGCGCGATAGCCGCCCAGGTCCTCCGTCGCCCCTTCAAACGTATCGAGCCTGAGATCGGCCTTTCGTTTGTCCTCATCCGGTCCGTGACAGCGAACGCAATTCGTCGTCAGGATCGGTTTGATGTCCCGATTGAAATCGACCGAATCCGCGGCCAGAGCGGTCGCGAACGGAAGCGAAACAACCACGGCCGCGCCTCGAAGCCACGGCATTCTGGAAGAAAAACGAAACATGGAGGCAGGAAAACACAGGACAGCGCAGGCAAGACCCGCTGTCCCGACCAGCAAACTATCCCAGAAATCGCATTTTTAGGCAACGGCGCGGAAACGCCCCGTAATGAACCCGGTTGAGTCACGGACCTGACCCTGTTGAGTCCGAAACCTGACCCTCTTCATTCCGCAATTCGACCGGGATACGCCCCGCCTTGCGGTGGGGGGGCGTCGGCCTTAGGATACCGGCCGGATTTTTATCATGGGCATTTACGATCGCGACTATACCCGGGACGAGGACAGCTACGGTCTGGGCGGAAGCCAACGGCGAAAGGCGTCCGGCCCGGGGTCGTGGTCGGTGGTGACCTGGCTGATCGTGATCAATGTGGCGGTTCACCTCGCCGAAGTGCTGATCCTCGATCACGGGCGCATCGGCACCGCGAGTCGCGCGGAGGTTTTTTCCGGCGAGGTCTATCTCTTGCTCACCTATCAATTCGTTCACGCGGACTTTTTCCACCTGCTCTTCAACATGCTGGTGCTGTTTTTCTGGGGTTACCAGGTGCAGCGGATGATCGGGACCTGGTCCTTTCTCGGCCTGTATTTCGGCGCGGGCCTTTTCGGCGGACTTGCCCAGATTCTCTATTCGCCCAGTCCCATCCTCGGCGCCTCGGCCGCGGTGGTCGGTGTGGTCTTCGGACTGATCACGTTGATGCCGCGGCAGGTGGTGAACCTGTTGCTCTTTTTCGTGATTCCGATCCGGACGGCGATGTGGAAAATCGGCGCGGTGATCGTGGCGATCGAACTCACCATGATGCTGGCGCAGGATGTCTTCGGGATGACGTTCGCCGGCAACGGCATCGCGAACGTGGCTCACCTCGGCGGCGCTTTCTTCGGGTGGTTCTGGATAGCCTGGGTGATGCCCTGGCAACGCGACCGCGATGCGGGTCAGGCGAAGACGAAACGCTGGACCCAGCGATTCGGCACCAAGCGCGTGGTCGATGCGGAGGTGGTGAAGGCCGGGGAAGCGAAGCCGAAGGAACCGAAGCCTTTTGTCTCCGCCGAGATCGATGCCATCCTCGACAAGATCAGTCAGCACGGCATTCACAGCCTGACCGACGAGGAAAAGAAGTTTCTCGAAAAACAGAGCAAGAAACTGTCGCGCCGCGTCGACGGGAAGGGATGAAAACCGGCCCGCGTCAGATCGCCCTGGGCTTGGTGATCGCTGTCGTCTTTGTCGGCGCTCTCTTCGGTGCCGCCTGGCTGGGAATCGCGGCGGCCAAGCGTTCGCTGCCGGACGGTGTCCTGAACGCCGGGGGCCCGACCATGGGACAGGTGCTCACGCTCGATACCACCAGGGAGCCGCTCTACCTGGCGCCATCGGTGCAGGGATTGCGCGATTTTTTCTTCGCCTTTCAATCGCCCGAAGCGAGGCGCGACGGCGACGCGGAGGCGCGGGATCTGCGCCGGGTGTTTGAAAGCCTGGAGGTGAAGATCCTGAGCCGGGATGCCGACGCTTACGAGATCGAGGTGCTGGATGGTCCCCTGGCCGGCGTGAAGGCCTGGGTGCATCGGAGCCAGATGCCTCCACCTTCCCCGGCACCGTGATTGAAATGACGTCGGAGAAACCGAATCCCTGCTGGTGATCGGTCCACGTTCGGGTATCGTTGGCGCCTTTTCCCCCGAATCTTCCGCATGCGAGTGATAGCCGGCAGCGCGGGCGGTCTGTCCCTGACCGTGCCCAACTCCGTGACGCGTCCCACGACCGATCGCGTTCGCGAGGCATTGTTTTCCAGTCTCGGGGAACGGGTCATCGAGGCGCGAATCCTGGATCTCTATGCCGGCAGTGGCGCCCTCGGCATCGAGGCGCTCAGCCGCGGCGCTGGCTCCGTCGTCTTCGTGGAGGAAAACGAGCGGGCCGCCCAGACCATTCGCGACAATCTGGAGCGAACCCGGCTCCCGGCCGAGGTGCGGCGGATGAAGGTCTCCGCCTTTCTCAACGGTCTCGCGACCGGGGAGAACCGCGATCGCTTCGACCTCGTTTTTGCCGACCCGCCCTACGCTCGCGACGACCAGACCCGCGCGGAAATCGCGGACCTGCTTGCGTCGGAAGCGCTCGTTCGCAGCCTCGCGTCCGACGGGCTTTTCGTGCTCGAGGGCATGGACGGCGCGGCGTTGCCCCTGAATGCGAAGACGGCCCGGTGGACCGTGCTTCGCGAACGCCGCTACGGTGGCACCCGCCTCTTTTTTCTTTCGCCACTTTCAGGATCGCCGGAATGAATCGCTCTCTCGTCTACGTCATCTACAATCTGCTGCTGCCTCTGGCGCTCCTGGTCGGATTTCCGCGGTTCGTGATGAAAGGGCTCCAGCGTGGAGGGCTGGCGCGGAATTTCCGGCAACGGCTCGGTCTCTACCAACCCGAGGTGAAACGGCGACTCGCCCGCGAACGGAACCTGTGGATCCACGCCGTGAGCGTCGGCGAGGTGCTGGTGGCGGTGAAACTGATTCACGAGCTGCGCCGCCAGGATCCCGGGGTGGGCATCGTGCTCTCGACGACCACGACGACCGGATTCCGCGTCGCGGAAGAGAAAACCAAAGACGCCGCCGACGCTGTCACCGTGATTCACAATCCGGTCGATCTGCCCTGGATCACCGCCGCCGCGCTTCGCCGCATCCGGCCCGAGCGGCTGGTGCTGGTGGAGGCCGAAGTGTGGCCGAACCTCGTGCTTCAGGCCCGCCGGCGCGGCATTCCCGTGGTGCTGGTGAATGCGCGGCTCTCCGACCGTTCCGAGCGGCGGTTCCGGAAATTCGGCGCCCTGACGGCTCCGGTCTTTTCGCTCATTGATCGGGTCGGGGCGCCATTCGAGATCGACGTGGATCGCTGGGCCGGGCTCGGTGTTTCACTGGACCGCATCGAGCTCACCGGCAGCGTGAAATTCGATGAGACCCAGGGCGAGAGACCGGATTTCCAGGTTGCCGAACTGAGGAACTGGCTCGATCAGAACGGCTTTCCCGCGAAGGCTCGGATCCTGCTCGCCGGCAGCACCCATGCCGGGGAAGAGGCTCTGATCGGCCGGGTTTTTCTGCGACTTCGAGAACGCTTCCCCGATCTTGCCTACGTCGTCGTCCCGCGACATGCCGAACGGGCCGCCACGGTGGAGACCGACCTCCGCGAGGCGGGGTTCGCGCCCGTGTTGAAACAGCCGGTGCGCGCCACGAACCCCGAGAGTGCGAGCCCCGAAAACGGTTATCCCTGCTGGATCGCCAATACGACCGGCGAACTGCGGGCCTGGTATTACCTCTCCGATTTCGTGGTCGTCGGCAAAAGCCTCCTGGGCCTGGGAGGACAGAATCCCGTCGAACCCGTCGTCGCCGAAAGGCCCACCATCGTCGGACCACACATGGAAAACTTTCGTCCCATCGTCGCGGACCTGGTTCAGGCGGGCGGATTGATCCAACTGGAAGAGGGCACCGAGGCGCATCTCGTAGCGGCACTGGAGCACCTGCTCTGCGATCCCGACGCCGCCGCCAATCTGGCGAATCACGGCGGCGCTGCCCTGGCACGACACCGCGGAGCCGCGGCCCGGACGGCGACGCTCATACTCGGATCGCGGAGCGGTTTTTCGGCCTGAAAAAACCCGAGAAATTTGACTTGAAACCGGTTCAGAATCCGGGAAGGTATGCGCCCGGTCAGCCTAACAAGGCTGACCACGATCTCCGTCGCAGTCACTTCAGATGACTGATTTGAATGCGACCCGTTCGTCTAGCGGTTAGGACTCCGCCCTTTCACGGCGGCAACACGGGTTCGAGTCCCGTACGGGTCGCCAATTAAAAAGCCGTCACGCAGTGACGCTTTTTATGGTGTCCTGCAGCGAAAGGGTCCTCAGGTGACCCGATCATAGGTAGATTGCTGCTTTCGCCATCCCGTAGTCTGTTGTTGTGATCGATAGCGACGATGACCCTCAGGGGCGGATCGCACCGTCTTGCCTGGGTAAGGAGACCCTCCAATGATTGAGGATGGCAGGAGGAATCCGGGTCGACGTCGGCTTCCCAGGCCGCCAGCTTCTCTTAAAGTTCTTTCACCTTGTCTAGCCGGGTCGTGAAAGAGACTATTTTGTTCGCCTTGGTCGGTTGCGAGCCTGAAAAGATGCTCCACCATGTCGTCCTGCACCTACTTCCAATCGCTTTCATCCGACGGCGATTGTGATCCACCCGCCAGCAGAAAACGCGATCTGCCCTACCTCAAACACTGGGCCGATGGTGACAAGGACACGGGTGGGAGAATAAGTAAGCCTTTACCAGTCATTCCAAAAGGCCGAGAAAGGATTCAAAAAAAACTTCTCAACTCCTTCTAACCATGTCTTTTCGGCTCTCAAACACAATTGTCCACAAAGCCTTCCTCTCATTTGCTTTGCTCACATCAACTGCCCCGACGATTCTGGCATTTCCATTCTCGACTTGGGACACAAATCGGGATGGAAAAATCGATATCAACCGGGAATCTCCTCCCGCCAATATTCGCAGAACCCTTAAGGAATACGATACCGACAACGACGGGTTCCTCAGCAAAAAAGAGTATACCCACCTCCTTGACTCTACAATTCCAAACACCATTCAACCCGAATTCAACCTTCCATACTCGAACGAACAAGAAATCCAAAGACTTGATATCTACCGCTCGAAACAAAACCGTAAACCACGCCCCCTACTTATCTTCATTCACGGAGGCGCTTGGAACTTGGGAGACAAGGCCTCGGCCATTACATGGAATCTCCCAACCGTGGCAGAAAAAAGCGGCTATGTTCTTGCCTCGGTTAACTTCCGCTCTATACAGTCAGCGCCGTGGCCTGGACCGGCCGCGGACATAATGTCCGCAATAAATTGGTTGTCAACGAACGGGGAATCCTATGGCTACGATGGCTCGCACATCACCCTGTTTGGAGTTTCATCAGGAGCACACTTGGCCGCCTTTTTATCCCATCAGGCTCAAATACCCCAGAAAACGCCCAATCCTATTGCCTCAACAATCTTGGTTTCGGGGGCATTTGACCTGAACGCCTACATCGAGGAAACAGAAGATCTTGATCATGAAAAAAACACGTCTCCACTCTACCAGTTCTTTCGCCTTCCCCCTAGACGTTCAGCGCCTCTCCTCCGAGGCGCCTCTCCTCAGAACATTCCTCCCCAGTCTAACTTTTCCTCGCTCGTGGTTCACGGCGATCAAGACGCTCTTGTTTCTCCCCAACAGTCCATCCGTTACTCCGATTTTCTGCGACACCACGAACTTGACGCCGATCTAAAAATCCTACCAGGGATCGGCCACACCGTAATCTCCTCCGATTCGTTCGTTAGTCTTATTATAGGATTCCTTATCCGCCAACGTAAGTCAGCAGGTCAAATAGAATAGAAAGAGGAAAAGACCCAAGGATCACTCAATCTCCCCTCCGAAATGCTTTTTAATTCACTCCAATTTCTTCTGTTCTTCCTGCCCGTTACTTTACTGATTTTCCATTTTGGACCCAGTCGACATTTTAAAATCATAACACTTCTTGGATCATCTCTTGTCTTCTATGCCTATTGGGACGTTTCCTACCTCTTCCTACTAGTTTCTTCGATCCTATTTAATTTTGGAGTTGCCAAATTCCTGAGCCGCCACCGGTCGAAAGGCCTCCTATGGTTCGGCATCTTGGCCAACTTGGCCTGCCTTGGATACTACAAGTACTGGGGTCTATTTCTGGGCACGATTAACAGCATCACCTCTTTCGACTTCAAGATTGCATCAATCACGCTCCCACTCGCAATCTCATTTTTCACTTTTCAACAGATATCGCTACTCATCGATTCATACCATCAACGAACAAAGCCAGCGAACCTGTTAAACTACGCCACCTATGTGTCATTTTTCCCCCAACTTATTGCCGGCCCCATTGTCCGCTTCACCGATCTCGGTGTTCAATTGGCCACGGCTACCCTTCGCCCAAACCGTGAATCCCTAATTTCCGGATTCACCATTCTGATTATCGGACTATTCAAAAAAACCGCCATTGCCGACTATTTTGGCGGATTGAGCCGCCCAATTTTTTCTTTCATCGACTCAGGCTACACCCCTGGAGCCGGAGAAGCCTGGTGGGCCAACGCCACTTACGCCGTTCAACTTTACTTCGATTTTTCCGGCTATTCTGATATTGCAATTGGCCTCGCTCTTCTTTTCGGTTTACGTCTGCCAATCAATTTTCTCTCCCCTTACAAGGCTACCAGCATTGCGGATTTCTGGAAGACTTGGCACATCACTCTCACGGCGTTCTTTACTCAGTATCTCTATTTACCGATTGCTCTTCGAACGAGGATTCACTCGCTGCTTGGACACTCTCTCCTCACAATATTCGTCATGTCACTCGTGGGCCTCTGGCACGGGGCCAGTTGGAATTTCTTAATCTGGGGATTTATCCACGGTGCGTATCTAACGGTGTCGCGTTTGTTGCCCAAACCCGCCAATAGGGTTACGTCCGCAGCGCTTAAACAAACGCTCATTCTCCTCGGGCGTGCGAAGGTGTTTGCTCTCCTGGTTCTTTCCTATCCTTTCTTTCGCATCGACCAATTCTCCCGGGCCAAGGAAACCCTTTTTTCCATGTTTGGATTTTATCCTTCTCGATCAGAGAGCCGATTTTTCCCGAGCCCAGAAACACCCCTGGAAGTTGCTATCTCACCACTCCAAGTCATCTTTTTCGGGCTCGCCTTACTTATCTTGTGGTACGGACCTTCTTCGTCGTTTCTCGCGGGTTACAACGAAAAATCCGATAGACCTTTGCCACCGTTTGCATCGGACAACATTCGCCTTGCGATCGCTTCAATCGTCCTCGGAATCCTGCTTGCAATTTCCATCATCAACATAATCGTGGGCGCTGAAAGTGAATTTCTCTATTTCCAGTTTTAGGCTCCTTCTTTTTGGCCTCGGAACCGGCTTTTCCCTCACGATCGCGCTTTTTTTCGGGTCGTCGGAATTCGTCGTCCGAAAAAAGGTAATCCCTAATGAAAATTTTCTGGATCACCTCAAGCTTCTCCAAGCGGGAGTTCCGAAAGCGATTGTCTTAGGAGATTCCTACCTCGCCAATGGATTTATTGGCGCTCCCGGCTACCTGAATCTTGCCTACCCAGCAAATAATATTCACGATATCAAATACGAATTCGACAAGATTCGCGATCTTTCTCGCCTGCAAGTCGTAGTCCTGCAGGCAAGCCCCGCGCTTTTAAAAACTAACGAAAGTTCACGAAGCTCCCGCGCATTGGACAACGTGGGTTATCACTTACACGAATATCTTGGCTTCTATTCTCTGCTCCCGAATTTCCGCCCCTACCTCATCAACTATCTAAAGATGGCTGCTAGGGGAAAACGATTCTCGAGGAAGACGGAATTAAACGAATTTGGCGCCCAGATCCACGATTCCGTCATGTCGCCCAGTTCTCTCGGTTTCTCTCTAGAAGTTCAGCAGGCTGTCGCTAGAACCGTCCCCCGCAGGTCTCGAGATCAAAATTCGAAAGCCTACCGCGAATTCGTCGAAAGACTGGCAGAGGAAAGTATTTCTGTCTACCTTGTCGTTCCCCCGACTTCAGAATATTACCTCGAACAAGCCGGCGAAATGAGTGGCTATGCCGAATGTTCGGCATTTTTCCGTCAACTTTCCAGTCAAACTGGCTTCCCTTTACTCGATTACTCGGGTTCGTTTACCGACCCCCTTCTCTACCATTCGTGCGATCATCTCAACCGAGAAGGAGCAGTTCGTTTTACAGACGACTTAATTGCCACCATCGAGAAGAGCCAATCGCTAGTAGAGAATCCTTATCATGAGTGATCCCCATTGCCTTTCCCAGCGACTTCGGGATTCATTTGACCGTAACTCCCAAGCGCCTTCGATTCTCGCCAACGGTTCCTCGTGGTCCTACGCCGATCTGTCATCTCTCGCAGACGCCGTCAGGAAACCGCTTCTCGACTTACCCCAAGCCCCGGTCGCCATTTTTGCCGATCGTTCCTTTTCGGCATTCGCGTCGATCGTTGGAACGTCAATCTCCGGGCGGCCCTTCGTCCCCCTGAATCCAGCATTTCCAGACGAGCGCAATGCCGAGATCATACGAAGAGGATATGCACGATATGCACTGGTTGAAAAATCACTGCTTCCAAAGTTCTACCAGCTTCTAAGAACACTATCTGACGTCGACTTCGATCACTCAAAGCCGGGCGAAATTCGATCACTTTCGCTTGGAATTGATCTCGAACTTTGTCGTATCCCCACTTCCGCGGAAAGAGACGCCGGAGGGAGTCCCCATGAACTTTCGGACTCCGCATACATCTTATTTACCTCCGGAAGCACAGGCAAGCCCAAGGGAATCTCAGTCTCTCGAGCCAACCTCTCCGCCTATCTCGATCATGCGGTCGAAGCTTTCCCCGTCGGTGTCGGAAACCGGGCCTCTCAGATGTTCGACCTTACCTTCGATCTGAGTATCCACGACATTTTCGTTACCTTTCTCAGCGGAGGTGCGTTGGTGGTTCCCACCAAGGTCGATAGATTTTCACCAAGCACCTTCATCAATCGACACCAGATCACTCATTGGTTCTCAGTTCCATCAGTTCTTACCATCCTTGACAAACTCCGTGCCCTTAAACCGGGCAGTTTTCCTTCAGTAAAACAAAGTCTATTCTGCGGTGAAGCCCTGCCCTCCGGTCTCGCCGACAAGTGGAGGGCCTCAGCTCCAAACTCGTCTGTGTTCAATCTTTACGGCCCCACCGAAGCCACGATCGCCGTTTCCTCGTTTGAGATAACATCATCTTCGATGGACAATTCTCCCGGCGTCATTCCCATCGGCCAACCTTTCCCGAATCATCAATTTTTGCTCAGGACGAACCAAACTGAAGCGTTGTCAGAAACTATTGGTGAACTTGTAATCACGGGTCCTCAAGTCACTGCCGGCTATCTCGACGACGTCCAACGCTCCTCCCAATCCTTTGTTCAGACACAGATCTCGTCTTTTCAATCATATCGTACCGGCGATCTCGCGAGCGAGGATACCGAAGGATACTTTCACTTCCACGGAAGAATCGATTCACAGATTCAATTACGCGGCCATCGGGTCGAGATTCTCGAAGTCGAGTGCGCCCTGAAGGACGCCGTTGAGAGCGCTCATAATATCGTTGTTCTACCTGAATTCGGCGAAGATGGTTTGGCTTCCGACCTCATTGCGGTTTTTGAAACTTCCGAAGGCCTATCGGAAGATCAATTTTCCTTAGCCCGCCTCAGGGAACTCCTGGGTGACACTCTTCCCGAATACATGCTTCCTTCGAAGACCGTTGTCATCGATTCCTTCCCCCTGAACTCAAACGGTAAAATTGATCGAGGTAAACTCTCCAACATGATCAGCGATCACTATGAAGACAAGGCGCGAGAAAATTCAGGATTTCATTCTTGATTCGATGGCGAGCAGACCTGATCTGCCGACCGACCAAAACCTTTCACTCCTCGACTCGGGGCTGTTCGATTCGTTTTCCTTCATTCAATTATTGAATCAGATTGAAAGGGAGTTTTCAGTCACGATCGATTTTGCATCCTACCCTCCGGAGGAGTTAACCTCATTACAGGGACTGGCCACTATCGTAGAAGAAGCGGTAGTCGATTTTGTGGAAGGCAACTCCGGTTCCGGTCCCGACTCGAATTCATCCGTCCCAAGAGAAACCTTTCTCCTTGAACCCTCTCACCCTAATTGGCCAGAACTTGCTGACCTGTTTCGGAATATGTATGAGGAGTTCCGCGAGCTGGGACTGCAGCTTCCTCTGCGCCAAGGTGGAGAATCGACGTGGTTGAGCAACCTTGAGAAATCATCTTCCGCTCTCTCCCCTGTTGTCGGGATTTGCGATGGAAACGACGAACTCGTCGGGTTTGCGCAGGGCGCCGTTAAGTTCTTACCCGCTTACCTGGAAGGACAAACAGCTGGCGAAGTGCTATATCTTTACGTTGCCCCGGATGCCCGAAACCTTGGATTGGGCCGTGCTCTGGCCAACTCCCTCATTTCAAAACTCTGGGATGGGAAGGTGCACTCCGTCGAACTAAAGGTCATTTCGGGCAATATTGCGGCTCAGGCGTTCTGGAAATCACTGGGATTCAGGGAAGAAATCATCCAATACAGAATGTTGGAGCGCGAAAGCAATCCACTGACCGAATAGTGATTTTTTCCTTGATGCACTACTATCTGGTTCCGAGAGAGCATTCATTTGGGCGGCTATGGAAGAAGGCAGCAGCCAAGCGTCAAAGATGGGATTACCGGATGCTGGCCGAGTCTCTACGGCGAGAAGGATTCACTGACAGCCAAAGGCGGACCTTTCGCGTCTACCGGGAGGAAGGGCGCCAAGTGCATATACAAAAGAAGCGCCAGGGCGGCGCTCTGGCGGGCAAGAAACCCGGGCCTTCGAACCACCACAATGATCGCTGATCGATGGGCTTCATGAGCGACCGAATCGCTGGCGGTCTTCGGATCCAGACGTTGAACGTTTTCGATGATCACACGCGGGAGTGCCTTGCCATTTAGGTCGATACTTCGTGAGTGGGCATCAAGTCTTCCGCGCTTTGGATCGGTAGGTGGGCGAACAAGGACATCCGAAGCGGATCACTACCGACAACGGACCCGAGTTCACCTGCAGAATTCTGGACCGATGGGCCTATGAGCACTTCGCTGACCTACAGTTCATCCAGCCGGGCAAGCCTTTCCAGAATCCTTCGTCGAGAGCTTCAACAAAACCATGCGCATCGAGTGCCTCAACGAACCTTGGTTTCTGGACCTTGAAGGTGCCCAGGAACTCCTCGAAACCTGGCGGATTGATTACAACACCGAACGGCCACACAGTTCACTCAAGGGAGTGACTCCGGGGGAGTTCACGGTCGCTGCTCAGACTCCGCTCCGGGCCTCATTCGGTGCGAGCCTCCCGAGCGCTTGACGCCCCCCGCTCCTCTCTCGAGGGAACACCGGCAAATTCCTCAATGAATCAAAATCGGAGGCGGAACCCGATCCACCTCCGCCTCCCACGCGGCCAGCTTTTCCTTCAGCTCCTTCACCTTGTCGAGCCGGTCGTAGTAGAGATTTTCGCGCTCTCCTTCATCGGCCCGGAGGTTGAAAAGCAGCTCCACCATGTCGTCCTGCACATACTTCCACTCGCCCTGCCGGATCGCTTTCATCCGGCGGCGGGTCCGGTCCACCCGCCAGCAGAAGACGCGATTCAGGACCGGTTCCTGGTCTCCACGGAGAATGGGAAGCAGGTCGATGCCGTCCATGGGGTGATCCTTGAACTGCGGAACTCCCGCCGCCGCAAGGATGGTGGCAGTCAGGTCCATGGTGATCGCGGGTTGCGCCGACACCTCGCCGGCGGGCAGCCCACCGTCCGGCCAACGCATCAGGCAGGGAACACGGATTCCGCCTTCCCAAAGCGTTGTCTTGTGATTGAAAAACGGCCCGTTGTCGGAGAAGCGCTCGCCGCCGTTGTCGCTGGAGAAAATGATGAGCGTGTTGTCGAGAATCCCCTTCTCCTCCAAGGCGGCGAACATTTCTCCGACGCCCTGGTCGATGGACGCCATCATCTTCGCATAACCCGCCCGGGTGCCATCGTTCTTGTTCTCATTCGTGTAGGTCTGGGTCGGATCTCCCGGGACGTGGTAGGGATGGTGCACGGCGTTGTAGGGCACGTAGAGGAAAAAGGGGCTGTCGGATTCCTCCCGGATATAGCGCACGGCCCGCTCGTTGATGAGGTCGGTGATGTAGCCCTCGGCCGTGGTCATCTCCTTCTTCTCGTAGAGCTGCTTCATGCCGCCGAGGTAGTAATATTTGTAGTAGTCGCATTGCCCACCGATGATGCCCCAGAACTCGTCGAAACCGTGTTCGATCGGGTTGTATTCCGGCTTGAATCCCAAGTGCCACTTCCCGTAGATGGCGGTGCCGTAGCCGTGGTTTTTCAAAAGCGGAGTCAGGTGGTAGTCCTGCGGAGCCAGCCCCATCGTGAAGGGCTCCTCCACCTCGACCAGCTTCCCGTCGACGCGCTTGGCCTCCTCCGAGGTTAGGCCGATCGCCCACTCGATTCCCGTGCGTTGTTGCCAGAGTCCGGTCAGGAAAGCAGCCCGCGTGGGGGAACACACCGGTGCGCTCGCGTAGCAGTCGGTCAACCGCACACCCTCACTCGCGATGCGATCAATGTGGGGCGTCTCGATGTCCTTCGATCCCATGCAACCGAGATCGGCCCAGCCCATGTCGTCAACGAGCAGGAAAATGATGTTGGGACGATCTTCCTTCTTCTCCTGTCCGTTCGCGGCCGGAGCGTGACTGAGCACCAAGAGGGGCACCGCCACTGCCGCGAGGCTCGCGGGTCGAATCGAAAATAGATGGAGCAGAAGAAACCGGGTCGCGCGCGTGATCGTCATCCCTCATCCCTAGCGCAACGACTCCGACGAGGGAAGCTCGGAGAGGGACCGCCCCGCCACGGAGGTTCAGCAAGGCGACGGCTGCCCTCGAACGGCGGCATCAGCCTTGATGCCACCCGGAACCGGGCGCTAGCATGTGAATCCTGCCGCCATCCCCCACCCCGTTCCCGGTATCCCTTCCCATGAAACGCATCCTCACTTTCCCCTTTTTCCTCGCCTTTCTCCTCGCGTTACCCACCCACGCCGAGGAGACCACCGGCCTCGTTGATCCCGGCGCGGTCAAAGCCCTGCTGCACGATTACCAGGCGGCCTTCGGTCATCCGGCCACCGGGCTCCTCTATCACAACCGGCTCGACGGTCCCCGGGGCGAGGCCGTCCTCAGTTCGCCGGAAGAGATCGCCCGCGGCGAGGTCGGGGGAAAATCGATGCCGTGGGGTTATGGGAGCGGCATCCAGGACATCGCGCTCGAGAACGGCCAGGTCCTCTTCGCCCTCTGCGAAGCCCACGACGCGACCGGCGACGAGGTTCTCGCCGCGGAAGCCAGGAAACTCTTCGCGGCCCTGCAAATCCTGGCCCGGATCAGCCCGGAACCCGGCTTCGTCCCGCGAGGACCGCATCCCGACGGGAAGAGCTATTACCGGGATTCCTCCCGCGATCAGCACGCCGCCTACATCGAGGCTCTCTGGCGCTACGGTCGCAGTTCCCTGGCCACTCCCGAGGACCAGGCCTTCATCGCTGAAACCCTCCACGCCATCGCCGCTCGCATGGAGCGCCACGACTGGCGCATCCTGAACGAGGACGGCAGCGCCCAGGCCCACGTCGGATTCGGCTGGAAACAGTTCACCACCGTCGGCGCCATCTCCCTGCTCAGTTCCCTCGCCCAGGTCGCCGACGCCACCGGCGATCCTCATTGGCGAGAACTTTACGACCACTACAGCGCGGAACGGGACGGCGAACGCTGGACCCGGTGGCTTCATCCCGACGCGGTGGAAACCGGGCCGCCGCTCACCCTCTACGCCAACCAGTTCTCCCAGGCGCTCACCGCCCTGCGACGCCTCGAATCCGACCCGGGTCGCCAGCGGCAACTCGCCGAATTCCAACGCCGCTGGGCCGAACGCGCCCTCGACGCCAACGTCTTCGATCCCGAAAAATGGCGCCGCCTCGACTGGGCCGGCGATCGCGACGAGGCCGCCACCCGCGCCCTCATTGAGCCCCTCGGACTCGAGCTGGATCGCCCCGTCAGCGTCCTCGAACTCTACGACACCTACGACCGCCGTTGGTGGGCCGAACCCGGCAACCCAACCCACGGCGTCATGCAGAAGCTCTGCTACGGACTCTGCACCGTCGCCCTTCACGGCGCCCTGCTCTCCGAGGATCCCGCGCTCCGCGCTCGCGTCCGCCCCACCGTCGCCAGGATGGTGAAGGAATTCTCCGAGAACCAGCAGCACTACCGCGGCGGCGAAAACTTCAACCGCACCGTCATCCTCGGGCTCCTGGCGCTGGATGACGAAAAGGCAAACACGACGGCCCCTAACCAGCAGTGAAACCGTCATCGTTTTTTGATTCGAACGACACGGTTTCCTCCGCCGACCGAGCGAGGATCGGCAAATACCCGCTCCCAAAATCGGCAGCCATCCTCCCGACATTCCGGAGGCAACTCCGAAAAAAAGGAGTCGCCTTCCCGACATCCCGTCCGCCATCGAAGAGGGTACAGGGCGGGACCAAAGAGGGTTGGGTCAGTCACTCAACAGGGTTGAATGTCGCCTATCTTCAAAAACGTCGAAGTCCTCTCACATCTGCCCGGGGCGAGGCTTAGACCGTGGGTTGAGGGTTGAATGGTCCTGACGGATTGAACTCGCGGCGGCGCAGACGTTAGGAGCGCCGCCTTGTTCGCTTTTGGTATTTCGGAGGTCATTGTCGGCTCCGAGTGCCATTCGTGCGGAATGTCCCGCATCAGAAGCGCATGGTCCAACTCGAGGCTACCAGCCGGGAAAATCGAGTGATCATCGTAGTAAGCCGAGCGAACGCAATGAACGCTCAATGGAGAGACTCGCCAATCGGAAACATTCAGTAAGAGCCCATCGAGCGCGCAGGAGTCAGGCCTGGTCGAATACCCGATGCAACCTGCCTCGAAAAACTCGGACGAATCATTCAGTGACGGGAAGACGGATGCATCGGGAAAATCTTCAGTCTCGCTGGCTTCAAGCTCGATGAGCGGCTGTTCAATGTCGTCTGCAACTATGCGCATCGAAATCTGTCCGTCACGATCCTCCACTATGAACTCCGAATGATGGTGAACACCGGGAAAGATCCGCCCTCCAGCAAATGCATTCATCCGGGAGTCAGTGTCTCGCCGTGGGACGAAAACACCCTGCTGGGTCTCCCCGTAATCGTCCTCCCATTCGACGGCGATGCGGTGAGCGGAATTCTCGCTGGAAATACCAGTAAAGCTCGGAAACCCCTTGGGTCGAATGCCCTCCAATCGGATGAGGCAGATACCAGCAATCGCATGCCCGCCAACCAACTTCGGCCGGAATCTTGTAGGCAATACGAGGCGAGCAACATCAGGCGCAACCCTGTAGTTCAGCAGGATACGCCGACGAATCGTGCCTGTGATCGCGGGTATCTTCATTTTCTGGAGAACACGTAGCTACTACCTTCCGACTCAATTCGGAGGATGCCTAGGCTTAGCGGGTCAGGGCGCAAGCTTCAAGACGGAAAGGGTCGCGGAGACCTAAACCTCGGGGAGAAGCGAGCCGAAAGTTTTCGCCCCTCTTTCGTCAGCCTTCGAACTGACCCGGCTTCAGGTACGGCTTCAACGATTCGAAGCGCCATTCTATTTCGGCGATCTCTTCATCGTTAAGGGTAAGATCGCGGAGGATGGGTTTTTCGGGGGTGATGCCGTTGGGGCCGTATTCTCGGGAGAGCCTGTTTCGCCAGACGCCGCGCAGGTTCAGCAGGTGCAGGCTGTAGCCGCGGAGGTCGCCGGGGAGGACACGGGAGAGGTTCAGCATCAGGGTCAGCTTGGCGTAGGCGTCCTTGAGTTTTTCGGGATCGGAACCGCTGCGCATGAGTTTCCAGATCTGGGCGAGGAGGTCGGCGTAGGCGCTGCGCTCGGTGACGAGGCCCTCGGTCCCGAGGCGGGATTCGTAGAGCCAGCCGAAGGCGCCTCGGGCGCTGAATACGCTGCGAATGTGGGGCGAGGCGAGCAACGCGCGAGTGCGGCCGATGACGTCGCCGGATTCTTCTTTCACGTAGCCGAAATTCGGGAATTCCCGGGCCAGTTCGATCAGCAGTTCGGTGGAGGGCGAGACACCGCCGCGCCGAGCGGTGGTCTGGATCATGACAGGTCGGTCGGTGATGACCTCGGCGAGGGCGCGCCAGTATTGGCGGAGATCGTCCTGGGTCTTACCGGTGTCGGGCGGCCGCGAGATGACGGCCACGGACGGGAGCTGCTTCGCGTGGCGGGCGTAGACGAGCATGTCGTCGGTGTCGGTGCCCTGCACGCCGAGACAGAGCGCGGTGGTCGTGAGCTTCTCGGCGGTGGCGGCGAGGACTTCCATGCCCTCGAGTTTCTCGTCGCGGGTCAGGAGATCGACGCTGTCGTTCGACTGCGGCCAGATCATGCCGGGGCTTTCGCACCAATCGACGAAGCGCGCGGACCGGGCGAGCGTCTCGTAATCGACGGCGCCAGTCTCGGTGTAGGGCGTGGAGAGAATGGGGAACGGCCCACGAAATCGGGGATAGTCGGGGCTGCGGAGTTTCACCGGCACCTGTTCGGCGCTCCGGGCGCGGACGATCGACCAGGGCAACGCCGCACTCGCCGCGGCACCGGCCAACGAAGTCTTCAACAGGCCGCGTCTGGATAGGAAATGATTTCTGTTCATGGGAATTCTGAGGACGAACGCCCCCAAGATTAGCGTGATTCCATTTTGAAAGCGAGATCCTGGCTTTGGCACGTAGGTCTTGACGCCAATGAAGAGAGTCGATTAGCAATTTCCAATGCAAATGAATGGGCGCTTGAACCTTACTCGCCATGTGGGTGCTCTGTCGTTAGGATTTTTCGCGACGCTGGGCGCGCTTGTGTTTGGGGAAGAGGAGCTCCCCGAGCCCCGCAAGCTCCTCTTTTTCGATCTCTGGAAGCTCGACGCCTGGAACCAAATCGAGTTGCTCCCCGGCGAACCGCGCTGGATTCCCGAGGCGACCTATGTCGATCCCGCCGGCCCGACCCGGGGGGTGCATTTCCCGACCGTCTGGCACGACGAGGAAACGGGGAAATGGCGAATGGTTCATTCGCTGAACTGGAGTCCCTTCACGCTGATGGCCGCCGAGAGCGACGACGGCATCGCGTGGCATCCGCTCGTTGTTCCGGATGCGCGGCCGACGGGCGAAAAGCTCGCCCCGCACCATGTTTTCACCCTGCCCTCGGGTGCCGGCAGTGGCGCCTATCGTGATCCGCGGGAAACCGACGGGTGGCGTTGGCGGATCTTCGCCCGGCAGGACGGTGACCCGGTGATCGAGCGCGCACTGGCCGACCCGAATCACCGGTGGCACGAGGAGGCGAAAGCTGTCTCTGCGGGCGGCGAGAAGAAACCCTACCTCAGCGAGGCCGTCACGCTGGTCTCGCACGACGGGCTTCACTGGGAACTCAAGACGGGCGGTGCCTGGGATTGGGGACGTGATGACTGGTTTCCGGAGCCCCCGGTGTTCGCCTTCTGGAATGAGAAGGCGAAGCGCCATGTGATGACGGTTCGACCGGGCTGGGGCGACCGGCGACAATGCCTTCGGTTTTCGGAGAATCTGCAAGAGTGGAGTGATCCGGAGCTGCAGTTCCAACCGGACCCGCTCGACACGGAAGGCCCCCTGGGCATGTACGGGCTGCCGGTCATCCCCGTCGGCAACGGCGCCGGCTATGTCGGGCTGCTCTGGATCTTTCACAACGGCAGCAGCGAGCCGGTGAACAGCTACAACCAGTTTTTCGGAACCATGGACGCCCAACTGGCCTACAGCTACGACGGCATCCGGTTCGTCCGGGGACCGCGGGAGCCGTTCATCAGACTGAATCCCATGCCGGAACCCGGATGCACTCAGGTTCGCCCGTGCAGCCTGGTGGAGACGGAGACCGAAATCCGAATCTACTCCGAGGCCCACCGGGGCGAGCACGGCCGCGAACGCAGCGAGCAGAAGCAGGCCGGGGACGAGCCCCTCGGCGCGATGATCCTGCACACGCTCCGCAAGGACGGCTGGATGTTCCTCCGGTCGCGCGGGGACTGGGGATCGATCCAGACGAAGCCCTTCGTCCTGTGGTCGCCGGAGATCCGCCTGAACGCGAACGCCGCCTTCGGCGAGGTGCGGTATCAGCTGACCGACGAAAAAAGCCAGCCGATCGAGGGCTTCACCTTCGACGATTGCGTGCCGTTGCGCGGCGCGGACGAAATGGCATTCCCACTGACATGGCAAGGCGCCGACTCCTCGAAAGTGCTTCGCCGTCCCGTGCGCCTGGAGGTCCGGTTCCGAAACGCGAATCTCTACGCCTTCGAGATGGCGCATCATTTCCTCGACGCCCAGGATGCCCGCCTGCTCAAGGACGGAAAAGCCATCGATTTCCGGTTGTTCGATTTCTGAGTCAACAAAGTGCCTTGCCGAGCGGGGGAACCTTCGCCACGGTGCCGAACATCGCACCCATGTTCCGGCTCGCAGAAAACGGCACCACGATCACCCGCGAGTTACTCGCCGGGGTGACGACTTTCGCGGCGATGGCCTACATCCTGGTCGTGAATCCCGACATGCTGGCGATCACGGGAATGGATCGCGGCGCGCTTCTCACCGCCACGGCGTTGGCGGCGGCGACCGGCTCGATCCTGATGGCCGTCCTGACCAATTACCCGGTGGCTCTCGCGCCCGGCATGGGGCTGAATGCCTTCTTCACTTTCACCATCTGTGGCCAGCTGGAAATCCCGTGGCAGGGGGCGCTGGCGATGGTGTTCTGGACCGGGATCCTGTTTCTCCTGCTGTCACTGACGAAGTTCCGCGAAGAGGTGGTCCGGGCGATTCCGGAACCTTTGAAGATCGGGATCCAGGCGGGAATCGGCCTGTTTATCATCGTGATCGGCCTGAAGAACCTCGGAATTTTTGCCAATCCCGCGCCGAGTTTCTTCGCTCTCCGATTGGAGAGTCTCTCGGAGGTGGCGATGACGCCGCTGATCCTCGCGGTCCTCGGCTGCGTGTTCGCGGGGATCCTGATGCGGAAACACGTCCCCGGCGCCCTCCTTATCGCCATTTTGGCCGTCACGATCCTCGGGCATTTTGTCGCCTCGAACGGCACACCGATCACGCCAATCCCATCGGGATTACTGTCGCTTCCCCCTTCTCCGGCACCGCTGCTTTTCGAGGCCGATTGGCTTTTTCCGTTCCGCCATTGGGGCGTCTCGTGGATTCCACTGTTGACGTTGTTTTTCGTGGATCTGTTCGACAGCGTCGGCACGCTGATTGGCGTGTCCCGTCGAGCCGGATTGGTCGACAAAGACGGGAACCTGCCCCGGATGCCTCGCGCACTCGCCGCGGATGCGAGTGCGACCGCGCTGGGCGCCTGCTTCGGATCCTCGACCACCACGGCCTACATCGAGTCGGCCACCGGAGTCGAAGCGGGCGGACGCACGGGCCTGACTGCCATCGCGACCGCGAGCTGTTTTCTCCTCGCTCTCTTTTTCTACCCGGTCATCTCGATCGTTCCCCCCGCCGCCGTGGCTCCGGCGCTCCTGATCGTCGGAGCCCTGATGCTGAAAAGCCTGCGGGATCTTTCATTTCGCGAATGGCAGGGAGTGATCGGTGCCGTGACGATCGTGCTGTTGATCCCCCTGAACTTTCAGATTGCCGAGGGGATCGCGGTCGGCTGCATCGTCTACACGATCCTGATGCTGTTCAGCGGCCGATGGCGGGAGATTCACTGGTTGCTGGGAACGCTCAGTGTGTTGTTCACCATCAAACTCATCGCCGACCTGGCGGGCTGATACCAAACCGGAACCACCTCGATCGGCCGGTCCGCTTTTGGCTTCAGGGAAGAACCGCGACCGAGCGAGGGTCACGACATCGAATCGGGAGGTTGACCACTTTTCCTCACCCGTTCCACGATCCATGTCGGCGCACGCGTTGCCGCAGAGCGAACCCCTCATGGCCCGACGGGTGCCAGTACCACACGGAAGCCATAGTGGGTGCGAATGACATCGGCCTCGGTCACCGTACGGGCAGAAGACTCCAGATTCCTGGCCTGAATCCACGATCCGCCGCGAAGGATTCGTTTCTTTCCCTCCGGCAGGTCGACCTCGTCGCGGCACCATTCCCAGACATTGCCTCCCAGGTCGCAGATGCCGAAGTCATTCGGTTCGAAGCTCATCACCGGGGCCGTTTTCAGGAAGCGATCCTTGAATCCTTTGATGATCACATTGCCGGGAGGGATTTCATGTTCTTCCCCCGCGTAGTTGCCGACATTGTTCGGAGGAGGCCAGGTTCCGCCCCATGGATAGACTCCAGGCAATTTCAATTGCTTGGCGACCGGGGATTCAGCGGCGTTTTCGCGATCACCGATTCCCACGGCACAACTCCATTCGTGATCGCCGGGTAGCCGGTATTCGAGTCCGGGCTCGAGAACTCCGTCCTCACTCTCGGTCCTGGTCAACCAGCGACAGAAGGCATCGGCCTGTCCCCAGGTGATATGGGTGACGGGATGGTCCTCTCTGGCATCGTTGTTCTTCCTCAACTTTCCGATTTGGTCGTTCGCTTTCAGGAAAGCCTCGAAATCCTTGATCCGGGTCTCGAATCGACAGAATAGCACGAGATCCGCCCTCCCCTCCGCTTGCCCCAAAACGGGCACGGGAACGAACGGCATGTCCAGCGAGTTGACGAAAGGAAGGTTTCGGGTGAAGCGCTCGAGAAAGGCGGAATCACTCTCCGGGGCCTGAGATGGTGAGGTTGAGGAAGTGGCGTTCCCGTCGTCAGTCGGAGAGGCGGCGGTGGAGTGCATCAGCGTCGCAGGCTCAGCCTTCGGTTCGATCCAGAACACCCCTTTCCAGGAAGCCGTGTCCTTGAAAGAGATGGTGTCGGCGGCCCTGCCGATCCCGTTGAACAGGTCGAGTCCGGCGTAACCCGGGCTTTGCGGTCGTTCCACGTGCCAGGCTCTCCAGCTTCCGTCTATCATCCTCGCCGCACAGACCGGTCCACGCAGCCGAACTCGATCAGCCTGCGTGATGTCATCCGGCAGGCGCAGACGCCCCTGCGAACCGGGGCCCAGGCAAATCACTTCACCCGCGTCACTCAGGCATACAAGATGCGTCCAACCCGCTTCAATCGCCCGCACCGGTGGCAAGTCTTCCGGAATGGCGATCGCCGTCGGACTCTCCTTCCCCCAGGTGACGACCTTGCCATTCCGCTTCAACGCAAAGGCAAAAGTCGGGTTATCCCCGGCGGCCCAGGTGGTCGCCACCGAAACGATGTCGTTCAACTGCTCGGGAGGAGCGGGGCCATTCGCTCCCAGCGTCTTTCCCCAGGCAACCACGCGGTTGTCTTGGGTGACCGCGACCACATCCTTGAAGCTGGCGGAAATGAAGCGAATCGGAGGCAGGTTTTCGGGCATCTCCGGGTCTTCCGGAATGGCGGTGACGGTCCCATCACGGAAGAGCACATAGGTCTTGGGACCAGTGATGGAGATCTGGGCGACCTCTTTCAGTTGATCTATCCTGGGGTCGTTGGAAATGACTTCGCCATTGCTGCGAATGGCAGCCCAGTAGTCCCTGTGGTATTCGACGTCGATGAAATCGTCGAAGGCTTCCGTCGGCGCGAGATCGAAGACCTTGCCTCTGGTATCGTATCCGGAACCATGGAGTTTTCCCGGCGATGAAGTCAACGCGGGAAAGGCGTTCGGCAGCGAACCCAGAATCGTGTTCGCGGTTTCGACCATGAAGGGGAGTCCCTGTGCCGCGAAGCTTTCTCGTGACTGGCTCACTTCGAGCGCCACATTTTCCTTGCCGTCATTCCGAAGCGATTGTTCGAGTCGGCCCAATTCACCATCGATCATCGAGAGCGCCGCGTCGGCCCGATCGGCCAACTCGTCCTGCTTCTTGAGAACGGCGGCGGCATAGATCTCCCGCAACTCGACGAGTTGTTCCGGAGCACCCGCCGGAAGGGGAACGGACAAAGGACGCGAGGGGAACCCATCCAGGAGTTTGATCTCCGACTCGATGGCCTGTTTCAGGATCGTGGCTTCATTGGATCCGGAAGGATCGAGCCCCGCCAATTCGCTATTCAGGGCATTCTTGTAGTAAAGGTTGGTGTTCTCGATCCCCAGGTTCTTGAAATACGATTCTTCATAGGGAGCCAGCAGCTCGGAAACGAGGCGCGCCGCCTCGGAAGGTACAGCAGGGCGTTCGGGAGCCCGGTCGGCTGCCGGAGTGATCGGCGCCACCGGCGGGGATGACAGACCGGCGGAGGGGGCGGCCTGGGCAATCATCACCGGTTCCGGGGACGGTCCGGGTTCAGGAGGAAGTGAAACCGAAACATCGTCCGACCTGGTTGGAGAGGCTTCCGCGGAAGTGACCGCCTCCTTTCTCTCGTCGTGGTTTGGCGTGCCGTCGGCCGGGGGATCGGTGTCGCCTGCCCGCAGAGTAGTCGAAGGCCGTTCATCCTCCATCATGAGAAATCCGAACAACCCGATCAAACAAGCCGTCAGCGTCCCAAAAATGATGGCGGGAGCGCGGCTGGTTTGGCGCTTGGCGGGCTCGATGGAAACCACGCGTTTCCCAGTATTGGCACTTCGACCGGCGAACTGGAGCTGCACTTTTCGAACCGAAGCCCCGAGGTCGTCGACCTTTCCCGGCTCCGTCGTCGTGCGGATGTGATCGAGAGCTTGCCAGAATTGCGCCACATTCTGGTAGCGCGCCTCTCGGTCGGGCTCCATCGCCCTGGCGATGACGGCGTCGAGTCGGGAATCGAGCCCCGGTTTCGCCTGTGACACCGGCGGGAAACTTCCTCGCGGCACCGATCCGGTCAGCATCTCGTAAGCCATCACTCCCAGGGCGTAGATGTCGGCGCGGTGATCCCCCTGCCTGCCTTTTTCAAGCTGTTCCGGGGCAATGTAATCGGGGCTGCCCATGGTGACTCCTTCGTCGGAGCCGGGAAGGCGGCGCTCGCCGGGTGCCATGATCCGCGCGAGCCCGAAGTCGGCCACCTTCACCTGTCCTTCGACGTCGAGCATGATATTCCCCGGCTTGATATCCCGGTGGACCACCTGTCGCCGGTGGGCATAGTTGAGCGCATCGCAAATCTGTGTGAGCACGGGGATGACGTGTTCGGAAGACAGGGAACCATCCCGGATCAGTCGCGCCAGATCGGTCCCTTCCACGTACTCCATCACGATGTAGAGCAAGCCGTCATCGGTTTCACCGAAATCGTGAACCGTGACAATTCGCGAATGCTTCATTTTCGCCATCGCCCGGGCTTCGATCAGGAAGCGCTCAGCGAACTCGGCATCGCCGGTCAGTTCCGCGGGCAGGATCTTGATGGCGACCAGACGATCGAGCTTGGGTTGCCGCGCCTTGTAAACGGCGCCCATACCTCCCTGCCCGATCAGTTCGAGGATTTCGAACTGGGGCAATGCTTCCTGTAACGCCTCGATGCCGGGGGGCGTGAATCCACCATCATTGCTGTCAGTGCCAGGAGAAGGTGTGTTCATGGATGCAGGGTGTGCTCCGCGGATTTTCAGTTGGGCTAAGACGTCACTCTCGGCGGAATGAGGACGTCCACCCGCGAGACCGGTGGCCGGAAGACGGATCGGATCTCACCAGGAATAAACAAAATCGAAAAAACACGCGGGAACATCGATGTGAACAATACCGAAAGCCTGTTCATAGAATGCGGCGGTTCAGTTCCATGATCGTAGTCATAACAAATACCTATACATCTGCCTTTGACAATTTCTCCTGCGCCGCCCGGCTCAAAAAGGGGACACCCGCCACGTCGTGACGCGCGGGCTGGACGATGGCGCTATGCTTCCATGAATGAGATTCTGATCGATGAAACCCTACCTTGTTTTGATCCATGGAAACGCGACGAGCGAAGCCACCGAGCAAGAATGGTCCCGGTTCTTCTCCGAAGCGAGGGACAGCGGCCTTTTCCGCGGTGGCAGCGAGATCGGGAAAAGGACGATTCTCGGGAACCACCAATCCGCGAAATCCACTGACCACCTCGTCGGCTACCTGCGCTTTGACGCAACGGAGAGACAGAAGATCGTGGACCTGTTAGCCAGGCATCCGGTGGTGCTGCACGGAGGTTCCGTGGAACTATGCGAGCTGCCCGAGTCCTGATAGTCTGTCATCCATGATTCCTTGTCACCATCCCGGACGAACTCTGGGCGGATTCCTGCTCGTCCTCACCACTTCCCTTTCCCAAGGAGAACCCGGAGCGTCGCCCCCGGTTGATGTCGCGGTTGCCCAGGCGCACTCGGAAATCTGGCGGCGCTTCATCGATGAGCACGGGATCATGCTTGATTTCACCGACCTCGACGGATCGACAAACCTGCCCACGCCCGAAGAATGCCGCGACGGCAAACCCAATGCGCTCGGCTGGTGGTCGCCCATCGAGAACGGCGCCATGTTCAACGGGCTCTATCTCGATGCGGCCATCCTCCGTTGGGAAAAGACGCGATCGGACGACGACCTGGCCAAAGCCCGGCGGCTGATGGAGGGGCTGCTCGCCCTGAATTCGACCAGCGAGGTAAAAGGATTCGTCGCTCGCGGTTTCAGTTCCGACGGGAAATCACACTACGCCATGGGTTCGGACGACCAGACCACGCCCTGGCTGGTGGGCTTGTGGCGATACTGGCGGTCGGGAGCGGCGACGGATGAGGAGAAGCAACGTATCGAGCGCCACCTCGCGGAAACCGTGGAGGCAATCCTCCGACTCGACTGGCGCATGCCGGCGGAACCACCTTTCGGCACGCGTGGCTCGTTCGACGGGTTCGATTTCAATCACGCCGCTCGCCAACTCTTCGCCCTGCGGATGATGGAGGACCTCACGGGCGATGAGAAATGGGCGCGAGCCTACCGGAACGAACGCGATCGCCGAGGTGGCGAGGAGAATCAATCCAAGCTCGCCGCCTGCCGCGGCGGGATGAAATTCTTTTACGCAAAAACCCACAACTGGACTTCCTGCACCGCCGTCTACGCCCTGCGCGGACTCTGGGAAATGGAAACCGATCCCGAGGCGAAAGCGGCCTATGCCGAGGGGCTCGCCGCCAGCGCGAGACTCGCCGCGGAAAGTCTCGAACTGGCCGACCATTTCGATCCGGAAGACCCCTCCGAGTTCCGTATCGACTGGCGGACGTCGATGTTGCCTCTGTGGAAACCCCAGGAGACCCCGCGGGAAGCCGTCGATCTGGCATCGGCCCAAGTGCGGGCATTTCTCAAGGTCTCACCTCGTCGGAAACTCGAAACCGCCTACGTCCGCGAACCGACGGCCGCCGCCTGGATCGTGACACTTTGCCCCGACCCGGAAGTGGTCCGTCCGCATCTTGCCGAGATCGACGCGGTGATCCGTCGTTTCGATTACTCGCAACTCTATTACAGCACTTTCTTCTGGGTCGAGGGCGCCTGGTGGCGGTTGCGAGAGCTGAGACAACTGGCCGACTAGCCCAGGTAGCTTTTCAGCATCCAGATCGTCTTTTCGTGGACCTGGATGCGGGCGATCATGAGGTCCTCGGTCTGGGAATCATCGGCATCGCCGGCCAGATCGCGGGCCTTGGCCAGGGTGGCGACGAGCTTCTGGTTCACGTTGATCAGATGCTGGACCATTTCTTCAGCGCTGGCATCTTCGGCGATCTCGTCGATTCCCGCCATCTGCGCGAGATTCCCGAGCCCGCCCGGCGCCAGGGAGCCGAGAGCCCGGATGCGTTCGGCGATTTCATCGACGGCGGTGAAGAGTTCGGTGTATTGCTGCTCAAAGGCGGTGTGCAGGGCGAAAAAGCCGGGACCGCGGACGTTCCAGTGGCAGATGTGGGTCTGGCCGAGGAGTGCGTAACTGTCAGCGACCGCTTGGCGCAGGGCATCAATAACGGAAGTAGAGGAGGTGTCGGACATGGTTCGATTGGGGGTGGTTTTTGAGTGATTACGTCTGAAAAGTGGGATGGGAGATCAGACGTCATCGACCCTGTCGGATTACGGAATATTTTTCTTTTCCGTCAGGGCAGATCCTTTCGGAATTGATCGCGGAAAAGCCCGATCTTATCGATTGGAATGGGTTGGAAAGCTGGCAAAGCGGTCTTCAATCCAGCTCCGGGTTTCAGTCCGAAATGCCCCCCTTTTTCGTCGACGAATCCGAGGTCGACCGGTTTTTCCTCCGTGCCCGACAGCGCCTGGAATCCCTTGATGCCTTCCGCCAATTGTTTGCCGTCCGCTTCCCCGTTCCGGGATACGGCGAGATTGTTGTCGATGTCGAGTTTGTCGATCAGCTTGCGGACATTGGCGTCGAGATTGGCTACCTCTTTCCCACAATCGACAAAGACATTGTTCCGGATCACGTTGTGCAGCGGTTCACGCGGCGAGTCGCTCATGATCTTCGCCAGGCTTGGATAGCGCTCACTCCACGGCGGCTTGCGATAGTTCAGTTTCTCCGCCTTTTCTTCCAGGTTCCAACCGGCGGAGTTGGGATCGTTCCACTGCTTCCAGGTCATGCCCCGGGAGTCGAGATGCAGGCCGATGGGACAATCGACGACCAGGTTGTTGATCACCCGGTTGTCGCGCCCTCCGCCGATCATGATCGCCCGGCCGGCACGCAGGAAAACGTTGCCCTCGATGGTGTCTCCACTGTCACAGTCATCGAGGTAGACACCCATCGTGTTGGTCGCGTCTTCATTACCGGCGCCGAGATCGTGAATGTAGTTGTGACGAAGCACGTTGCCCTGGCTGGTCCAGTCGCGGCCGGTGTAGAAAGCTCCCGAATCGCCGGTCTCCATGACGACGCGAAAGATCTCGTTGTCTTCGAACAAGTGCTCGTTGCCCCCGTAAAGCACGGCGTTGTGGGGAGCATCGTGGATGCGGTTGTGCCGAACGATCTGCCCGCAACCGTAGGCGCCGATGCCGGGCGCGTAGGTACGCTGAAAGCGTCCGTAGTGGTGGATGTGGTTGTTTTCCGCCACGTTATCGGCGGGCGTGAGCGTCTGGCGATCGCCGCCGCTCAGGGTGAGCCCGGCGGCACCGAGGTTGAACAGGTCGCAGGAACGTATCGTGTTCCTGCCGCCGCCGCTGACCGAGATCCCGCTGCCGGCGAGATTTGCCACGGTGCAACCGGCGATCTCAACGTTCTCGGTGTCGCGTAGCACGATGCCCGGCCCGTGACCGTATTCGAAATCCAGGCCCTCGAACCGGACATGTTTCGTCCCTTTCGCCTCAACCAGCGGTTTCGTCAGAGAGGCGAGAACGATTTTCGCGTCCGGCCAGCTCGCCTGGGGATAAAAATACAGGCGTTTCCGGATTCGATCGAGATACCACTCACCGGGCGCGTCGAGTTCGTCGAGCGTGTTGAGAGCGAAGAATCGCCGCTCCTTGCCACCCCAGGTGCCGCCGCCGATGCCATAACTGTGCGGCGCCGCGAGGCGGATGATCTTTTTCCCACGATCATAACCAGCGATGCGGATCACCTCATAGCTCCAATCGTGCGTCCAGTAGCCGAACAACCAGACACCATCGTCGAGACGCCATCGCGCCGGCCGATCGTCGTCGAACTCGAAGGCGCCGGCGTGTGATTTCTGCTTTTCCGGATCGGCCGCCGCCGGGTCGGGTTTTCCGGAATCGATCGCTTTGGAAAAACGCGCCCAGTCATCGCCGTCTGATTCATCCAGATTCGGCCAGCGAGCCAGCGTCATCGGCTCCCCATTCACGTAGAGCCACGGCGCTGCGGGAGCGCCATGATAGGCATCCCGGAATGGAGGGAGGGCCTCCGAAACGAGATCGGACAGATCCATCACCAGGATCCGGTCTCTTACCGATTCATCGAGCCGGCTCAGCACCTCGGGATCGGACACTTTCGAGAACCGGGACGGCGAAAGGGAAAGGCCACCCTGCAAGGTCACGTCACCGGTGCCATCACGCCGATACACGACGGGAGCCCCCTCGGTGCCACCATCTTCCGGGCCGAGTTCGAATGTCGCGTCCAGGGGATAGATGCCCGGCGCCAAGTGAACGACCACCGGCTCCGTCGGCGAAATTTTTCCCAATTTCCTCGCTTCCCGGATGGCGTCGCGCGCGCCAGACAGCGAGGGAAATGGCTTCGCGGCCGTTCCATCAGCCTCGGATGTACCACCTTCCGAAACATGGATGTCCCAGTCGCCTCGTGCGCCGCCGGTGGCGTTCGTCACGGCCAGCAGAATCAGGAAAAAACGGACCAATTTCATTTTGGCTCACCTTCGCAGGCTTTGCCCTGTCCGCATGGGGCTTTATTCCGCCAGACAGTCCGCGCAAGGAATGGAACCGAAGAAACGCAAAGGCGACTCGCTGCGATCTCCTCACTTCTCCGGCAGGGCAAACGCCACCAGGCTGCCGCCCCTGGGCCGACCGGACTTGCCGCCGCCGGCGGAAATGACGACATATTGCCGACCATCGACCGTATAGGTGCTGGGCGTGGCATTTCCTCCGAAGGGAAGCTTCGCTTGCCACAGGATCTCGCCAGTTTCCTTGTCAAAGGCTCGGAAGGTCTCGTCCGCTGTCGCGCCGATGAAGATCAGGCCGCCGGCGGTGACCAACGGGCCGCCATAGTTCTCAGTTCCGGTCGGCGGAATGCCACGGGCGGTCAGCTCGGGGTACTCGCCCAGCACGACCTTCCACTTGATCTCGCCCGTGTTGAGATCGACCGCGTTGAGGGTGCCCCACGGCGGCTTGATGGCGGGGTAACCTTCGTTATCGAGCCAACGCCGAAATCCACCGAAGGCATAGCGCGAGCCGTTGTCCTGGTTTTCGGCCTTCTTGTGAACGTCATCGGAATCCGCGGCGGTTTTCTCCTCCTGTTTCGGAGCGGTCGGCGGTTCGATGTCGCTCAGCAGGTAGTCGATGATGGCGTCGCGCCGGGCTTCAGGCATGGTCGCGTAGCCGGGCATCCGGCCGCCGCCCTGGCGGGTGATCAATTCGATCTCCTCGCGCTTCTTGCGATCTCCGATGCCGATGAGCGGCGGAAACTGCATGGCCGCGTTGCCCTTGCGATCGATCCCGTGACAGGCGGCGCAATAGACGAGGAAATCCTTCTCGCCGCGCACCATGGGTGACCCGTCGGCGTGTTGGGTTTCGATCATCTGGAGCAACCAGGGCATCTCGTTGACGTTCACGTAATAGATGCCGTCGGGATCAGCCGCGCCGCCGCCCCATTCCATCCCGCCGTCGAAGCCGGGAAACATGACGGTTTCGTTGAGACCCGGTGCGGGGAAGGGGCCGACATTCGGCGAAAGCCGGATGCGATCGAGCGTCTGCTGCTGCGCCTCGGGTGAGATGTTGGAGACGTCCGCCTCGGTGTAGCGCTGCCGCATCAGGGGCACCGGCTTGGTGGGGAATGGCTGAGTTGGCCACGCCTCTTCACCCACGAGATCGGACTGCGGGGCGGGCCGCTCCTCGATGGGCCAGAGGGGCTCGCCGGTTACGCGATTGAAGACGAAAAGGCGACCATGCTTGCTCCCCTGCGCCACGGCATCGATTTTCCTGCCATCATGCGTCACGGTCAGCAGCACCGGCGGACAGGGCAGGTCCTTGTCGAGCAGATCGTGATGCACGATCTGGAAATGCCAGAGCCGCTCGCCGGTGGCGGCATTCAGGGCGACGATGCTGTTGGCGAACAGGTTCTGCCCGTGTCGGTTGCCACCGTAAAAATCGGGCTCGGCCGTTTTCGTGGCCGCGTAGACGATTCCGCGTTCCTCATCGAGCGATTGTCCGCACCAGGGCATGAGACCGGTGGCGGTTTTCCAGGCTTCCTTGGGCCAGGTGTCGTAGCCTACTTCGCCAGGCCTCGGGATCAGGTGAAAAATCCATCGCAACTCTCCCGTGCGCACATCCAGGGCGCGAAGCGCGCCCTTCCCTCCCACGCCGCCGAGTATGAGCAGGTCGCGGTAGATGACGCCCGGCGTGTTCAGTCCGGATTCCAGATTGACGGAGCCGTTTTCTCCGAAGGCGCGAATCGTTTCGCCGGTCGCGGGATCGATCGCGAACAGGTAGCCGCCCACCCCGGTGAAGATCCGCTTTTCTTGGCCGTCTTCGTTTTCCCAATAAACCAAGCCGCGCTGCCGCGCTCTTCCCGGGCCGGTGTGTTCCTTCGCGGGATCCCAGGTCCAGATTTCTTCACCGGTCGCGGCGTTCAGGGCCACGACCTTGCGGGTCTGGGTCGGGGTGTAGAGGACGCCGTCGATGATGAGATTGTTCGCCTGATACTCCGCCTGCTCCCCGGTTTCGTAAGTCCAGGCCACTTTCAGCGAGGTCACATTCGCCCGATCGATCTGGTCCAGCGAGGAATAGAGATTTCGCTGCTTTCCCCCTAGATAGATGGGCCAGTCCGCGTCTCCTTCCGCGTGGGCCAAAGGAGCGATGGCGGCGAGCAGAATCGACCAGAAGACGGGAGTGGTTTTTGAGAAGAAGGATTTCATCATGCCAAGGCTCGTCACCCTTTCACGGCTCGCCGGAAAAGTCAGGTCCGCAATACCGCGGAGGCGATGGTTCAAAAGAAAAACAACAACCCGGTCACCAACTGGTGCCGGTGGTTCCAGCCATCGCCGAAGGTGTAAGCCTGCCACCGGTAGCCCAGTTTCGCCACCACGCCCTCGCTGACCTGCCAGCGCATGCCGGTGGTGAACCAGTTGTAGTTGAATCCGTCGTCGGTGAGTTCGTAGAAGAATTCCTCCTCCACGAAAGGGCGCGCCCTGAGGCTGGTGAATTCCCACGGCGCGATCAACCGGGTCTCGTTGCGGTAGCGAAACCGATCGTTGGCCCCACTCCCGCCCTCGAAGGTGCGGTATTCGATCCGGTGACGATTCGCGAACGACCAGTCACCGAGCTTGGTCTGGTAGCTCAGGATCGCCGAGGGCCGGTATTCGTCCCGCCAATCTCCGCCCACTCCAGCGTCCTCCAACCAGGCGTGTCGGTAGCCGATTTCCGCCGCCCAACCGCTGTCCTCACCGAGTTCACGCCCCAGGTTCAGATCCAGGTAGCCGAAAAAGAAGTCGTCGAAACCCTCGCGCGAGGTGAGCAGATTCCGGGACGACAGATACCACGGCCCCTCTCCCAGCGGCAGTTTGAAAATGAGATTGTGCGCCGAGCCGGTGTCGGTCTCCGCCCGCGCCGTGACGGAGAACGTCAATGCCAGTGCGGCGACCGCGAGCCAGAGTCGCCTTTCCTTTCCTTCCTCCTTGCGCATGTTGGCACGAGGTTCGTCCGGCAATGCGATCGAGCAACGGACGCCAACACGTCTCATTCCGGAGATCCGGCCTTCCTCGTTTCCATAAAATCGAGCATCAGAGGAAACGCGGGCTCGGGCATGCCGCCGTGATCGAAACCGCCCAGCTCGCGCAGGGAACAATCTGGGTGACCGACCACCCGCATCATTCGCCAGAAGTAGGCGGTTTCCTCGTAGCGTCCCATGATCTCCCGTTCACGATCTCCGGTGATCAGCAGCATCGGCGGAGCGTCCTTCCGCACGTGGAAGAGGGGCGCGAATCGGTCGACGGTCGGTTGGGTGCCCGGAATGCCCTGCTCCTTTCGCACGGTGAAATGCGTGATGGAGTGGCCGCTGAAAGGAACCAGGCCCGCAATCGAATCGGCATCGATCCCGAATTCGGCGAGGTAGCTTTTGTCGAGCCCGACCATCGAGGCGAGATAACCGCCGGCGGAGTGGCCGCTGACAAAAATGCGCGCTGGATCGCCCCCATATTCCTCGATGTGGTGAAACACCCACGCCACCGTCGCCGCCGCGTCCTCAAGATACTCCGGAGATTCGACCAGCGGACTGAGCCGGTAGTTGGCGCTGACGACACCGACGCCGCGATTGAGCAGGGGAATCGGCACCGACTTCTGGCCATTGGAAATGCCTCCGCCGTGAAACCAGATCACCGTCGCGAAGCCCTTCCGGGCAGCCGGCGTGTAGACATCGAGCCGACAACGGGTCTTCATGTAGTCGGTCGCGCCCTCCTCCTCGGCCCGATAGGCGATATCGGTGTGCAGCCGGTAATCCCCGCTCATCGCCCGCGGCGGTCCGTCGAAAAACGCGGCCGGGTGATCGTTTTCCAGCTCCGCTTTGGCTTCCATCAAAGCCTTCGCAGCTTCCGTTGACTTGCCGGAAAAAAGCCAGTCCGAGGACTGCGCCAGTTTCGCGGGATCGGCGCCGCGCTTTCTCAGCTGATAAAGCAGGATGGGCAACCTGAGATCGGATGCCTGGAAACCGTCGCCGATTCTTCGTTGAATCTCTTCGAGGTAGCGATAACCCCAGCTCCAGGTCGGTTCCAACATCGTTCCCTCGCCATAGTCATTGAAGGTCACCAGTTGCACCAGCGGAACCTTGCTCTTGAGAGCCAGGTCGAGGGTCTCGGACAGCGTCTTCCCTTCACGGGGATCGATGCGGCCATAGCTATCGTGAACGCCGAGTTGGCCGTAGACGTCCGAGAATCCCGGGTAGACCGCGCCCATGATCGTTTCTCCGGAGCCAATTCGCGAATAGAGCTCGTCGAGCGCGCCTTGCCAGGTCTCGGGCGCGACCGTCTTTCCTCCGCTCACCGGCGGCCAGCCGAAGGCGCCGTCGAGCCCGGTTTCCTTTGGAGTTTGGGGAAGCCCGAGAATGAGGGGATCCTTCGTCAGCCCGTCGCGCAATGCCTTCCATTGATCCGCCGAGAAAAATTGGGGCCCAAATACTGGCAGCACCGGCCGGCCGTCCACCTTCACGTAGGCATCGTCGCCAAACCAGTGCTCGTCCATCCACGCGAAGACCTGCTTCGCATGTTCGACCGCGTTCGTGTCAGTCAGCGTTCCGCTCTCGACCATGTGCTTGATCGACTGGTCCTCGTAGCAGATCGAGAATTTGAGCCCGGCCTTTTTCAGTACCGGGATCAGTGCCTGCGTATTGCGGTGAATCGAGGCGTAATCATTGAAATCCTCGGTCCCGTACCAATCGATGACCACGCCGTCGATGCCGGCGAATTTCAGGAGCAGCGCATGGCATTCGAGGGTGTCGGGATCGGAAGAGTCATAGAGCCCGATCAGTGGGTAGTCACGCGAGGCCGCCTCGCGCTTTCCATCCCAGCGAAAAATGTCGGGATCTTTCCTGTCCATCGTCCAATGCCATCCCCAGCCGCCACTGACCGGCTTCGAGGCATACCAGGGCATGTAATGGGCGAGAACCGTGGACCGATCATCGTCGGCACTTCGGGCGCCCCCGACCAGGAGGAAGCCTAGCAGAATTGAAAGGAGAGACAATTTCATGATTTCGCAGAGGAACGATTATCCCTCATGACCGCCCCACGAAAAGACGAAAACGGCGCGAGCATGGCTGCTCGCGCCGTTCGACAAATACGTTGGCGGAAAAATGACCTCCCGGTGATGTCGTCTCACGCGAACAACTTCGTGATCGGCGTTCCGTAATCGGTGATCGGCACCGGCCGGGAACCATCAAGCAACTCCTTCGAGGGATCGATCCCCATGGCGGCGTGAACGGTGGCGTGAAAATCCGGGATCGACACGGGATTCTCAAGAATCTCCTTGCTCAGCTCGTCGGTCACTCCGTAGGCGCCCTGGTGATTCAGACCACCACCCGCGAGAACGAGACTGAAACAGGCACCCTGGTGACCGCGACCACCTCGACCGTCGAACTCGGCCGGACGACCGAACTCGGTGCCGACGACGATGAGAGTCTTGTCGAGAATTCCCTGCGTCTCCAGATCGGTGATCAGGGCCGAAAGAGCCACGTCGAGTTCCTTGATCAAGACGTGCTGATTGAGTTGCCCTTCGTTGTGCGTATCCCAGCCGGTTCCGTTGATGAAGTTCAGGTTGTGCGAGACCTCGATGAAACGCACCCCAGCCTGCACGAGGCGGCGGGCCAGTAGGCAACGCTGCCCGAATTCACCACCGTAGGCGTTGCGGAGACTGGCCGGTTCCTGCTTGAGGTTGAAGTGGCGCATGAATTCCGGACCAGCCAACCTCAAGGCTTCACTCTGCGCCTCGCGATACTGCGCCACAACGGACTCGCCGGAGACTTGCTGCTGCAACGGCCGCAGCAACTCCTGGCGACGCGCGGCGCGGGCGGCATCGACGTCATCGGGACGCGTGAATCCCGCCGGACCACTTTCCGTGTCGACCAGATAGACGAAGCCCGCCTTCGCCCCGAGGAATCCCGGGCCGCGGCTGACATTCGGATAGCCGATCAGCATGTAGGCCGGCACATCGGAACTGGCCGCGCCGAGTTCGTGGGCGACGATGGAACCGATCGACGGATAGGTCACGCTGCCGCTGATCATGCGCCCGGTGTGGACGAGGTTGGTGGCAAAGGCGTGTTCGTTGATGACGTGGTGATTGACCGTCCGAACGACCGTGAGGCGCTCCGCGAGATTGGCGGTGCGCTTCAGGTGCTCGGTGAATTCCACGCCCGGAACGGCGGTGGGCACCTTCGCATAATCGGAGCCCGCAACCTTCGGCGACGCCTTGGGATTGCCCTGTTTCTTCGGGTCAAAGGTATCGATTTGAGCCATCCCGCCACCGAGCCAGATGAAGATGCAGTGCTCGGCTTTGCCCTTCGGCATCGAGACGGTGGACGTGTTGGCCAGCAGCGACGCGGGTGGCATCGACGAAGCCCCGGCCGCTCCGGCGGCGAGCAATCCGGAGGTTTGCTTGAGGAAATTTCGACGGTTCATGATGACTGATGAGGGTTAGGACTGAGAGTAAAATTGAGATGATCACTGATCAGGGGGTGTAAACCCACTCAGGAGCGTTGAGCATGGCCCAGAGGACATCTTCGAAATTCTGGCGCCATTCTGGCCTGATGGCATTCGTCGGAGGATCTCCGGCGCGAGACTGGGCTTCTTTTTCCTGGGCCAGCAGATTCGCGGGACCATCAAGGTGATTCGACCAACTGACGAATTTCACGGGCACCCGCGGGCCGGACTCGGTGTCGGTTTCCCGATCCGCTTCGGGAATGATCCGCTGTTCGTAACCTTTACTGAGAAGACGGACGTAGCGTTCCTTCTCCTCGGCCGACGGATGACGGGTGAGCAGACGCAGGAAGAGGCGATCCACGAGCTTGTCCACCGGCTCATTTTCCAACGCCAGCGCGGTGAGGCCGTGATCGTCGCTGAGGCGGGTGAGCCACATGCCCATGGTGCCATTGGCAAGGATGGCGGGCTGGAGGACGTTCGACTCGGAATCCCGAATGCTGACCGGATCCTGACGGGCGCCGCGCCAGCCAAAGGTTTCCATGACGCTTGCCACGGCCTGAATGCGGGGCAGTGAAAGGCTGGGGCGGTCGCGCTCGTTGGAGGTCGAAGCGAGCATCCAGGCACGGCGCGGTTTGCCGAGAGTGATGGAATTACTCAGGGTCCGAACGCTATCCAAGTCGAGACTGACTTCCTCGACGTGGAATGGCTTGCCGGTGGCGCTGAACAGGGAATCAACGATCTGCTCGGCACTGAGGCGGCGCGGCGCGGGCGCGATGTATAGGGGGCTGGTCGTGGTGGCCTCGAGATCGTTGGCGCGCTGGTAGGCGTGCGAGTTCAGCACCAGGCGCGCGACCGCTTTCATGTCGTAGCCGGATTCGACAAAACGCCGGCCCAACCACTGGAGCAGCTCGGGATGGGACGGCTCGGCCTTTTCCCAATCGGACAGGTTTTCCACGATGCCGCGACCCATGAGACGCTGCCAGATGCGATTGACGATGACCTGGGCGAAACGCTCGTTCTGCGGCGCAGTGATCAGGGCGGCCAACTTGTCCCGGGGATCTTCGGGATGCTCCGCGAGCGTGGCGGCGACCTCCTCGTCACAGTAGCGCTCGAACGGCCAGGCTGGCTTTACGGTCGAGCCGGGAGCCAGGGTGACTTCGATGAGCGGCTTGCGCCCGCCTTTGCCGTGGATGCGGTCCATCGGCACGCTGCTGGTGGTGGGCACATCGATGGGCTTCTCCTTCAGCATCGCGGCGAGTTGGAAGAGGTCTTCCTGCTTCGACACATTCGACGGGGCATCGTGACAACGGGCACACTTCATTTCCACGCCGAGCAGGGCGGAGCTGACGATGATGCCTTTCGCCGCCATGGGGACGTCGTTCTGGGAAGCCGTTCCGAATCCGGCAGGACCACCGAACCTTTCACTTCCTTCCATCCGCAACAATTCAGTCACCATGAGATCGGCCGGCTTGTTGTCGATCAGCGACTCGTAGAGCCACCAGCGGAACGGACCTGTATTGTTCAGCGTGGGGTTAATGATGTTGGGATTCTCGGCGAGTATATCCTGCCAGTAGCCCATCCAACGATCGGCCCAACGGGAATCATCGAGGAGGCGATCGATCACTTCGACCCGGCGGGTCTTGGCATCGGCGGCGAGGAAGGTCTGAATCTCCGCCTCGCTCGGAGGCACGCCCACGGTGTCGAGATACACGCGGCGGAGGAATTCGAGGTCACCCGCCAGCGGGGTGAGGGTGAAGTTGGTCACCTTGAACTGCGGCCATGCGGCGCCTTCCTCGATCCACTTGGTCAGGGTGGCGATCTCCTTTTCCGTCAACGGCTCACCCTTGGGCGGCATGATGTCGTCACCGGCTTCGTCCGGCGTCACACGCCAGATCAGCGAGCTGCCAGCCACATCGTGGGGAGCGATGGTGGGGCCGTCGGACTCACCGCCCTTGAGCATGGAATCGTGACGATCGATCCGCAGTTCGCCCTTGGCTTTGCCACCTCGGTGACAGTCGTAGCAGCGGGCTTCCAGGATGGGCTGGACGTCTTCGAAGTAATCGACCGTGCCGCTGTGGCTTTCTTCCGATTCGGCGGCGACCTTGGCAATGCGGGCATCGATGAAATGATCGATCTCATTGTTGGCGGGATACCCCTCGGGCACGGCGGGCACGGCCACGGGCTTGACCTCGGCGAGCCACTTTTCCGCCGCCTCGCGGCGCTTGGCCCAGTAGGCGGCATGCTCGGTGCGCTTGGCGGCCCGGGCCTTGGCATCCGTGCCGGCGAGCCACTCGCGGCGCTCCGCTTCGTAGGCGGCCCAGCCTTCGTCGGTGTAGGCGATCTTGTCGTCGCCCGGCGTCAGCAGCTGCCAGGATTCCTCGCCTTCGGGTGAAATGGCGACCACGGTTTCACCCAGTTCGGGGCGCAGCTTACTGGTTCCGGAAATCGCACCGATCATGGTTTCGAGAATCACGAAATGATCGCCGCCTTCCGTTTCCCACTCGACCCATTTCTCGCGGTTGCCGGGAGGCGCAAAACGGAAGTCGGGACCGAGATCGAGATATTCGTCCTGAGAGGAAACCTTGCCGTGCCCCCCGGTGTCGCCGGGACGAAACGCCGTTTCCACCACTTTCTTGCCATCGATGAACAGCCGGGCGGCCCCACGACCGCGCAGGAGCAGGCGATGTTTTCCTTTCGGAAACGTGACCATCGCGGAGGCCCGCAACTGGTGCGGATTGGCCCGGTCACCACGCACACCGGTGGAAACGTATTTCTGCGGTTCGGCGAAAAACCCGAACGCCTTCTCGCGATAGGTCTCGGTGACCTCGGGCTCATCGGGCCAGCTGTTGGCTTCGGGCACGCCTTTCTCACTGATCTGCACCAGCACTTCGCCAGCGGGCACCATCTCGGGAGTCACCGGGGGCGGAGGAGGATTGTAGCTGTAGCGAGCCGCCACATCCTCGGCGGAGAGCGACGCACGACGAATGACCAGATTGTCCATCCAGCCGGAAAACGAGGTGCCCGTGGAGCGATTGTAGCCCGTGCCAATGACTAGATCGTCGGCGTCCGTCACCGGAGGCAGATCCGTCGCGCCACCCATGTCCCAGGTGCCCTTGGTGGGCTTGCCGTCAATGTAAGCCCGAAGGCTGTCGGACTTGCCGAAGGTGTAAACCACCGCCACGTGATGCCAGCCCGAGGAGGGCACCACCGCGCTGCTCCACCAGCGATGCCAGTCGCGTTTCTTCGTTTCCGGATTCTCGCTGGTGAAAAGGAAACCGAGCTGGGCGCCGCCACCTTCGCCCTTGAGCCGAATCGCGTAGTTCTGGTTCATTTCGCCGAGATTTTCGCCCAGCTTTCCGTGACGTCCTTTGCCGAGCAGATAGACCATGCTGCCCTTGCCGATCGATTTCACCTTCACCCACGATTCCATGGAAAAGGTATCGCCCTTCCGGAAGCGGATATCGGTATCGCCACCTTTTTCCTGATCCTTGACCACCACCCACGCGTCGCGTCCGGGAAAAAAGGCGGCCTGGTTGGTTTCCTCGAAATCGGGATAACGCGGCGCCCGCGGTCCGGCGACTTCGTTGTCGGAGAGCTTGGCTTTGCCCTGCCATTCGCCGGGTTCCTTCGCGCCGTCGAAGCGCCATTCGAGGACCACGGCGTCATCGGCCGTTTTTCCGGAAAGCGGGAGACCGAGAGACAAGGCAATCAGGCTGAACCGTAAGAGAGACGATCGGGTCATGGGGAAATTCTAGCCCGGAAACCGGCAATCGCGCACGTTCCGAGACGTACCACTTTCGGGGTGGCCGCATCGCGCCTCCCTCTTCGTCAGTTCTCGACGCGGATGATGCCCCGCCGGATCGCCTCGGCCGTCGCCTGGGCGCGATCGTTGACGTTCAGCTTCTGGAACACATTGCTGATGTGGCGTTTGACGGTGTCCTCGGCGATTCCGAGATCGGCGGCGATTTCCTTGTTGGCACGGCCCTGGGCGACGCGGGCGAGGATCTCGCGTTCCCGCGTCGTGATGGTCGGGCCAAGTTGCAGATCGGCGAGGTGCTCGGCGAGACCGGCGGGAAGGTAGCGCTCGCCCGCCGCCACGGCCCGCAGGGCGGCGATCAACTCGTCTCGTTCGGCGGATTTCTGCAAATACCCGGCGGCACCCGCATCGAGAGCGGCCTGGATCTCGTCGTCGCGGGCGAAGGTGGAAAAGATCAGCACCCGCGCCGTAGGATCGATTTCCCGAAGCCGCTCGGTGGTCTCGATGCCGTTCAGTCCCGGCAGTTGCAGGTCCATCACCACGACCCGGGGCGAGCACTTTGGGTAGATTTCCAGGGCCTCGTCCCCGCGCTCCGCCTCGGCGACGACTTCGAGGTCGTCCTCGAGATTGAGTGACACCGCCAGTCCGCTGCGAACCACAAAGTGATCGTCGACGAGCAGGAGGGTGATGGGCGAATCGGCACTCATGTGGGACGGCCTACCAACGCGTCTTTGTCCGCGACCGGCAAGCGGACTTCCAGCGTGGTTCCACCGCCGGGCGCGCTACGCCAGTCGACGGTTGCCCCGATGCGGGCGCACCGTTCGCGGATTCCCATGCAACCGAAATGGCCGGATTTCCCGCGGGTCTCGCCCTCGGTGTCGAAGCCTCGACCGTCATCGACGACTTTCATCACGGTCGCTTCGTCGTCACCGTCGAGAATGAGATCGATCCGGCTGGCCTGGGCGTGTTTCAAGGCATTCGCCACCGCCTCGCGCGCGATCATTTTCAGGTGGTGCACGGTTCGTGGAGGCAGGTTGGAAAGCGGCGTCGGCGACGCGGCCTCGAACCGGATTTCCGGACCCAGGTCGGCCGGTTGTCGGGCGGCCAACTCGCCGAGAGCGCCTTCGAGACTGAGGCTCTCGTCGTCGCCGTCATCGCGCAGATCCGATACCAGGTTTCGCGTCTCGGTCTGGATGCGCGAGACGAGACTCCGCGAGCCTTCGAGCAATCCCCGGAGTTTCCCCTCGCCGCCTGTCGCCACCGCGGCATCGAGCCGGAGCGAGAGGCCCGCAAGCTCCTGCTCCAGGGTGTCGTGGAATTCGCGAGCGATGCGCTGGCGCTCCTCAAGGGCGGCCTCGTGTTCGATGCGATGGCGCAGCGCGACGGTCTGGTGAATCACCTGTCGCCGCAGCAGTATGATCCAGAGTGCCGCCAAGGTCATCGCCACGAGAAGCACGACCAGCACTGTTCCCAGCCGTCGCGCCGTCCACCAACTGGGCGCTCCCAGCACCTCGATGTCGTTCGCATTTCGCACCCGCAGCGAAACCGAAGCGGGCGTCGACCGATATTCCGAACCACGGATTGACTCCACTTGGCAGATGCCGGTGACGCGCAGCTGGGTGCCGGTGAGCATCGCCTCGGGCAGCGACGGTACGCGGGCCTGGACGGTCTGGCGACCGACCTGCAGGACGAGCACGCCGCCCGACTCGGTGCGATAGCGATCGACCAGCGCCGCTTCGATCGAGACGAGATTGCCATCCTCGGCACCATCCATCAATTCGCTGAAACTGACCGGCAAGGGAGCCACATCACCAGCGGCTCCCGGTTCGAGAACCAGGATCTCGGCATCGGCCAGCGAGGCGCTGAAACGATCCATCTGTGGGAACCCCATCACCTCGACCCGGTCACCGATCGCCGGTGCGGAAATGTCCGGCTTCAATCTCACCGCGACAGCGGAGGCTTCGTCACGCAGGAAAATCTCGCCCCGTGGAAAGGCCGCCAGCACCGTCCCCCGGACCCGCACGCGATGCCCTCCCTGTCCGTCGACGTCGAAATTGAGCAACTGTTCCGGCGAAAGGAGTGAGGTCGTTTCCGGTTCCCGACCCGGCTGAAGCCGCGTGAACGCCGTCCAGTCGGCGCAGCGGAGATAGGGCGCCACGAGTTGCCGGCGCGCATTGATGTGCCCGGCGGCGAGCCCGGCCACCCGCACCCTGCTGTCGATCCAATCCTCGTCGCCGGACGGCGGTTGTTCCACCTGCACCTCGACGATCCGGGATCCCAGCGCGACGCGAACGAGGCTGGCGCCCTCCTCCTCGGGCACGATGGTGCGTACGACCCCTTCGATGGCGACTCGCTGGTAGTGAAACCGGCCCGACATGAGATCATCGAAGGTGACCGGCCGCGCTTCGGGAACGCCCGGGTGACCGAGCACCTCGAAGGTCGCATCCTCGATCCCCGGCAAGTAGAGGCCGGGCTGGGTTTTTCCCCGGACGCGAACCTCGTCGCCCGGTTGCGGAGGTATCGCCTGACCAGGCCTGAAAAAGGTGCCGGCGGTTTCGTCCTGAATGAAGATAGTGCCAGGCGCATCGGCAAATGTGACGACCGCGGTCAGGTCGACCATTTTCCCTTCATCTGCCTCTTCGGCGCTGAGAGAACGCACCTCGGCTGCCGTGTGCAGCTGGGCTCGAACAACCGGCGGAACGCTCCAAAGCAAAGCCATCCCGGCAATCGCCGAAATGTGTCCGGAAGTCCTACAGCCGAGGTTTGGCATGGCGTCAGCATGCGTTGCCCGGAGAAGCGGCGCAAACCTCATCGCTTGGATCAGGAAACATTCCCGAACAGATCATCGTCTTTCTCGTCACCCGGAGCTGCCTTGCTTTCTTCGACGGGAGGCTCGGGAGTTTCCTCCTCGGTGACCGGATCGGGCAATGCCTTGGGACTGGCACTTTCGCCCTCCTCCTCAAGCTCCAGCGCCGGAATTGCCGGAATGTGGCCGCCGATGATGCCCTGCATGTCACCGTAGAGACCGACCGTGTTTTTGATGACCCGCTCGATTTGTTTTTCGCGCTCGTTCCACTGCCGTTCCATGGCCCGGCGTTCTCGAGCCAGTTGATCCTGCATCGCGGTGAAGCCCTCGACGATGCCCTCGATCTTCTGTTTGAACTCGGTCCCGGCGAGGTACTGGTAGAGCAGTTCCATCTTGGCACTCTTGCCGATGGAAGCGGAGCGCTCCCGGTCGAGCGCGATCAATTGCTCGCGCAGTGCCGCCGCCAGGGGCAGAGCCGAGGCCGGATCGGACACCCACACGCCGTCGACCTGGCCGAATCGCTCGACGCTTTCCGGCAGGGCCACCGACATCAGAATCGCGAGTGTCGCCCGGGTATCGATCATGTCCTGCTTGAGTTTTCCGATCCAATCGCCGCCCCAGGCCTTGGTGTTCTTGATCTCCCACAGCAGGACGCCGCAGTCGGTGCCGAGCGGAGTCCGGACCGTGTGAACCAGATCGGCGCCGCGGATGCCTTTGGGAACCGGCGCGATGTGATCGAGCGGAAAAAACGAGCGCAGCCGATTTTCGAACTCCTGCTCCATCACCTCGCCCTGGGTCTCCATTGAGCCCTGCTCCGCCTTTCGCCGCATCTCGTCGAGGGCCGTTTTCAGGTCCGCGATCGTCTTGTCCTTCTCCAGTTCCTTCAACCGGCGCTGTTCGTCCGCCTGCTTCATCACCTCGGAGCGAATCCGTTCGCGCTCGGCGTCCAGCTTGCGCTCGAGCTCCAGCGCCGCTTCCTCGCGCGCCTTCTCCAGCTCACGCTTTTCCTTTCGCAGGGCCAGTTCCTGTTCGCGAAAATGTTTCAGGTCGGTGTCGCGCTGGTGCAACGTTTCCTGGAGATCGCGCATCTGGAGGGCGTAGCGTTCCTCCAGGGCCTTTGCCGCCTTGGCTTGGGCGTCGGCGAGCTTGGTCTTCAATTCCGACGCGACCCGTTCCTCCAGCTTCTCCTCCCGCGCGGCGATCTCCTCCAACTTGCGTTTCGCCTCCGCCTCGCGCCGGGTGATCTCCGCCTGCAACTCCGCCTTGAGATGCTCGCGAATCTGCCCGGTGAGGGCGTCCGAGATCTCGAATTCGTGCCCGCAATTCGGGCAGGTGATTTGGCCGGTATCCATGGATGGGTCTCCTGAGGCTCTCGCAAAGCGCGGCTATCGCAAAGCGTTTTTCTTTTCCGCTTTCGGCGGCGAGAATTCAACGATGAACGACGAATCCGCGGATCGCGGGAATCTTTTTGCCGATATTCCGGCGCATCTGCCCGAAGAATCTGTGGAAATCCTGGCGAGCGGCTCGGGTCCGGTTCGGATCGAGCGAATCGTGTCGCGCGGACATCGGTCGCCCGACGATTTCTGGTACGACCAGGCCGAAGCCGAGTGGGTCGTCCTGCTCTCCGGGTCCGCCATTCTCCGCCTCGACGATCTGGAAAGCGAAGCGATCTCACTGGTACCCGGCGACTGGATTCATCTGCCCGCGCACCGCCGTCACCGGGTCGAATCCACCCAACCGGAGATCGACACGGTCTGGCTGGCCGTTTTCTTCGGTGAATAACGGCGGCTCCGCCCCTCACGAGCGTCCTTGAATTTCCCCGCGGTTGCCCGGAGACTCCCCCCATGAAATGCTCGACCACGTGGCCCCTGTTCCCCGCCTTCCTCGGATTGATGATGGCGGCCGGACCGCTCTCGCCACCGCCGATTTTTTCCCAGGAAGCGACGAAGGAAAAACCTGCCGCCGAAACGGAGAAGACGGAGGCGCCGAAAAAGAAGAAGGCGAAAGAAGACGAGGACATCGAGGCACTCACCGATGACTCAGGATTCGATCCCGAGGCCTTCGAGCAGATCGAGCTGTTCACCCGCGTCCTCGAAATCGTCCGTCAGAACTACGTCGATCCCGAGAAGGTCACCTACGAAAAACTGATCAACAGCGCCCTGACCGGCATGCTGGCCGACCTCGATCCGCACTGCCAGTTCATGCAGCCAAAGGTCTTCGAGCAACTCCAGCAGAACACCGGCAGCACCTACGAAGGCGTCGGCATCACCATCTCAATCCGCAGCGAGACGCTCTCCATCGTCACCGTTCGCGAAGACGGCCCCGCCGCCCGGGCCGGCGTGCTGCCCGGCGACCAGATTCTCAAGATCAACAACATCCTCGCCGAAGATGTCGGGCTGACCGAGGCCGTCCAGATGCTCAAGGGCAAGCCCGGAGAAAAACTCAAGCTGACCCTCCGGCGTCCCGCCACCAAGGAACTCATCGAAGTCGAGATGGTCCGGGAAATCATCAAACAGTCTACCGTCAAAGACATCACCCTGTTGGATCCCAAGCTGACCACTCCCTACAAGATCGGTTACGCCCGCATCCTCCAGTTCAGCGAACCGACCGCCGACGAACTCGCCGACGCGCTCGACGACCTGGAGCAACAGGGCATGGAGGCCTTCGTCCTCGACATGCGCAACAACCCCGGCGGCCTGCTCAATGTCGCCATCGACGTCATCGGCGAATTCGTTCCCGCCGGAGAACTGGTCCTGACCACCGAGGGCAAACCCGGTTCCGGTGAGATTCGTCCCTACCGCACCCTCGCCGCCCGCAAGCGGCGCGAGCGCGAATATCCCGTCGCCATCCTCATGAACTACGCCAGCGCCAGCGGCGCCGAAGTCGTCGCCGGAGCCCTCCAGGACATGCGCCGGGCCATCGTGGTCGGCGAAACGTCCTTCGGCAAGGGTTCCGTCCAGTCCATCCTCCCACTCACCGGCACCGACGGCAAAGCCATCCGCCTGACGACCGCGAAATACTACACCCCGAGCCACCGCACCATCCACGAAAACGGCGTGATTCCCAATATTGTCGCCAGCCTGACTCCGAATGAGGAGGAACAGCTCGTTCGCTGGTTCAATCGTGAGGGGCTCAGTCCCGATCAACGCAAGAAGATCGAGAATTTCCAGGACCTGCAATTGATGCGTGCCGTCGACGCCATGAAAGGCGCGCTCGTCTACGCCAAAAAAGAGAACGGGGAGGAAAAACCCGAAGCCAAACCTGCCGGGGAAAAGCCGAAACCCGAGGCGGACAAACCGGAGTCCAAATCCGGGGGCGAAGAGAAGCCCGCCAAGCCCGAAGAGTCGGGCGAGAAAAAGGCGGAATAACCACCTGTTTTCCTCCCCCAACTCAGCCGTGGCGACCGACCGTTCCGACGCGCTTGTTCTCGCGATCGAGACTTCGTGTGACGAGACCGCCGTCGCCATCGCCAGAGCGAACGGCGACATTGTCGCCAGTGAAATCTCCTCACAGATCGCGCTGCACCAGCCCTACGGCGGTGTGGTGCCCGAGCTGGCGTCGCGGAATCACAACCTGACCCTGCGTCCGCTCATCGAGCATACCCTGCGATCGGCGGGGATCGAACTCGAAGAAATCGCCGCCATCGCCGCCACAGCCGGCCCGGGGCTCGCCAGTTCGCTTTTGATCGGGAACACCACCGCCAAGGCGCTCGCCCTCGCCCTCGGCAAACCCTTCTACGCCATCAATCACCTCGAGGGTCACCTGCTCTCACCCTTCATCGGCGGCGGTTCGGACATCGTGCCCTCCAACCTCGCCCTCGTCGTCAGTGGTGGTCACACCCTGATCGTTCACCTCCGTGGTGCGGGTGACTACGAAGTGCTGGGTTCCACCAAAGACGACGCGGCCGGCGAGGCTTTTGACAAGGTCGGAAAGATGCTCGGTCTCCCCTATCCCGGTGGCCCGGAGATCGATCGCCGTGCCCGCGGAGGCAATCCCGCCGCCTTCGATTTCCCCCGCAGCATGATCGACAGCGGCGATTTCCAGTTCAGCTTCAGCGGTCTGAAAACCTCGGTCTTTTACCAACTGAAAAAGCTGCCCGAACCTCTCGACGAAGCCACCATCAACGACCTCTGCGCCTCCTTCCAGGAAGCCGTCATCGAAGTACTGGTCGCCAAGACCATCACCGCCGCCGAAAGAACCAACGAACGTATCGTGTCTCTCAGCGGCGGGGTCAGTTGCAATCGTCGTCTCCGCGAAGCCATGAGCGCCGCCTGCGAATACGCCGGTCTCGACCTCCGCATCGCCGCTCCCGAATACACCACCGACAATGCCGCCATGATCGCCTGGGCCGCCGCCATCAAACAGGGTCAAGCCGCCGACCCAACCCCCTTGGATCAGGACATCAATCCGAATTTGAAGCTGGTGGGAAAGTAGTCGGCCGTTGGCTCTTCGCTTTTGGCTTTTGGCGTTTCCACTCACCCCACCCTCAATACCAGACCTCATACGGCTTCGTCACACCAGGCACGGCGACCGGGTAGCGACCTTCGGCGTCGGGCTTGACGGGTGGCTCGGAGTTGAAATCGACGAGGTCGTCGGGGACGAGCTTCATGTTGCTGGCCATGGCGTCTTCCCAGGTCACTTCCTGGCCGGAATAGTTGGTCATGCGGCCAAGAATGGCGGTCATGGTGGCGTTGGCGCCGTGTTCGGCCTCGTTGTAGGGCAGGTCTTTGCGGATCGCTTCGAAAAACGGGAAGTGTTCCAGTTGATGGCCATCCTCTCCTTTCCGCAGGCGGATCGAGTGCGCGTTCGGGCCGGTGATGGAGAACTCACGCGCCTCCAGAGCGGCTTCACCAAGCGTGCCGCGCACGTGCTCGCTCACGCTCCGCCAGCAACCGGGGATCTGGCGAGCCTGGCTCCACATGCGGGTGCCGTCGGCGTATTCGTACTCCACGAAGTGATGATCGAAGATCTGGCCGTTGATGTCCTTGTTGCGGACCTCGCGGCCGCCCATTCCCTGGGCCCTCACGGGAGTGGCGCCTTTGATCCAGTTGCCGACATCGAGGTTGTGGACGTGTTGCTCGACGTTGTGATCGCCCGACAGCCAGGTGAAATAATACCAGTTCCGAATCTGGTACTGGAGTTCCGTCTCGCCCGGCATGCGCTCCTTGCCGGCGCGGGCAGAGCCGTCCCAGAAAACGCGCAGATAGTGCAGGTCTCCCAGCGCACCGTCCTGGATACGTTTCACGATTTCCACGTAGGCAGGTTGATGACGCCGTTGCAGGCCGACACCCACCTTGAGATTCTTTTCCTTGGCCACTTTGGCGGCTTCGAGAACGCGCTTGATGCCTGCCACGTCGGTCGCGACCGGTTTTTCCATGAAGACGTGCTTCCCCTGACGCACCGCTTCCTCAAAATGCTGGGCTCGGAACCCGGGCGAGGTGGCGAGAATGACGACGTCGCACTCGCCAATCACTGTCTTGTAGTCTTCGAAACCGGTGAAGATCTTGTCCGGAGTCACCTTAATGCGATCCTGTTTCTGCTTTTTCAGGATCTCGACGGCTTGTTCTCCCTGGGAACGCTCCACGTCGCAGACCGCCACCAGATCGACGCCGTCATCGGCATTCATCGCCTGGGCGGCGGCACCGGTGCCGCGTCCTCCGCAACCGACGAGTCCCAGCTTGATCCGGTTCTCCGGCGCGGCGTGGACATTGGCGGGAATCCAGGCATGAGCCAAGGCGGCGACGGAAGCGGCCGAGGCGCCAGCTCGTACAAAATGGCGACGGGAGAGGGAGTCGTTCGATGAGGGGATCTCGTTCATGGGCCGATCCTAGCCACCGCGGCGAGGCGGTGGCGAGAAAGATCGCGACACGATGACGGGATTCGCCAAACTCAATCGCGATCGCCGGAATCGTCCCCTTCCGATTTCCACCAGTCGGCGGACTTTTCCCAGGTATCGGAGCGTTCCGTTTTGCCAGGTTCGATCTCCGAATCGCCGACCACTGAACGAACTGAGTCAGGTTCCGGCAAGGGATGCGCCGAGCGCCAGCGGAGATAGAACAGCGCTCCCAGCATGGCGAGAATCATCAGCCCGACGATCGCCGCCATGGTGATCCCGTAGGCGTGACTACTGGCCGAACCCTCGAGATCGAATCCGAAACCGGCCGCTCGCCGATGTGCCCACGCCGCGGGAGCGCTGACGAAAATACCGAAGCCGCAGAGCGTTCCCGTGAGGAGGCTAGATCTGGTAGAAAACCTCCGCGCTGGCGCGAGCCGATCGATTGAGCTTGTCGCAAACCAGCTCGCACAGATCGTAGACCATCTTTTCCTTGATGGAGTAGAAGACCTGGTTGCCACGCTGCTCACGAAACAGCAGGTCGGCTTCGTAGAGTGTCTTGAGCTGCTTGGACACATTGGCCTGCGAGGTTTCCAGTTGTTCGACGAGATCGTTGACCGAGTAAGGCTGGTCTTTCAACAGTTGCAGGATCGCCAGTCGGGTGGGCTCGGAGAACACGCGGAACATTTCCGCGACCCGGATCAGGCTTTCCCGATTTGGTTTCTGGGACATTGGGCTGGTGACGTTGAGTCGTGATTGAAGAGGGATTCGAGACACGAGAGAAAAACGACTCACTGAAGGAGTGGAGCGGTTCACCGGCCGACCTTGCCCGACCGCCGCGCTTCACGAGGGCATGATGCCAGCGAAACCGGATCGGCGCAAGAAATTATTGTTTGACTATATCGCCAAATAGCGATATTTCTGCTCCATGGCCTCCGAGAAATCCTCTTCCCTTTCCCTTCGCGCCTCCTCCTGGAGTCCCTACGCGGTGGGCGCCGGCATCGGGCTGCTGAGCTGGCTGGTGTTTCTGGTGGTCAACAAGCCGCTGGGCATGTCCACCGAGATTTCGAAATTCTCCGGCTGCGCCACCAGCCTCATGACCGGCTGGGAAAAGATGGTGGCCAATCCCTATTGGGCAAAAACGACGCCCGCTTTTGGCTACAGCACCGTGTTCCTGATTTTCACCGCCATCGGCGCGGGCGTCAGCGCCCTGCTCGGCGGAACCTTTCGCCTGGAAAAAGTGCCGGCGCTCTGGTCGGCGCATCACGGAAAGGGCACCGCCAAACGCATGGCGGCGGCTTTCGTCGGCGGGATGATCCTCCTCTACGGCGCCCGGTTGGCGGGCGGCTGCACCAGCGGTCACGGCATTTCGGGAACGCTGCAACTGGCGGTCTCCAGCTGGATCTTTTTCGCCGTTCTCTTCGCGGCCGGCATTGTCACCGCGCGCCTGCTTTTCCGGAATCCCAACACCGCGGAGTGAACCCTGTTCGATCCCGGACCCAACCCTCTTCACTCCTTTGCCATGAGCCTTCCCATCTCCACCAGTTCCACCGCCGGTCTCGTGTTGGCCGCGGTCTTCGGCACCCTCTTTGGCGTGCTGCTGAACAAGGGCCGCGTGACGCAGTACGACGTGATCGTGAACCTGTTCCGGTTTCGTGATCTCACCGTGCTCAAGGTGATGCTCACCGCGATCGTGGTGGGTGGCATCGGGGTCTTCGCGATGATGCATCTCGGCTGGCTGGAAGGCTGGCACATCAAGGACGCCAACGTCCTTGCGCTCATTTTAGGCGGCGCCCTGTTCGGCGTCGGGATGGTATTGTATGGCTACTGCCCCGGCACCGGGGTGGCAGCCATCGCCACCGGCAGTCTCCACGCCTTGGTCGGGTTTTTCGGCATGATCGCCGGAGGCATCGTCTACGCCTTCACCTATCCCTGGCTACAACAGCACGTGCTCGGCGTGGGCGCACTTGGCAAAGTGCGCCTCGCCGACGTCACCCACATCCCCGACATCGCCTGGTGGGCGGTCCTCGCGGTGGGGGTTGCCCTGCTTTTCCGCTGGCTGGAAAAAATCGGTCGGCACGCGACGGTTTCGTGAGTCGGAATTCCTCCTCCACCCCAGGATTCCACTCCAAGTCGCGTGTCCGGCCGGCCCAGCCGGAAAGAGACGCTACCAGTAGCATCCGCGCCCATTGACGGCCATTGGACGGCCCGTTATGGTCGCCGCGTGAAACTCATTCGGACTCTTTGTCTCGCCGCGGTCGTCGCGGTCTTTTTCTGTCCCTGCCTCGATCGGGCCCGTGCCGCCGATGCCGGGGAGAATCAATTTTTCGAACTCCGGACCTACTACACGAATCCCGGAAAACTGGACGCGTTGCTGAAGCGATTTCGACAGCACACGCTGACGCTTTTCGAGAAACACGGCATGACCAATGTCGCCTACTGGTTACCGGTCAGTAACGAGGAACAGATTCTCGTCTACCTGATGGCCTACCCCAGCCGGGAGGCGCGCGACGCCAGTTGGAAGGCCTTCGGAGCCGATCCGGACTGGAAGGCCGCCTACGCCGAGTCCACGAAAAACGGAAAACTGGTGCGAAAAGTCGACAGCGTGTTCCTGATGTCGACGGACTACTCGCCCGCGCTGAAAATCGAAGCCCAGGATCCGCCGCGCCTCTTCGAATTGCGACGTTACACGACGAACGAAGGCAAGCTGCAGAATCTGGACGCCCGTTTCCGCGATCACACGGTCAATCTGTTCGCGAAACACGGGATGACCAACCTGCTATACACCCACCTCACTCCCGGACAGGAAGGCTCGGAAAACACCTTGGTCTATCTGCTGGCCCATCCGGACAACAAGGCGCGCGACACGGCTTTTGAAGCCTTTCGCCTCGATCCCGAATGGCAGAAAGCGCGGAAGGAATCCGAGGCGGCCGGCCCCCTGCTGATCAAGGACGGCGTGCAGTCGCTGCTGCTGAAACCGACCGATTTTTCGCCGTTGAAATAAGGGTCGGGGTTCCGGTTTTTCCCGCGAAAAAGCCGCGGCGGCACTCGACTTTTCCCGAAGTTGCGGCATTAGTGCCGCCCGCGAATTTTCCGCGCCTTTTTTCAAAACCCGTGAGCCTCATCGTCCAGAAATACGGCGGCACCTCCGTCGGAACGGCCGAACGCATCCGCAACGTGGCGGAGCGTATCCTCGATTACCATCGCCAGGGACACCAGGTCGTGGCGGTGGTCTCGGCGATGGCGGGTGTCACCAATCGGCTGATCGAACTGGCCTCGGACGTGACGGGACCCGATCACACGCCGACCGAGCGCGAGATGGACGTGCTGCTCGCCACCGGCGAACAGACCACCATCGCGCTCACCGCCATGGCCATCAACGCGATGGGTGGCAAGGCGGTGTCGCTGACCGGTGCCCAGGCGGGAATTGAGACAGACGGGGTCCACACCAAGGCGCGCATTTCGAATATCACCCCGAGCGAGGTGCATCGCTTTCTCGACGAGGGCAACATCGTCATCCTCGCCGGATTCCAGGGTCGCACGCCGGAGGGGCGCATCACCACGCTCGGCCGCGGCGGCTCCGACCTGACCGCCATCGCCATGGCCGCGGCGATCGATGCCGATCTCTGCCAGATTTTCACCGATGTCGACGGCGTCTACACCTGCGATCCCCGCGTGGTGCCCGTCGCCAAAAAGCTCGACGAGATCAGCTACGATGAACTGTTGGAAATGGCCAGCAGCGGCACGAAAGTGATGCAGTCGCGCTCGGTCGAGTTTGCCAAGAAATTCGGCGTGCGCTTCGAGGTGCGCAGCAGCCTCAACGACAATCCCGGAACCCTCGTCCGCGAAGAAACCATGAGTATGGAATCCGTCGTCATCCGCGGCGTCAGCCTGGAACGCGATCAAGCCAAGGTCACCATCACCGGTGTCGGCGATCACCCCGGCACCGCCAGCAAGATCTTCGGCCCGGTGGCCGGGGCCAACGTCATCATCGACATGATCGTTCAGAACGTGTCGAAAACCGGGATCACCGACATCTCGTTCACCCTGAACAAGGCCGACCTCGCCAAGGCGGAAACCGCTCTCAAGCCAGTGCTCGCCGAACTGGGTGAAAGCGTGACCATGGAAGCCGAGGACGGCATCGCCAAGCTCAGCGTGGTCGGTATCGGGATGCGGTCCCACGCCGGCGTCGCCGCGCAGATGTTCGAGACCTTGTCCGCCGCGGGAGTAAACATCCAGATGATCTCCACGTCAGAGATCAAGATCACGGTGACGGTCTCCGAGGACCAGATCGAAACCGCCGCCCAAGCGGTGCATGACGCCTTCGGCCTGGCAAAGGCCTGAGCGGATTCGAACGCACGGGAGTTTCAGAAGTTTTCCCGGCACCCGACCAATTCGAGAAAATTCCGGGAATTCGTGGCCATTTGTGTTCTCGGATTTTTCAACACGAATTCTCACGAATGGACACGAATTGGCTTCGCATCCGTTCACAGAAACACCAAGCCTACCTTCCTCCAGAGGAGTAGCCGGCCACGGTTCACTTTCCCGATCAGTTCAGCGAGATCGATGCGATCGCTTCGCTGAGGCGGGCCTTCCCGACAAGGTCCAGCGGAGAAGGCGTCGTGTTTCGCGGCGCCAGCAGGCCCTCGTCATAGGCCATCAACTCCAGCAGATCGCGATCACTCCAGCTGATATCGCTGAAAAGCAGCGCCACGCGAAAAACCGGGCGACCGTCGGTGTCGACTTCCGGTTGGCAGGCGCAGACCATGGTTTCCGCGCTCACAAACTCGCTCTGTCGCGAGTTGGGTAGATTCACGTGCAGCCCGAGAGCGAAAGAAGATCCCAACTCAAGCTCATGGCTCGAGATGGCGATGATTCCGTGTTCGTTCGCCCCAACCACGCGGGTCAGGGGGCATCGGGCAGTTTCCGAGTTGGTTCGGTTTCTTGCCATTTTTTAGGGGGGGTTTACGACGGGTGCCTTCGGTTCACATGGCGCAGTCGCGTGAGTACGCTACGCTTCGATCGTCTCTTGTCAACGAATCCGCCGTTCAATTTCGCACCTTCGACCCGATATTTGATGACGGGAAAAGCCGTTGAATGCCCGGCCGAAGAGTGAAACCGTAGCGGTCTTCGCCAATAGACGAGCCGGCCCCGCCGATCATGCACATTCAGGACATTTTCCAGCGCTACCAGACGACGATTTCGTTCGAGTTTTTCCCGCCGAAATCAGAGGCCGCCTCGGAGTCGCTTTACACCACCATCGCGGAGTTGGAGGCCTACAAACCTTCCTTCGTCAGCGTCACCTATGGCGCCGGCGGCTCGACCCGCGAACTGACGCACGATCTCGTCGTCCGGATCAAGGAAACCACCACCCTCGATCCGGTGCCGCACCTCACCTGCGTTTGCCACCAGGAAGACGAGATCCGTTCCATCGTCGAGCGCTACGCCGAAGCCGGCGTCAGCAACATCCTCGCGCTCGGCGGCGATCCGCCCCGCGACCGAGCCGACTGGGACCGCTCGCAGGACGCCTTCCGCCACGCCGCCGATCTCGTCGCCTTCATTCGTAAAATCAACGACAGCGGCATCCATCCCGACCCGCGCGGGTTCGGGATCGGCGTGGCTGGCTTTCCCGAAGGCCATCCCGCCACGCCGAACCGGCTCCTCGAAATGGATCACCTCAAGGCCAAGGTCGATGCCGGGGCGGACTACATCGTGACCCAGCTGTTTTTCAGCAACGCCGACTTCTACGACTTCCGCGACCGCTGTGAACTGGCCGGCATCCACGTGCCCATCATCGCCGGCATCATGCCCATCGTTTCGGCCAAGGGCATGGCCCGCATGGCCGAACTGGCTGCCGGAGCCCGCTTTCCCGCCAAGCTGTTGAAAGCGATCAACCGCGCCGGTGAAGACTCCGACGCCGTCGAAAAGGTCGGCGTTCATTACGCCACCGAGCAATGCCTGGACCTGCTCGAGAACGGCGTGTCCGGCATCCATTTCTACACGCTCAACCAGTCCGCCGCCACGCGCGAGATCTACGCCAGCCTCGGTTTGCGCGATACCGACGCCCTGCACGTCGCCGCCGCCAGTTGAGCGAACCGGGCCGATTGCTACGGGAATTTCAACGCCAGCTCGCCCCGTGACTCCCGCCGGAAAACCCGCCCAGTTTCCCTGGCGGCTCCTTCTCTACGCGGTCGTCATTCTCTACCTCATCGGCGATCTCTACTGGCTCGGCGGCCCGCTGCGAAAGCGGATCGATGCCCGCAAGGCCTTCACCCATCAGTCCCTTCAGCGCGCCTTGGAGGAAGGTTGGGTCGCCACCGTCAACGGAGAACCCATCACCCGTGGCCAGCTCGATCAAGCGACTAATGTCTACCTGTTTCGACGTGGCAAGATTCCGGCCGATCTCTCGCCGAGTTCGCTCAACATTTCCCGCCGCGTCGCCTTGCAGCAACTCATCGATGACACCCTCGTTCGCCAGTATGCCGAGGCCGACGACTTCCCCGTCGATCCCGACGCCGTCGCCCGGCAGATCGCCGCCTTCGAGGCCCAGTTTCCCGATCCCGGGAACTACGCCCTGCGCCGTGAAGCCCTTGGCCTGACCGAGGAAGAAGTTCACGACCTTATCGCCAGCCAGGTGGCCCAGCAGGCATGGTTGGAAAAACGCGTCGCCGAAGCCGCCGCTGTCACCGACGCCGACATTCGGGCCTGGTTCGACGCCAACGCTGCCACCGATTCCGGCGCCGAGAATCCCCCGCTCGTCCACGCCCGCCATCTCTTTCTCAGCACCGTGGAAAGCGACACCCCCGAGCGCGAGAGCCTGATTCTCGATCTCCATCGCCAGCTGGTCGAAGGCACCGCCGACTTCGCCGCGCTCGCCGCCGCCTATTCCGAGGACGAGCGCACCAAAACCCGGGGTGGCGATCTCGGCTGGTTCAGTCCTCGACGCATGCCCGTCGACTTCTGCGACATCGCCTTTGGTCTTCGCCCTGGAAAGGTAAGCGAACCGTTCCGCACCTCTCTGGGCTGGCACATCGTCGAAGTCCTTGAAACCCGCGCCCCCGAGCGTCTCGACCTCGACGCCCTCAAGCCCGAGATCGCCGCCTGGCTCGAGACTGACCGCCGCCGCTACGCCATCGACGTCCTGCTCAACCGCCTGAAAACCGTCGCGGTGGTCGAAGTCTTTCCGGACAACTTCGACGGGAAGTGATTTCACCGCTCCCGAACGACCCTCCGAAACCTGGGGAAGTCACCTCCCATTCGGATGGCCCATCTCCGCTTGGGAGGAACAGGTAGTTATTACATTCCGAAAGATTTCGGATCATCCATAGGCTTAGCTGAGGAGGGGGATTCCGATCAAGCGGAATCGAGCGCCCTTGCGGTAAGACTTGGCCTTAAGATAAAGTGCGGCCAACAGACCGAAAGGCGAGACATTCCAAATAGTCAGGACGAGGGAAGTCTCTCCCTTCCGGACCGAAGGAAACGCCCATGCAACCCTGTCGGATGGAGACCGGAGAGGGTCTGGTCGCGGACCGAACCCGGTTGCGTGGCTTTTTCTCCGCTTCTCGCTCGGTCCGGATGCGATCCTGTTGGGCTTGCAACTTCCCCGGCGAGGCGGGAGACTCGGGGATATGTCCATGTTCCAGGAAAATCCGGCCAAGGTCGGCATCATCGGGCTCGGGATCATCGGGTCGCGGGTGGCCGAGGTGCTGCGCAACGACGGCTATCACGTCTACGTGTGGAACCGCTCGCCGAAACCGGAACCCAATTTCGTGGCCTCGCCGGAGGAACTGGCGCAGCTGTCCGATGTCATCCAGATCTTCGTCTCCAACGGCGAGGCGTTGCTGGAGGTGATCGACCGGATGAAGGACCGGCTCACGAAGAAACACCTCGTCATCAGCAGCGCGACGGTGGATCCGGATTCGTCGAAAAAGGCGGCGGAAATCGTGGCCGCGACGGAAGCGTCGTTTCTCGAGGCACCGTTCACCGGCAGCAAGGTGGCCGCGGAAAAGGGCGCGCTGGTCTACTACGCGGGCGGCGATCCCAAGGTGCTGGAGCGGGCACGCCGGATGCTGGAAGCCTCGGCGAAGGAGATTCTCTACGTCGGTGAAATCGGCGACGCGGCGGTGATCAAGATCGCGACGAACATGATCTCGGCGACGACGGTGGAGGTGCTGGCGGAGGCGCTCGCGGTGACGACGGCGGCGGGAATCGACCCGGACCGGCTCATCGACGCGCTGGAACACAACGGCTGCGGTTCGCCGCTGACGGCGATGAAGCTGCCCACGATGATCGCCGCGGATTATGACCCGCACTTTTCGATGAAAAACATGTTCAAGGACGCGCAGTTCGCCCTGAACCTCGCGAACCGTCACCGGCTCGATGTGCCGGCACTGTCGACCACGGCCAGCGTGATGTTCAAGGCGATCCAGAAAGGTTGGGGCGATTCCGATTTCAGCGCGGTGGCGAAGAACTACCAGGGCGATCGCTAAATGACCAGCGGCGAGGGGTCATCGAAGGCGAAGACAAAAAAACGAAGCCATGACTCCTCCGGCTGGCCTCATCGATCTCTCCTCCCGCGCAAAGTTCCGCCTCACCGGTCCGGACAGCGAGCGCTACCTGAACGGCCAGGTGAGCAATCGCGTCAGTCTGGCGACAGCGGAATTGGCGATCATGGCCTGCGTTTGCAACGTGAAGGGCAAACTGGACGCTATTGTTTTCATCACCCGGCCGGCCGATGGCGAGGGATTCCTCATCGATGCGCCGGGAGAACTGCGGGAGTCGCTCCAGATGCGGCTGGATCGCTACCTGATCGCGGACGATTGCGAACTGGAGGACGTGACCGATGAGTTCGCCATTATCCACACGCTGGACGATGGGGTTCACGATTCGCCGTTGGCGGCCTGGAAAGCCGCGGAGCGTTTCGGGGCGCCGGGACACGATCTCTGGGTGACGCGGGACTCGTTCCCGTCACTGGTCGAGGCGGCCGGACCTTTGATCGATGAGTCAGCGCCAGAGGTGGAGGATTTCCGGATTCGCCGGGGCATTCCCCGCTGGGGTGCCGAACTGGACCCGGACACGCTACCCGCCGAGGCGGGGCTGGACAAGACGGCGATCGATTTTCACAAGGGCTGTTACCTGGGACAGGAGGTGATCTCGCGCATCCAGAGCGTGGGCAAGGTGACCCGTTCGCCGGTGCTGATGAGGATCGACGATGGTGATGCGGCGGTTGGCGATCCGGTTTTTCCCGCCGAGGCTGACGACGATACCAAGCCAGCCGGGACGATCACCAGCGTGACGAACGACCGGAAATGGGCACTGGGTTTCGTGAAGCGGGACTGGTCCGGCGTGGAAACGAAGCTTGTCACGCGAGCTGCGGACGGTAAGGTAAAGGTTGGAAATCTGGAAGTCCGGAATTTCGATTAGACGTTGATCGAAACGGACCTCCGGGCCCGGAAGCACGAACTTTACCGAGAGGAAACCGACATGAATATTTACCGACTGGTCGCTCTGGCCGTTGCCGGCATCGGCAGCCTGTCGATCGCGGAAGCGACCGACGTGGAAATGGTGATCGATGTGGCGGGGATCCAGCGAACCGTGGTGATCACGCTGGACGAAAAGATCGCCCCGAAGACGAGCGCCAATTTTGCCAAGCTCTGTTCCGAGGGATTCTACGATGGCATCCGGGTCCACCGCATCATTCCCAACTACATCGTCCAAGCGGGCGATCCGAACACGAGGGACGAAAGCAAGCGCGCCGAATGGGGCGAAGGGGGACCGGACTACACCATTCCCGCCGAACTGGGTGGAAAGCACGTGCGCGGCGCGGTGGCGGCGGCCCGGCTTGGCGACGCGGTGAATCCCGAGCGCAATTCCAGTGGCAGCCAGTTCTATGTGGCCTTGCGGGACATCACGCCGCTGGACGGTCAGTACACGGTCTTTGCGAATGTGACGTCGGGCCTGGAGGCCTTCGATGAAATCGCCGGCGCCCCGGCGGACGCGAACAACGTGCCCACCGCCGATATCAGGATCGTCAGCACGCGAGTGCTGGAGGAAAAACCGGCCGAACCGGAGCCCGCGCCGGCCCCCGCGTTGACTTCCGCCGAGCCGATGAAAGCGGAAGAACCTCCGGCCGTCGCGTCGGCACCCGAACCGGATCCCGCACCGGAGCCCGCACCGGAGCCCGCACCGGAGCCCGCTCCCGTGGCGGCTGCTATTCCCGGCATCGCCATGAACGAGCCCGATCCGCTGGCGGCCGCCGAGTCCAAGTCGCATTTTATTCTCAACGACGAGGAAACCATGCCGGTCAATGTGGACAAGGCGCCCGCCCAGATGCCCCTGCTGCGAGCCGAGGCCGACAAGCTGGCCAATGCGGCGAACAAGCTCACGGGACGCGACGACGGTTTCGTGCCCATGGCCGAAGTGGGTGGAAACGCCGGAGCCTCTGGCGCGCTGCCGTCACCCGCGCCGCTTTCAACGCCTGCCCCGGCTCCCGAACCGGCGCCCATCTCAACTCCCGCTCCCGTCATTGCTCCCGAACCAGAGCCGGAACCTGAACCGATCGCCACGGAGAGCACGTTCACTGAGACGAGCCCGATGTCGATCGCTCCGGAACCATCATCGCAGCCGGAACCCGATCCTCTGAGCGTGGCGCCAGCAACCCCCGGCGCCGCCGTTCCACCGATGACCGAGCAGCCGTCGCAGCAACCGGCCACCCCCCAGAAACCGGAGAAACCGCGCGGTCCGCTGGGACGCTTCCTTCACCGGGTCTGGTAGAAATACGTGGCGAGTTTCAATCCAACGGCGTCGAGAGATCGGCTTCGCCCATCGCAGCCGGCCAGACTCGACCCACGATGACAGCTTCTCCGCACAACGTGTAGATGATTTTCCAATTTCGGTAGATCAGCTTTCGCCAGCCTTGGTCCCGCAACTCATCGAGGCAGCTTCCAGCTTCGGGATTCTCGACGAGAATCTGCACCCGCTCGAAAATGCCGCGACCGACTTTTCCCGCAGCAGCCGGATCTCGCCGTGCGATATAGCGGACGATGGCCTCGATATCGGCCGAGGCTCGTTCCGTCCAGAAGATCCGGTTGGAATTATCCATTCAGCCACTCGTCGAGACGGGCCTTCATGTCTTCATTCCGAACGAGGCGGCCTGCCTGAATATCTTCTTCCGCTTCAGAGACGGCCGCTAAAAGGGCGATTTCCTCGTTGATGTCTCGAAAACTGGCATCCTCAGGCAATCGCTGAACGACCTGCAAAACCTGTTCCTTCACCGTTGGCATGGATCGATCATACATGAATCCGGGTTATTTTGCAGTGTTGTTTTGAGTTGCAACCGTGCTTCGCGGCTTTGTCCCATCACACCTTCCGCATCTGCCGTTTCAGCGTAACCCGCAGAGCCACCAGGCCGACGCCGGCGAAGACGAAAAGCGCGACAGCGTTCAGGTGCAGCGTGTTGACCGCCAGGACCACGGCCCGGCCATGATGATTCTGGAAGAAGCCGGGGATCAGCGTGGCGGGAGTCAGAACCACCGGCGAGTCGTCGAGGTAGCCGCCGCCGCTTTCGCTTTCCTCGTCCGGCGAGTCACCTTTCGATAGCATCCAGCGCTTTTCCTTTCCGAAAAAGACATTGGGTCGATCCTCTCCGCGACGGTAGTCGCGTCGCTCCACTTCCGCCGCGTTGAAGAGGTCGAGCACCTTTTCGTTCAGGTAGAGTTCCTCGGCGGTGACGCGTTCCCCGGGACTGGTGTCGCCGAGAAACTCGGCCGGATTGAAATCGCGCCTCATCAGGCCTTCGCGAATGCGACGGATCTTGGCGCGAACGTCGCCGGGCCTCTCGCCGTCGAGCCCGTAGACGATCGCGAGGGCGTCCTTGGCGGCGTCGAGCCGGGCCTCGTCGTCGGGCGTCATCGGCTTCTGCGCCTCGGCGTTCTTCTTGAACTCGTCGAGGATGCTCTCGATGTCGTTGATCAGCGCCCGCACCGGGTTCCGTTCCGCGTGGGCGATGATGATCGATTCGTAGGACCAGCGCAGCGGCATCAACTGGCAGATCGCCGGCACCTTGAGCTTGCTGTCTTCATCGTCGAGGGAGGAACCGGAGCCGATCCAGTGCTTGATGCTGGTGATGACGTCGAGGCTTCGATTCATCTCCTCGTATTTGATCAACGCCCCGCCGAGGATGATGTTGGGGATCATGATGAGCGGGATGATGTTCAGCGCCGTCTTGGGCGTGTTCACCAGGCTCGAGATGCACAGCCCGGCCGCGATGCCGACAAAGGCGGTGGCGAACATCCAGAAAAGGTTGTGCCAGAACATGTCCCGGATCGAGAGAATCGAGTCCGCGATCAGCAGGTAGATGACGCACTGGATGAGCGCGAAAAAGCCGAGCGAGAGGACCTTGCTCAGGATGTAGGAACCCACGCGAATGCCGTGGTTCCGCTCGCGTTCCAGCAGGGTGCGATCGCGGATGATTTCCTCGGCGCTGTTGGTCAGGCCGAGGAAGAGTCCGATCACCAGGGTCAGGAAGAGGTAGGTGGGAATGTGGAAGGCCGAGGCGAAATTGTATTCGCCGTCCTCGCTGTAACGCAGCACCATGGCCACGAGAAAGGCCAGTGCCGGCGCTTCGAGCAGGGTCGTCGCCAGGTTGGCGCGATTTCGCAGCTTACTCCAGAAGGCACGCTTGAGCTGATTGGTGAACTGGATCCAGTCGTCGGAAAGCGTTCGCACCGGGCGATGCGGCGCCTTCTGCAGCATGACGGTGCCCGAGCTGTCCGACTCGATGGAACGCAGGTTCACCTCCTCGAGCAGGCGATAGGTCTGGAAACGATCGCCCCAGAATCCCGGACTGAATCGCCGTGCCGGCATGAGTTGACCGCGCTGGTCCTGCTCGTAGATGATGTCGCCGCTGAGATCGCGCAGCGGCGTTTCCAGCACGTCGAAGACGAAGTCGGGAGTCAGCGCCTGACCCTTGGCGCACTCGTCGGGCAGCGGATCATCGAAGGCCGTCTGATGAACGCCTTCCTGCTTCCGCGCTTCCGCGAAATACTGGAGCATCTGGGTCGGCGTACCGAAAAAGGCCAGCTTACCGCCATTATCCAGCAGGATGGCCTTGTCGAACATATGAAAGAGGCGGCTGCTCGGTTGGTGGATGGAAACCAGCGTGATCTTGTTGTGCGTCAGGCCACGAATGAGATCGAGAACGTGCTCGGAATCCTTCGAAGACAGGCCCGAAGTCGGCTCGTCGAACAGGTAGATGTCGGCGATGCCGATCATGTCCATCCCGGCGTTGAGTCGCTTCCGCTGCCCGCCGCTCAGGCTCTTGGTGCGGTCGTCTCCGGCGAGCCGGTGGCGGAATTCACTGAGACCGAGTTCCACCAGTTTCGCGTCGGCGCGGCGTCGGCGCTCCAGGCGCGAGAGATGCGGTGCGCGAATGGCGGCGGAGGTATCGAGATTCTCCTCCACCGTCAGCAGCGGATCGAAGGCGTCCTCGTGCGGGATGAACGCGATGTAGGGCGTGAGATCCTCGAGTTCGTCATACAGCGAGACCTTGTTCAGTTCCACCCGACCGAAGTCGGGCTGCAGTTGACCGGCGAGCGTTTTCAGGAGCGTGCTTTTCCCGCAGCCGCTCGGTCCCATGACGCAGACCATCTCGCCGCGCTGGATGGAAAAACTGATGTTGTCCATCGCCGTTCGCCGCCGGTCGTAGCTGTGGGAGACGTCGACGACATGGAGCGAATTGATGACGTTGCGCTCCTCCTCGATGATGCCGTCGCTGAAATGGCAACGGAGATACTGTCCCTCGGCCACGGTGACGGTGACGCCATCCGCCAGCGGCATGGTGCCCGAACTTTTCACCGGCACATCGTCGACCAGCACCGGCTGGGGAGATTCGATCACCTCCAGCTCACCGCTTTTCTCGAAGTAGTTGCAGGTGATGCGCAGCAGGATGTCGGCTCGCGCGCCCGGTGAAAGCAGGATGTCCCCTTCGCGAAGCTTGGTGGGATTGTTCGACACCAGGTATTCCGACCGCGTCGCCAGCAGGTTGAATCGGCCGCCGAGTTCCCGCGCCCGGCGCCGCAGATCGCTGAAGGGAATCTCGGTCCTGTCCTCGAAGACGATCTTGTCCCGGATGGAAACCTCCATCGTCGCGCCCCGTTTCAGTGGCACCTTGCCGATGTGGGCGTCCATGTCGCGGAGGACATTAACCGTGATATTAAGCCCGAACTTCACATCGAGGTAGCTGTGCTTGGTGCGGGCTTTCTCGATGAATTGATTCCCGTCGTGATCCTGCGCCAGGAACAGTTCGACGCCGGAGACGTTTTTCTTGGCGTTGAAGTAGAAGGCCAGGTCCTGGTAATCGAGGACCATTTCCCCGATCAGGACGTGCTGGCTCTCGTAGATACGGCAGAACTCGCCTTCGCTGACGCTCCGACCGCGGGCGATGATCGCCTGGGCGCCGATGTTCTTGATCAGGATCAGGTCCCGGAATCGGAACGCGGCGATCGCGTGATCGTCGGAGAGCGGCTCCAGGACCACGTCCGCCGGTCGACGGCGGGAAATGATGATCGTTTCCAGCGGCTGATCGCCGTCGGTGATGGGTTCGGTGCCGCCCTCGACGGTTTCGCTGGTGTTGAGTTGATAGACGATGTTGATGGCCTCGGAAGCGACTCCGAGATTCGTCATGAACTGGTAGAAGGTGATCAGGTTTTCCTTCGGCAACCCGGCCCGGGAGATCAGCACGTAGAGCTGCACGCCCAGGAGGATTTTTTCGCTCAGCGGCAACCGGCTGGCGAGATCGCGGGCGATTTCGTCCAGATCCTGTGGTTGGCGCAGCGCGGTGGCGTAGAGTTCGCGCAGTTCCGAATAGACCGTCTCCGGATAGTCATAGCGGAGGAACCCGAGAATCGAGTCGATCTCCGCCTCGGCCACGCGTCCATCCAGCTTGGTGAAGCCGGCGAAAACCTGAATCAGCACCGGCAGCATGGTTTGCTCCGTCCGGGGCGCCTGACGGCGGGCACTGCGACTGAATTTCCGCCGCAACCGGTGCCACAAAGTCGAACGCTGCCCGGCCCGACGCGCGGAGGAGACGGTGCTCGATCCAGCGCTTTTCACCGCCCGCTTGGCGAGATGATAGGCGGAAAGCCGCGCCGGCGACTCCTGCGGGTCGCTCGACGTCGTGGACGAATCGGATTCTGACATGATGGCGGCGGCGAATGGGCGGCGAAATGGGCGGGCAGGCCGCGGAACATAACCGAAAACCCACCCGACACAAAAAGCGCGAAGATTTCGAGGGAAAAGCGCGTCAAACTCCCACCGAACGGCGTATTTGACGTGATTCCCCGCACGCATTGCGCCCCGATGGGCAGTGTGTTAGTTTAGCCCGCTGTCGGCGTCTTTTCAGGGTCGGCTTTTTTTCTCCTCCTCTATCATGCAAAACGACAACGACCGTGACCCGGATCGCCAGAACGGCGGCGGCGAAGGCGGATTCAACTGGAAAGGCATCGTCCTACTCAGCATCGCGCTGGGCCTGTTCGCACTGGCCATCATGGCGCGCAGCAACTCCAGTGGCGCCGTGGAAAAGTCCTACCAGGCCTTCAAGGAGATGGTCGCGCAGGGCAAAATCCAAATCGACGAGAAATCAAATCCGCCGCATGTCCTGCAGATCGTCCAGCGCGACAACAGCAAGAAGCAGTACATCAGCGGCTGGTTCGAGGTGGACGAGAAGGACGTCGCCAAGAACAACGGCGAAAAATATGCCCGCTTCCGCACCCCGATCATCCTGGACTACGCCAAGGAAGATCTGCAGAAGACTCTCGATTCCAAGGGCCTGTCGATCCACGACCAGGTCACCGAGGAAGACGCCGGTTGGGCCACCTTGCTGACCTTTTACCTGCCGCTCCTGCTCCTGATTTTCCTGCTCTATCTCCTCTTCCGTCACCAGATCCGCATGGCGGGTCGCGGCGCCATGAGCTTCGGCAAGAGCAAGGCCAAGATGATGGCGCTCGACAAGAACAAGATCACCTTCAAGGACGTCGCCGGTGTCGAGGAAGCGAAGGAAGAAGTCTGGGAAATCGTCGAGTTCCTCAAGGATCCGAAAAAATTCCAGCGTCTCGGCGGTCGCATCCCCAAAGGCGTCCTCATGGTGGGTTCTCCGGGAACGGGCAAAACCCTGCTCGCCCGCGCCATCGCCGGTGAGGCCGACGTGCCGTTTTTCTCGATCAGCGGTTCCGATTTCGTGGAAATGTTCGTCGGGGTCGGCGCCTCGCGGGTTCGCGACATGTTCGAACAGGGCAAGAAGAACGCCCCCTGCTTGATTTTCATCGACGAAATCGACGCCGTCGGTCGTCACCGCGGACACGGTCTCGGCGGCGGTCACGACGAGCGCGAGCAGACGCTGAATGCGTTGCTGGTGGAGATGGACGGTTTCGACACCCAGGAAGGCGTCATCATCATCGCCGCCACCAACCGTCCCGACGTGCTCGATCCCGCGCTGTTGCGTCCGGGCCGCTTCGACCGCCAGATCACCGTGGCATTGCCCGACGTGAAGGGCCGCGAGGAAATCCTGCGCGTGCACGCCAAGAAAGTGAAGATCGCCGATGGAGTCGACCTCGCCGTGGTGGCTCGCGGCACCCCCGGCTATTCCGGCGCCGAACTGGCCAACGTGATCAACGAGGCCGCCCTGCTCGCCGCGCGAAAAGGGCTGAAAGCCATCACCTTGCGCGAACTCGAAGAAGCCCGCGACAAGGTGCGCTGGGGCAAGGAACGCCGCAGCCTGGCCATTTCCGAAAAAGAGAAGGAAAACACCGCCTATCACGAGGCTGGTCACGCCATCCTGCTCTGCCTGCTCGAAAACACAGAGCCACTCCACAAAGTCACCATCATTCCGCGCGGTCCGTCGCTCGGTTCCACCATGTGGCTGCCCGAGGAGGACAAGTTCACCAACCGGAAAAATGAACTGCTCGATCAACTCGTCGTCACCATGGGCGGCCGCGTGGCGGAAGACATCGTCTTCGGCGACGTGACCAATGGCGCCAGCGGCGACATCCGTCAGGCCACGGGCATGGCACGGAAAATGGTATGTGAATGGGGCATGAGTGATGAACTCGGCATGATCGAGTACGGCGACCACCAGGAGCACCTGTTCCTGGCGCGGGAACTCAGTTCTCCGCGCAACTACTCCGAAGCGACCGCCCAGAAGATCGATGCCGAAGTCAAGAAGCTCATCGACAATGCCTACGACAAAGCCAAGGAATTGATCGTCAAGCATCGCGAAAAGCTGAACGCGATCGCTCAAGGACTGCTCGAGTATGAGACTCTCGACGCCAGCCACATCAAGGAGATCATGGAACACGGCGAGTTGCGGAATCCGCCCAGCAGCCCGACTCCGCCCGACCTGCCATCCGAGCCCGCTCCCCACCCGGAAAAGCCCGCCGAAGCGGCGAAACCGGATGAAGGCGAACTCCCGGGGGGCCTCGCTCCCGCGGGCGCTTGATTTCCGCAAGTGGTTGAGCTCTTTATGGTTGCGTCAGCAATGGGTGCGTGAATCCACAATTTCCGGGCCTCCGGGAGCAATGCCCGCCTGTCGAGGCGAAAATCCATGCGTAAACGCGTGAAATCCCGGCTTCCCCTGCCGGGATCCAACCCTTAGATTCACCTTCCGACAGTCTTGTTCGGCCGAATTTCAACCGCCCGGGGTTTGTCATGTTCGAATTCTTTTCTCAGCTGCGCCTGAAGCAGAAGGGCTTCTCCAGCGGCAAGAAACGTCGCAAACAGCGCGAGCACCCGTTCTTCCGCCTCCTGCGGGAAGGACGCGTGATCTGCTTGCTGTTGTTTTCGCTTTTCATCGCCGCCATCACCTTCATGGCGCTCTACCTGGCGAATCCGTTGTCGGTCTTCGCCGGCCAGCCGGCAAAAACGGCCGTCGTGGTGCTGGTTCTCACCATCACACTGGTCATCCAGCTGCGCATCCACCTGCCCGACACCCTGCGCCGCAATTCTCGGGTCACCCTGCTGGTCACCTCCATCGTCGGTCAGCTGTTGCTGATGAAATTCAGCGGCTATCTCGCCGAGACCTTCGCCCAGGGAGACGACTTCCGCTTCCTGGTCGCGCCCTACGCCTTCGCCCCCATGCTGATGGCGTTGTTGCTGGGCCGGAACCACGCCACCTATGCCGCCATCTACGCCTCCCTTTTCGGCGCCCTGCTCGTCCAGGGATCGCAGGCCTATTCGTTCCTCATTTTCTCCCTGGTGGCGGGATTCGTCGCCGTCTACCTGACCCACAAGGTGCGCCGACGCGGACGCCTCATGACGGCGGGCGGTTATGTCGGATTTGCCGTCGTTGCCGTGGGATTCACCCTTGGCGTCATCCAGTGGCCGGCCTTCAGTCAGATCGAGCCCGTTTCGGAAGCCTGGGATCTGATGGGGCGCCAGGCGCTCGCCGCGATCCTGGTCTCGACCTTCACCGCCATCATCGTCGGCGGTCTGCTGCCGCTCATCGAGGCGGCGTTCCGCATCACCACCGACATCTCCTGGATCGAGCTGGCCGACCTCAACCACCCGCTGCTCAAGCGCATGACCATCGAGGCGCCAGGTACCTACCACCACAGTCTGGTCGTCGCCAATCTCGCCGAAGCCGCGGCCGAAGCCGTCGGCGCCAACGCCACGCTCTGCCGCGTCTGCTCCTATTTTCACGACATCGGAAAGCTGCACAAACCTGAGTATTTCATCGAGAACATCGGCGACGGCGAAAATCCGCACGACGACCTGACGCCGACCATGAGCGCGCTCATCGTGATCGCTCACGTCAAGGACGGCGTCGACCTGGCGCTGAAACACAAGCTGAACAAGGAAATCATCGCCGTCATCCGCGAGCACCATGGCACCTCGCTGGTTCAGTATTTCTATCACCGCGCGCTCAAATTGAAGGAGGACTTCGAAGAGCTCGTTCGTGAAGGCAAGGAGCGCGCCGAAGACGTGCCCGACGTCGACATCGAAGGCTTCCGCTACCCGGGACCGAAGCCGCAGACCCGCGAGAGCGCCATCATCAGCATCGCCGACGCCGTCGAGAGCGCCTCGCGCTGTCTCCAGAAACCGACGCCGCAGAAAATCGAGCAATTGATCGATGAACTGACCCGCAGCCGCCTCCGCGAGGGCCAGTTCGACGAGTGCCCCCTGACCCTGAAAGATCTGGCAACCATCAAGGCGAGCTTCTACTCCACCCTGCGCAGCATGCTGCACAACCGCATTTCCTATCCGAAAGCGGAAGGCGGCGGCATCGAGATCGAAAGCGCCAGGAAAGAATCCAAGGGCGGAAAGACCAAGACGAAATCGAAGCCCAAGGAAACGGAAACCAAGGGAGAGATCGAAACGGCGAAACCCGCCTCGACTCCCGACATCCCGGTTTCCCCATCGAAAGATCACCGTCCCGCCGGCGCCGCCTGAGTCACGCCTGTCAGTCCCGGCGCGATCGATGGCAGAGGTAATTAATAATTGTCCGGTTAAAACCGAAGCGCGGTCAGCGACCGCGCCCACAGACCGGGACATGATCGATCGGAGCATCCTGTAGG
>JAGRPB010000048.1 GCA_020439945.1 Verrucomicrobiia bacterium
GCGTTCCGTTTGTTGTGCCGGGGGTTGCGTGGTGGTTGTTGAGGGGGGTGTGGGATTTCGGCAGGGGCATGTGGGTCTTCTCTGCGCCCGGTTTGTCCGTTTCGATCTCGAGTTGTGGCACGATATCGAGATGCACCTGGTTTTGTACCACCTCAGGTCGCACCAGGATCTGGGTGGTGATCCGGGTCGTCGAAAAGATTGGCACCAGGATCTTCGATTCCGTCAGATAGGGCCCGAAGAACTCGGGATTCGCCACGCCATTCACCACCGGAACCATGCCCGGCGTTCCGGAGGCAAAGATTCCCGATGCATAGTTGATGAATCCCTCGAATTCCGTGTGCTCCGCATTGATGTCCAACGTTACGCTACCATCCGGATTCACCGTCGGCGTCGTTTCCAGCACATCGCCGACGGCCCGACGCCGAAAATTGGTGGGATGCGCCGGAATCACCGTCACAATATTCCCGTTCTGAATGATCCGTGGCCCGTCATAGGCCGTCGGAAACGGAAAATCACCAAAGCTCTCCACCGGCTGCGGCCCCTGCATTCCCGGAGCCACATTCGTCTTGAAGGCAAAATCCAGCGCCACCTCCGGAGCTGGCACCTCGAGCGTCGCGATCGTTTTCCGCGCCGCCGCGATATTCGCCGCATGATCGATCACCAGAATCTCGCCCTTGCCCGGCAGAATCACGAACCGCCCCTCGTCCGATAGCACCTTCTCCAGCGCCGGTCGCAACACCTCGATCGATACATGCCCTGTGGTCAGTTTCTCGCGGGCGAGTTCCTGTGCCTGTGAAACTGAAATGGGCAGAAATCCGCTGACTACCAGCACCATGATTCGCCCACGAACTCTCAGAAGGCACGCTCTCATGACTCCAGTGTCGCGGAATCTCGAAATATTGGCAATGACCTTCGCGGGATCGGTTTTCCCCAATCGGTTACGCTGCCTAAACGGAATGAGCAGAACTCCCGCGCGGTTGCGCAGAAGTGCAATTGTCTAGCTTCTTAGTTGGGCAAGATCGGAAACGGGCTCCAACTCAGTGTTCCTTCGACGGATTGCCGAGAGGTTGTCCGATTTCTTCGAGCATGGTGGTGAACCAGCTCTGTCCATAATCGAAGGGCTTGCCGCCCTTGATGCGGGGGAACTCAATGGTGCTCATTTCTCCGCCCTTGTCTTCATCCAGCCCGGCGACGCCGCTGACGCCGTCGAGGGCGGACTTGGCCGCGTGGGCGCAGCTTTTCAGAATCAGATCGAGGTCCTGCTTGTTGGGCGCGGCCGAACGGGCGAAGTAGCCGCTTTTCTGCACCAGCACTTTCTCGGCGCCGAGTTTTTCCTTGAGTTCTTTGGCGAACCACTGGCCAACATTCACCTCGTCGAGTCGCACGTGTCCGAAGGCGTCGCGCGGAACGGGTTTACCGGTGCTGCGCTCAATCTCGCGGACGATCGCGTCCACGCCGGCACCTTCGCTGAGGAAAATGTTCACGCTGTCATGCTCGTCCATTTTTGCATGGAGACGCTCGATCTCGTTGTCCATGTCGACTTCGAGTTCGGGCACCCAGACGGCATCGACGTCCCACCGAATCTGGTGGAGCAAGGCCTCGGGCATCCAGTCGTAGTCGTGGAGGCTCTGACGGTAGTCGTAGGCGGTCCGGCCGGTCAGCCAGCCACAATGGCGACCCATCACTTCGTGAATGATGAGCTGACGCATGCTGGTGGTGTTCTCGTTCGCCACGTTGCGGAAGAAACGGGCGCCCTGCTCGGCGGCGGTCCAGGCGCCGAGGGTTTGGACGATCGGGTAGACGTCGTTGTCGACGGTCTTCGGCAGACCGACCACGGTGAGTTCGTAGTCGTTTTCGTGCAGGTAGGCGGCGAGATCGGCGGCGGTGGTGTTGGTATCGTCACCGCCGATGGTGTGCAGGATGTGGATGCCGTCGGCGACGAGTTGATCGGCGGCGACCTTGAGAGGAATCTCGCCGGGCTTCACCAGGCCGCGTTTCACGCAGTCATCCACGTTGGTGAGCTTGACACGACTGTTGCCGATGGGGCTGCCGCCGAATTTGTAGAAGATCTCGTGACGGTCGCGGACCGTTCGCGGAAAGGTGTAGGAACGACCGGTGAGGAGCCCCTGATACCCGTTCAGGTAGCCGATGAGTTCGGCTTCGGGAGCGAGGAAATTGTAGGCGTGAATGAGGCCACCAATGGAGGAGGACAGGCAGGGAGCGATCCCGCCGGCGGTAAGAAAGGCAATCTTCATAGAGAAAGTGATGAGTTGAAACAGTCGTCGATCGGTGATTAGTGGCAGAGCAGGATTCAAGCCGACTCATCCCGGATACATAGGCTCCCGGAGCAGACGGGCGAACCATGCCGAGACGCTCCGGCATTGTCAAGTGAAGGCCCTGATGCAACGGTTCCTTCGCCAAATTCGGTTTGACTGGCCCGGGCCTTTCACCTACGGCATCTGCCAAATCCGGGGCGGCGAAAGCTCGCCTCGCAACCGCTCTTCACCCTCCAATTTCAGCTCGCCTTTCTGTTCGTATCAGCCATGTCGGATCAAGACGCTTTCTTCGCAGGCCTGGATGTGGGCGGCACCACCATCAAGTCGATCATCGTCGATGATCGCGGGGAAACCGTTGGGGACATGGTGGAGGTCCGCAGTCTGGTAAAGGATGGCTATGAGGCCACCTTCGGACAGTTGGAACTGGCCATGACCGAGCTGGCAAAAAGCGCGGGAATCGAGGTGTCGCAAATCCGCGGGATCGGTCTCGATGTTCCGGCGCCCTCCAGTGACGGTGTGATCTGGGGCAAGGCCAACCTGGCCGAAGACTGGGTGGGTCGCGACATCCGTGATCGTTTTTCCGCCCGGGCCGGCGTGCCGGTTTACATGACCAATGACGGCAATGCCGCCGCGCTGGGAGAGTACGCGATGCGACGCAAGCACATCGGCAGCCTGCTTTTCGTGGCCCCGGGAACGGGTCTTGGTGGCGGGCTGGTGTTGCCCGGCGGTCGCGCCTACGAAGGTGAGAACGGGCTGGCGCTGGAAGTCGGGCACATCACGGTGCCCTTTCGCGAGGACGACGGTGATCTGCCGGAATGTTCCTGTGGTCTGCGCGGATGCGTGGAGGCCTGGGTGTCGCTGGTGGCTTTGCGACGGCGCGTCCAATTTGAGATCGGCAAGGAGGAATGGGCCGAGCATCCGCTGACCACGGAAGACGCGCCGATCGAGGAAAAGGCCTTTCAACTTCGCGACTACGCCTCGGAAGGAGATCCGTTGGCGACCAAGATTTTCGAACAGCAGGGGATGATCCTCGGATATGCGCTCGCCGATCTGGTGCGGGTGTTCGATCCCGGCCTGGTGGTGATTGGTGGCGGTTTGGCGGAGGCGTCTTTTCGCGACAAATACATGGACTGGATCCTCGAGGGCTTCGATTCGCGAGCCTGGTCGGTTTATCGCCGGAGCCCGCTGGATGCCGACAAGATCACGACACGATTCGAATGGGCGACCGGAGGGGACTCCGCGGCCGCGCTCGGAATGGCATTCACGGCGCGGGAGATGTTCCGTTGAGGTGGTAGGAAGAAGGTGCGTGCGAGTTCGTTCAACGCACTTCGAGGACCCGGTATTTGAGCGCGATCGGCGATCGCGCCCACAAGATTGACGCGGGAGCTTGTGTATTGCGGAAAGGCGCGAGACGGGTTGTAGGCGCGGTCGTTGACCGCGCTCGGATGTCTCGTTGGGTGATCGCGCCCACGAGATTGGAGAAAAGGCGCCTACGCGGCTCAGATTCCCAAGGCCTCTCTCAGGACGGGCTCGAACGCGTCGGACTGGCGCATGAAGCCGAGGTCGTTGGGATGGGAGCCGTCGGTGGTGGCTTCGCCATCGTGTCCCAGCAGATCGGCTCCCGGCAGGTAGTGCAGGTTTTTCACGCCCGAGGCGACCAGATTATCGAAGGCCCGGATCAGCGCCGCGCGACTGGTTTCATGGCGTTTGCGCGCCGATTCCTTCACCCAGGCATAGCCGTAGGTGCGATCCTCGACCAGCACGATCGGTGTCTCGGGGCGCGCCTCACGAAGCTTGCGGACGAGTGGCTCGGCGCGCTCGCGGATTTCGGCTTCCACCATGTTGGGCAGGCAATCGATCACGTAGACGGCGGGGTCCAGTTCGGCCAGGAGAGCGACGACTTCCGGTTCCATCTTGCCGTTTCCGGAAAACCCGAGATTCAGCACCGGCAGGTCGAGACGGCGCCCGAGGATGGCGGGGTGGCACATGCCGGGACGCGAGGCGCACGCTCCGTGGGTGATCGAGGTGCCGTAAAAGACGATCGGCTTTTCGGTGCGCGGCGCGATGGGTTGCACTTCCGTGCCCTCGGGAAATCCGAACTCGAGTTTCTCGATGCCGTTGTAGAGCGGCAGATAGGCCGTGTAGGCCCGCGATCCGGGATCCAGTCCGTCGACCAGCGTCCCGGCGTTCAGTTTCGCATCACCGGTGTTTCCGGAACCGGGTTTGAAAACCGAAATCCAGCGCCAATCACCTTCCGAGTCGAGTCCATAGAGATCGATGCCGCTGACTCCTGTCGCGGGCATGTGGGCCATGGCGAGGCGGTCGCTGCGCAGCGTGTAGCGCACGTGAATGGCATCGGCATCGCTTTGAAAACGCGTCAGCATGCCGGAGCTGTCCTGACTGAGGCTCCAAACCGGCGGACGGACGATGCCGTTGGCTTTGGCGGGTAGTCGCGCGTAGAAGCGTTCCATGTCCTCGGCCGGCCAGCCGCGTCCCTCGATACCCCATTCGGCGACATCGAACCAGACGAGGCCGTTTTCATCGACCGCGGGTTCCACCGATCCCGAGGCCCGCGCCTTCGATGTCGAGATTCCGGTGATGGCGCCGGCGGAAGCAAGGGCGGAGAACGCCAGGAATTCGCGTCGTGACGGTGGAACGGGAGCGGAAGAGGCCATGTCGTGCGTGATTCAGTTTCGTGACATTACTGTGACGAGTTTCGGCGCGGCGTCGACCATGTTTTTTCCAATGAGGCGTGACAGCCGTCGATGGCTTCTGTTAGGTTGTTGGTCATGAGACAGCGGTGGCTATTCCTGGGGCTTGTCGTTGCGGCATTTGGTCCCGTTCCCTGGACGGTTTCGGCTCAGGTGGAGCTGGATTCCGTCAATTTTCAGCGCACCGAACTGAGGCAGGCTCTCGAATTCCTGGCCGCCAAGGCGAAGGAAAGGACGAATCAGGCGCTCAACGTGGTTTTGATCGATCCGAATCACGACCTGGAATCGAAACCCGTCACTCTCTCGCTTTCGCGGGTGCCCTGGTCCGAAGCGATGCGCTACACCTGCGAACTGACGGGAACCACGTGGCAGAAGGAGGGCAATGTGATCGCGGTGGGCGCTCCCGCGGCGGTGAAGACGCTACAACGGCAACGAACCAAAATCGCCACGGGTCCGGGAAGCGAGAACAACCAGAGACGGCTCGACCAGATGAAGATCAGCCATGTCGCCTTCAAGGAGTCGAGCTTGGAGGAGGTCGCCGACTATCTCAGGTTGATGGGCAGGGAACTGACATCGAAAGACCCGAACGCGCTGCCCTTCAACGTCATGATCAAGGAAAACATCGCCAAACCGGTGGCGACGCGGAAGGTGAGCGTCGACCTGGCCGAGATCCCCATGAGCGAGTTGCTTCACTACGTCACCGGCCTGGTGAACTGCCGCTATCGGATCGATGCTCGGGCTGTGGTGATTGGTGAATCGGAAGACCTGGCTCGTCCGCCGGGTGGTCCGGTGAATCCCCGTGGCCCGATCTTTGCCCAGCTGGCCGCCAAACGGATCCAGGCGATCGACATTCCCGCTGGCACCACGGTGGGAGAATTTCTCGAAGCGGTTCGCACGCTCGGTGGCGTGAACGGCATTTCCCTGACCGATGATGCGGTGGCGTCGTCGCGGCTGGCGATGCAGGACGTGACCGTGCTGGAGCTGATTCGTTATTTCAATGAAGCGAGCGGCACCGCGTTCCGGCTGGATCGCAACGCCTTCGTGATCGCCGATGATCCGGCGGTGCCGAAAAAGCCGCGTCCCCCCGAGTCGCTGACGACTTCGCTTCCGAAAGGTGGAGATGCCAGCGGTCTCGGCTTTGATCCCTGAGCCGGTCCCGATCAGGCGCGAGCCACTTCGGTCTGCGCGGTCTTCGTGGGTAGCCCGTGGTGAGAACCCTGGGAAATTCCGCGTTGGCCGCCGTGTTCGAGGAACAGGTCGACTTCCGAGAGAAAGGCGTTCATGAATTGCTCCGGTCGGAAGCGTTCCATCGATTGCGAGAGCGAGGCGCGCAGCGGTTCGTGGGAGGTCTGGTCGGAGAGGACGGAGATGATCTTGGCAACGGCTTCCTCCTCGGTTTGAAAACGCAGGGAGGAGCGATCGACGATTTCGGCGGGACCACCGGTTTCCGGAACGAAGGGAACGCAGCCGGAGCCGGCCAATTCCGCCACCGCGATGCCGAAGGCTTCGGCGGGGCGGGCATGAATGCCAAAGGAAGCGCGGGCCAACAGGGCGTCACGCGCGGTCGCTTCGAGAAATCCGGTCAGTTGGACCCAGTCACCGGATTCGGCGACCAGCTCCTGGATCTGGCGCCCGTAGGCGGGATCGCCGAAAGCGCCCGCGATGGCCAGGGTGACGGGATATCCGGCCTGGCGGACGCGACTGAGTATGCGGATCGCCGACTCGACCCTCTTCTCGGGGCAGATGCGGCCGAGGCAGACGAAGGCGAGGGGATCCCGTGGCTGGTCGACCGTTTCGGTGGCCGACTGATAGGCGACGGGCGGAAAAACGACCGGACAATCCGGAATGCCGAGATGGTCGGCAAAAATCCGGCGGGTCCAATCGGAATTGGCCAGCATCAGGTCTTCGCGCTTGGCGATGGGCCGCTCGCGATCGCCTCGCAGGGCATCGCCGATGGCGAGATAGAGGCGGCGTGCGAAGTGATTGCGATGGCGCGGCAGGCGATCTGAATCGGGATCAAGTTCGCGGCGCAGATTCTCATCGAAAGTGTAGTCGCCGATCAGCTGAATACCCGGTCGCCCGAAGTCGATGGGGTTGTAGCCGCTGATGACGAGATCGAACTGATGCGCAATGCGGCGGCACTGGCGCTGGAACCAACCGTTCTGCCAATGTGCGAGGGAATCTCCGTTGGCGAAGCCCGGAAGCCGGGGAGAGCGGCGGATGCGCAGCTTCTGAACATCGATCGAGGTTCCGTAGATCCGGTTCAGCCGTTCGAGATCGATGGGCGAGGCACTGAACAGGGTCACTTTCGCGCCCTGGGACTGGAGCGCTTGGACGGCCCAGACAGTGGTGGCTTCCGAGCCTCCGAACCCCATCCAGGGATGCGCGACGAGGACGGAAGTGTTGGCAAGTCGGTTGGAGGCGGATTTCATGGGGAGAACGAGTGGAAAATTCCCAGGCAAGAGTTTGATGGTCGGATGGAGAGCGAGGAGGAGGAGGAGGTCGGGGCTTGCAGAGGGATTCGACTTTCGCGACTTGCGGCGGCCTCGAAAGCGAAGGAAAGATGCGATAATTTCGCATGCCTGACAACGATAAATGCAATAAAATTCAGAATTTAGTCAAAAATCCATGGCTCAATGTGACGAGCCATGTGGTTGGGGCGCTGATTCTGGCCTGGTTGTTGTCGTGGTGGATGTCGGCAGGCGATCGCGAAATTGCCTGGCAGCGAGCTTGTTACGAAGCCAATGGAGGTGATTGGGCGAAAGGTGACGAAAGGCTCTGGGAGTTCATCTACGAATTCGCCTCGCTGCCCGTGCTGATCGTCTGCGTGGCGGCGATTGCGGCTCTTGTGGCCGGATTCCGATGGGCTCGATTCCGGGCCTGGCGACGAGTGGCGTGGTTTTCACTGTCCCTGCTGCTGCTGGGGCCGGGACTGATCGCCAATCTCTGGCTGAAAGAAACCTGGGGTCGGCCGCGCCCCCGTGAAGTGACGGAGTTCGGCGGTCTGCTGCCCTACGAGGGCATTTTCGATCTGGACTTCACCGGTGTCGGGAAATCGTTCCCCTGTGGTCACGCCACCATGGGCTTCTACTTTTTCGGCGTCTACTTTCTGCTTCGTCGACGGTTTCCCATTTGGGCGGCGCTGAGTCTCCTCTTTTCACTACTGTGGGGCGGCTTGATCGGATATACCCGAATGCTCCAGGGAGGGCACTTTCCGACCGACATCGTCTGGGCGGCGGCCGTGATGTGGATTTCCGCCGCCTTGCTGTCCGGCATCTTCGGGTTCGAACAAAAGGTTCTCGATGCTCCCGGGGATTTCGCCAATCGCCGGCGCATTCCCTGGCCGGCAAAAGTGGGGGGAACGATCGCCGTTGCGATCCTGCTGCTCGCCGTGGCCCTGGCGACTCCCTACCGAGCCGTGCACGATATCGCACCCTTGGAAACCGAAGCCGGCGAGGCCGATGTCAAAGGATCCATCCGCATCGAACTGGGAGAAACCCGGATCGTGCCCTCCGACCAGTTCTACCTGCGAGGACAGGCATGGGGACACGGGCTTCCCACATCGCAATTGCCGAGTCGATGGGAGGAAAAAAACGAAGCGGACGGCATCTGGCGTTTCAAGTTTTTTCAGGATTACAGCGGTTTTTTCACCGAGATCCGACAGGACCTGGAAATCGGGATGCCTTGGGCTCGCGTCGAGTTTCTCAAATTGGATCTCGGGCCTGGTTCTACCCGGCTGACCTTGCCCGCAGTCGGCGAGATGGTGAAAATCGAGCTGGTGATGCGCGAAGGGGCGGAAATGATCGTGATGGTCCCGCCGAACGTCGAGATCAGTTTTGAGAGCATCGAAGGAATCGATTTTTCCGGGGCGCCGGTCACCACGACCACCGATCCGGAAGGGGCCGATTACCATTTCGTTCCCACCTCGATTTCAGGAGGGCGTGTCGTCGTCGAGCGATCCGATCAGTAGTTGAAAAATGGCCATCGCAGTCGAATCGGAAACCTTGGGCCGCAAAGTTTCGGTTGGCGCGGTGGCCGGTTTGATGGCTTTTTCAAGCACTGGCATGGTGTTTCAGAAGCAAGAATTGGCCGAATCTAGGGCTCACCCCCTCGTCGCGAAATTGCGATGCGTTGACATTTTCGTCACGGCGGCGATCGCTTTGGCCACCGGGGTGAATGCGGTTGCCGAAGATGCCCCGCCGGCGCCGGAGGCACTCGATTGGATCGACGAGATCACCCACGTCCCACCGGGCGAATACCGAGACCTGCGTCCGGTGCGGATCGATTTCGGACTCAGTTGGAACAACGTTCTCAACGCCGGCGAACTGGCGGTCATCCTGGAAGATGCTCCCGAACCGTCCACGGGCAATTGGATCGGGCGCGCCGAAGGGCGCAGCAATGGGCTGGCGCGGGCGTTGTGGCCCTATGATGTCGAAGCCACGTCACAGATCGATCGGCAGACGCTCCGTCCCGCGCTTTTTGAACTGACGGAAACAGAGCGGGACAAGCTCTACAGCTACCGACTCGAATTCGAACCCGCCAAGGTCCGCACCCATACGGTGGTGATGCCCAAGCCGGAAAAAGGGGATGCGACCGTGGCTGTGCCGGAGGTGAAAGAGAGCGTCTATCGCTATCAGGCCATCCAGGACATCCTCTCCACCGCCCTCTATCTCCGCAGCATGCCGCTCGCCAAAGGCGACAAGGTGAAGATGCTCGTGTCGCCATTCAATCGACCCTACTACACCGAGTTCACTTCCGTCGGCACCGAGAAACGAAAGGTGAAAGGCGAGAAATACGACACCATTCGGCTCGATGTGAACATCCGGAAAGTGAATCACGACCAGACGTTGCAGGACTACGAGAAGATGAAGGAGGCCACCATCTGGCTGAGCCAGGACGACTACCGTCTGCCGGTGGAAATCCACGCGGACATCTTCGTCGGTTTCGTCTCTGCCCGGGCGACGAATCGCGAATGGCTGGATGGCAACCAGAAACCGGACGATACCGGCGGCTCGAAAGCGGGCGGCGGTTTTTTCCGAAAGCTGGGCGGAAAATAGAATCCGTAGTGCCGCAAGCCCGTCAGGCCGCGCCCGCGAGTTTGCGGAGCGTCTCGCCGGTGACGGGATTCTCGAGGCAGGGGTCTCCCTGGATGGTCGCGTAGTTGAGCAGCGCCTTGGCGAGTCTTTTGACCGTGTCGGACTGGTCCGGGTGATCGAGATGATTGATCAACTCGTCGGGATCCGCCTCGAGATCGAGCAACCAGGGATCGTCCTGGTTTGAGAGGATCAACTTGTGTCGCGAGGTCACGGCGCCGAACCAGCCGGTCTTGCTGCCCGGTGCGCTGGTGCCTCGGAAAAAGGTGAGATCCTCATCCTCTCCGGCCTGTTTCTCCGCTCGGAACCAGGGGGCCAGGTTGCGACCGGCGACTTCGGACTCGTGAGACACTCCCGCCAACGACAGGATCGTCGGCAGAAAATCCGTCGTGTTCATCGCCGCATCGATCCGGCCGCCTTTCTCGATGGCGCCCGGACCACGAATCACGAAGGGAACCTTTGCGGACGCTTCCAGCGGGATTCCCTTGTTCTGACGATGATGCTCGCCACGCATGTCGCCGTGGTCGGCGGTGAAAACCACGATCGTGTTCTCAAACAGGTCGCGTTCCTTCAACGCGGCCACCAAACGCCCGACATTGTCGTCGATGCATTTGATCATGCCGTGATAGCTCGCCATTTTCCACGGACACTTCGCCTGCGGTTTCGCCCACGACGGCGCCGAGGCCGCGTCCTTGCCATAGGTCCGCGGCTTTTTCACCACCGAGTCATCGTAGAGCGTGTCGTAGGGCGCGCGAACCGTATCCGGACCGTGGGGATCGGGAATGGCCACCATGTAGCAGAAAGGTTCCGCCTTGTGGTCGTCGATGAATTCGATCGTTCGATCGACCAGCCAATCCGTGGCAAAGGAGGTTTCGTCAGCGCCCTCGACGGAATAGGTGGGGTGATCCTTCGCGTCCCGGGCTTTGACCCGCGGTCCGTCGTCGGTGATCTCGAATTGCTTCCAGTGGCCGCGATTGAACATGAAGCGATTATCATCGAATCCGAATCGGCGCTGCGGTTCCCATTCCGGTTTGCCATCTCCATCCAGATGCCATTTGCCGGAGTAACCGGTGGCATAACCGGCCTTTGCGAACGCGTGGGCAAACGTGACGACCTCGTCCGCCATCGGCACGTTGTTGTTCGTCACCGGCGTGTTCTGCGGGTAGTGCCCGGTCATGAAGGAAGAGCGGGAAGGGGAACAGACCGGAGTCGCGGCGTAGAACTTGGTGCAAAGGGTTCCCTCACCGGCGAGCGCGTCGATGTGCGGCGTGTCGCAAACCGCCTGAGGTCCCCACATCAGCGCCTGTTCCGGTGACAGCGTTTCGCGGTAACAACCGAGCGTTCGGAAATTCAGTTCGTCGCAATGAATGATGAGGAGATTCGGACGCTTCCCGGTTTCGGCCGCGACCTTGGCGGAAGAAAACGAACCGGCGGCAAGCGCGGCGCCGGAAGTGGAGAGGAACTGACGACGTTTCATCATGGGGAGAGTTTTTCGCTTCAATCGGGAGAATCCGGCTGAGATTGGTGCAGGACGTGCCTCTTGTCGAGGCAACAGGGTTGAGTCCGGAACTCAACAGGGTTTGACGAAATGACTCGACAGGCGCATTCTCTTTGGCTTTCTTAAGTATCGTTTGCGAGCTATTCGTTCAGTGTCATGAAAACCATCACGAACCTCCTCGCCGCCGGTTTGCTCACCTGCTTCGGCGCTTTCTCATTCTCCGGTTGCGCGGTCCTGCTGATTGGCGCCGCGGTGGGAACGGCGGTTTATCTGGAAGGGGAACTGGAATCGCATCTCAGTACCGACATTCACGGCGCGATCGATGCCACCAATGTCGCCGCCCAGCAACTGGGCCTTCGACCCGTCAGTCGTACCGGCGATGCCAGTGAAGCCCTCATGATCGCCACCGATTCCGAGGAGCGAAAAATCCGGATCAAGCTGACTCCCGACGAGATGAACAATCGGATCACCAAGGTGAAGATCCGGGTCGGCGTTGGTGGTGATGAGGACGCTTCCCGCCGCATCCTGGCCGCGATCGAGCGGAATGTCGGGCGTTAGGCAAAAGGAACTGGCGGTCAGGCCGGCCGCACCAGTGAAATCTCGACCATCAGATCGTGGGCGATCGCCTCGAGATCTTCGCGCAGGGCGTCCAGGTCCGCCGAGGTCGGGGCGGTGAGACTGGCCTGGGTCTTGAACAGAATTTCCCCCGACCACGGGGCGCTCTCACATTCGGTGGTCAATTCCTCCACGTTGATCTGGTGCGCGGCCAGGATGCGCGAGATCTCCCGGACGATTCCGGTGCGATCCTGACCGATCAGTTCGAGCTTCAGCAGGTTCTTTCCACTCGCCGGTGCGGCCGCCGCGCTTTCCTCCCGGGTGACCATCACCTGCAGGGCGTCGCCGACGGACGCCTCCAGAGCGGTTTTCAGATTCTCGGCCTCATCGTTGCCGCCAATGGTGACCTGCAACATCCCGGCGAACTGTCCTCCGAGATGGGCCATGCGGCTGCGAGTCCAGTTGCCGCCGTGTTCGTTGATGGTGCGGGCGAGGGATTCGACCAAGCCGGGACGATCCGGCCCGATCACGGTGATGACCAGGGTGGCGGGCATGGGGGGAGAAAGGTTTCTTCAAAAGGTCGCGTCGACAGCCAGAGCGTGATCGAGCTGAGCCAGGTAGTCGTCGCGGGGAATTTCGCGGCATCCGAAACGTGCCAGATGCGGCGTCGACCATTGCGTGTCCAGCAGGGCAAAACCGCGCGCTCGCAGATGGTTCACCAGCGCGACGAGCGCGATCTTCGACGCATCGGTTTCGCGGCTGAACATGGATTCGCCAAAAAAGGCGCCACCGATGGCCACCCCGTAGAGCCCTCCCACCAGTCGATTCCCGTTCCAGCACTCCACCGAATGCGCGTAGCCGAGTTCGAACAGTTTCTCGTAGCTGGTGCGAATGCGTTGGCTGATCCAGGTGGTATCGCGCAGCGCGCAGCCACGGATCACTTCACCGAAGGCGGTGTCGAAATGAATCTCGAACGGCGCCTTCTTGACGGTTCGGGCCAGGCTTTTCGGAATGTGGAACTCTTCGAGCGGAATGACGCCCCGTGGATCGGGCGAAAACCAGCCGATTTCCCCGCGATGATCGAGGGACATCGGAAACAGGCCGCCCCGGTAGGCGGCCAAGAGCAGGGCCGGCCGGATGTAACCTTCGGCGGTGAAAATCGATTCGGCCATGAGAGACGAGAGCCCAAACGGAACTCGTGTCCGACTCTAGGCGGGAAGTCGGGATTCGGCAATACCGGATTTGGCGGTCACCACTCTATCCGATGGCCGAATTTGAGGCGGGACGAAAGAAGCGGAAGCACCAGATGAGGTAGCCGAGAATCGGTAACGCGGAGACGAGCATGATGATGATCGATCGGGGACTCTGCCAAGTGCCTTGAATCGAGTTGAGACTTTGATCGATCAATTCTTCCGGCATTCCCATCTGTTCGTAGATCACCTGGTAGTCCGCATTGAGCGTGGTCAAAATGGTGGAAACGATGCCCGCAACCACGAGGACAACCAAGGCAGCCCAAGCCGTAATCTTCAGGCGATAGAGTCCCCAGGCGATTCCGAACAGGGCCAGGGCGATCACCGCCCAAATGACATAGATGGAAGAACCGACAAAGATGTGACCGAACAGCGGCAACGCGCCGAGAAAGGGCGACGTCCCCGTGAAAACAGCTATGAGGATGCAGGCGAAGACGAGACAAAGAATCGGAATGGGGCAGCGATCCGTCCATCTCGGTTTTCGATCGGCGTATTCGAGTGTCAATGCCACGTCGCGATGCCAATTCAGCCAGAGAATCAGGGCGGGAAGAGCGATTCCGAAAACAAAGATAAACGCCATTCCGACCACCATTATGATACCGAACATCTGGCTGCCCGATGGCGCTCCGGCACCCGCCTCCGCCATCTGCTCCCGCATGTCTTGTTGCATCGGTCCGGAAAAAATCACGAGTGAGGCCATGTAGACCAGGCCGATGTAAAGCCAAGATCCGGAAAGAAATATCGCCAGCGGACGCGACCATCGCTTCAGGAAAATCGAGCCATAGGCGGCAACGAGGAAGATCAGACTCACGGCGGTGAAGGTCAGTCCCGCTACCCACATCAACCGGGTCAGGTAGTCATTCATCGAATCCAGGTCGGGGACCGCGGCGGATCCGGTGGGCGCACCGGGTGTGGCAGTGACCGTGGTGGACGAAGAATAGGTCGAAACACTTTTCAGTGTCCAGGGAACCACGACCAGGTACAACACCGCTCCCAGTCCGAAAAGACACCCCAGTAGCCCAAGGGTGATTCCCGAAGCCATCAATCTTCCCCTTCGCGGCTCATGACCCACCGGGAAGTCGAAGGGCTCTTGAGCGACGGCCTGATTTGCTTCGTATTGTTCGTTCACCAATCATCAAGTTAGCCAACGGATCAGCAAAATGTAAATTCAGAAAATGGGCTTGGTTTTCGGGCTGCGGGGATGGCGATTGCGTCATTGCGTGGCGCGGGGATGCGTGTCAGGCTCTCGACCCGACCCAGCCCGGGTCTTTCCCTTCAGATTATCTGCCATGAGCAAAACCTTCCAGATCACTACCGCCCTCGCGGCGGGCCTGACGGTCCTGTTCGCGGGGGTGTCCGCCCACGCCGCCGACGAAAAGGAACACCCCACCGGTTACACCGACACGCCGATGCTGCCCGACGGCAAATGGCGCGTCCATGATGACACCCGGCCTCGTCCGGAGGTCGTCACTCCCGGCGAAACCGCCGCCGATCCGCCATCCGATGCCATCGTGCTTTTCGATGGCAAGAACATGGATCAGTGGGTCATGGAAAAGGACGACCTGCCGTGCGACTGGATCGTCAAAGACGGCTACGTCGAAGTTCCGCCGAAAGGCACCGGAGCGGGTGGCTACATCAAGACGAAGAAGGAATTCACCGACGTGCAGTTGCACATCGAGTGGGCATCGCCCGCCGAAGTGGTCAGCAATTCCCAGGGCCGCGGCAACTCGGGGATTTTCTTCCTCGGTGCCTACGAACTCCAGGTGCTCGACAGCTACGACAACAAGTCGTATGCCGACGGTCAGGCCAGCGCGCTCTATGGCTGGAAGCCGCCGTTGGTGAACGCCTGCCGCAAGCCCGGCGAATGGCAGACCTACGATGTCATCTACGAGGCCCCGAAATTCGACGAAGACGGCAAGCTGCTGAAGAAGGCTTACATTACCGTCATTCACAACGGCGTGGTGACCCAGAATCACCAGGCCTACCTCGGGCCCACCGGGCACAAACAGGTCGCCAACTATGACAAGGTCCTCGAAAAAGGACCGCTGAAACTGCAGAATCACGGCAATCCGGTCCGCTACCGCAACATCTGGGTTCGCGAACTGGCTCTCGATTCCAACGATTGATCGGATTCACACCCGAGAGGGTTGCCTCGGCGACCTGACAGGGTTGCATGCCACTCTCAACAGGGTCAGGCCGATGGCTTGACCCTGTTTGCTTTCCGGGACGGGACCGCTAGAGTCACGAGTCGATGAAACGCAAACTCCTCTTTACCGCTCTCGCGCTGGTCGTTCTGTTGGTCGCTGCCGGATTGATCGCGAAGCAGGTGCTGGTGGGCTACCTGACACCCGACTTCGTGGTTCGACAGATCGAGAGTCACTGGAACTGCCGGGCCGAGGTGACCGAGGTGAATGTCCATCTGCTGGGAACGGCGACGGTGGAACTGAGAGGGGTCGCGCTGGCGCCTCGTGATTCGTTTGCCGACGACGCGACGCCGCTTGAGGAACGGACGCCGCTCCCGGACGGAACCGCGGAGTTGCAGAGCGGCTCGGTGCTTCTCGAAATCCGCCCGGGGGAACTCATCCGACGGCACCTGAATATCCGCCAACTGGTGATCGACGGTTTGCAGGTGTCGACCACGATCAACCGGGACGGGGATGCCTCACTGGAAAAGCTCTTCGATGAGCCTGCCAAACCGGTGTTGCCACTCGTCGCCTCGGAGGCTCCGACGCCGAAAGAGACTGGTGGGCCGGAGGAGGGGACGACGGTCAGTGACGAGGAATCTTTCCACGCGGGAGACCTCAACTTTTCCGCCGCCGCCGACCGGATGGAGGTGAAGGACGGGCAGCTGGCCTTTCATGTCGAGGCGAGCGGCGCGGAGATCCGCCTGGAATCGTTTTCGCTGGCGCTCACCGACATCGATGTGGATCCCGGCGAGCTGGACGTTCACAATCGCGCCGCGGCCGAGTTTGGCGGCGATCTGATCGTGCGGCCTCCGGCGGATTCGCCGGCTCCGAGCGATCTGGATTATCTGAACGCCCACATTTCGGGCAACGGTCGCATCCAGCCTTTCAACCCCGAGACGGGGGAAGTGGATCCGGTTTGGACGGTCAATCTGACGATCCATCAAGGCGCCGAGATCAGCACCTTTCCGGTGATCGCCCAATTGCAGAATCTGCTCAAGGATGTCGACACGGCGGGCGTCGATCTGAGCGACTTGAATCTGCGGGGCACTTTGCTGGCCGATGCGACCACGGCGATCGGTCACGCCGAGGGGAAATACCTCATCAAGGAGCCGCTGGCCCTGCAACTGCCGGATACGCTGCTCCAGATCGAGCAGGGGAGCTGGTTCCACACCGGCACCAACGAGCACAAGATGAAGGCGACGCTGGTGGCTTCGGAGACCCTGACTCATCAGATCGAGGGCAAAGTGGACGCCTATCTGCAGCGGAAAGCCGGCAACCTCGCTTCGGCAAACCTGCGTTCGTTGCTCATGAGCCCGGTGATGAAGGATGGCCAACTGACCATCGAAGTGAGTTCAAAGGGAGATCTCTCGAAACCGAAGGTCGACCTGGTGACGCCGCTGGGAAACCTCTCGGAAGTCCTCGGTGTCAGCAAGGACACCATGGATTCGCTGGAGAAAACAGGTAAAGCGCTCCTGAAGAACCTCTTCGGAAAGTGAGCCGCGTCAGGTCGTCCGGGATTAAAAAAAACGTAGGTGGACTGGGACTCGAACCCAGGACCAATGGCTTAAAAGGCCACTGCTCTACCGACTGAGCTATCCACCCGGATGACCTTGGCGAGGCGGGAATGTCGCGGGAACAATCCGCCGCGCCGGGGAGCGTGGAGGTTACTCGGGAACGGGAGTGGCGCAAGCGAAAGTTCCCCGATTTCAATCCAGGCTCTGGCAGAGATCCTTGAGCGTCAGCCGTGGGCGTTGCAATCGAAAAACCTGAAAGCCCGCGGCAGCGGCGCCCTCCCAATCGTTGGCGGGATCGTCGCCCACGTGGAGAATGGCGTCGGGATCGCATCCCAGAGCGCGAGACGCGACCCGGAAGATGGTGCCGGATGGCTTGGCGGCGCCGATTTCGGCCGAGAGAATGACGTGCTGGAAATACTCCGACAACCCCAATCCGAGCGCGATGCGGTGGTAACGTCGGTCGAAATTCGAAATCACCGCCAGCGGGAATCGCGACACCAGCCTATCCAGCGATTCGAGGGTTTCCGGGAAAAGCTCCCAGGCGCAGGGTTCGGAATAATGCTCGAAAAGAGCCGGAAACAGAGGGACTGGGAGAGGATCGGTCATCCCGGCGTGGCGGAAGGTTTCATCGACCAGATCCCGCCACCATTGGATCTCCGCCTGTTCCGGATCGCGGGTGACTTCGGTTTCCGTGGGGGAATGCAAGGCCGGAGCCGATTTCCAAGCCGCGCGAAAGCCGGAATCGAGCTCCGATTCACCGAGATTCAATCCGCACTCGCGACCAAAGCGGGCATAGGTGGCTCCGACAGGCTCTTTCAGGTGAAACAGGGTACCTGCCGCATCGAACGTAGCTGCTTTGAGAATCAGCCGCATCCCGCCAAGGAAAGCGCCGGATTTCAGACTTGCCACTATTTTAGGTTGTGCCTATGTTGCCGGACCTGCAACACTGGGTTGCCGAGTCGTCTGTAGACCGCTTGTGCGAAGTGGAAGTTGGAGTGGGACTTGTCCCGCTCCATTTTTTTCCTCGGATGTTGCGCCTGTCCCGCCGTGCATCATGACTAACGAACTTCTGGCGCTATTTGAGTATTACGAGAAAGAGAAAGGGATCGACCGCATGACGATGGTCGAAGCCCTCGAAGGCGCATTGTTGTCTGCTTCCCGGAAGAGCATCGGTCCGGCTCGCGAACTGAAGATCCACATCGATCCCCAGAAAGGCAAGATCAAGGTCACCTCGACCCTGGTGATCGTGGACCGGGTGATGAAACCCTACGACGAGATCGATATCTTCACGGCTCGCCGCATTCGGCCGGAATCCCAGGTCGGCGAAGAGCTGGAAGTGGAAGTGACGCCGAAGAATTTCGGCCGTATCGCCGCCCAGACCGCGAAGCAGGCGATGATGCAGCGTCTCCGCCAGGCTGAGAAGGAGATGATCTATGACGAGTTCAAGGACCGCGCCGGCGACATCGTCAGCGGCACGGTTCGTCGCTTCGAACGCAGCGATGTGATGATCGATCTCGGCAAGTTCGAGGGCGTGATGCCCTCGCGCGAGCGGGTTTCCACGGAGGAATACAACATCGGCGACCGCATTCGCGCTTATGTGGTGGCGGTCGAGAACGGCCCGCGTGGACCGGAAATCATTCTCTCCCGGAGCCATCCGAATTTTGTCCGCCGCCTTTTCGAGTCGGAAGTGAGTGAAATTGCCGATCACACCGTCGAAATCCGCGCGCTGGCTCGCGAATCCGGTTACCGCACCAAGGTCGCCGTCTACAGCGCCGACGAAAAGGTCGATCCGGTGGGGGCCTGTGTGGGTCTCCGTGGCGCTCGGGTGAAGAACATCGTCCGCGAGCTCAACAACGAGAAAGTGGACATCATTCGCTGGAGCGACAACACTCGCGAATTCGTCGAGGACGCCCTCAAGCCGGCCAAGATCCGGTCCATCGAGTTGGACGAAGAAAACCATCGCGTCCGGGTGACGGTGGACGAGGAAGAGCTTTCCAAGGCGATCGGGCGTCGCGGTCAGAACGCCCGACTCACGTCTCGCCTGGTCGGGTGGGATGTGCAGGTCGAGAAGGACGAATCTGCTCATGAAGCTTTCGAGGCTCGCGTCAGCGATGCGGCGAACGGCTTGGCGGAACGGGTCGGTATCGATGTCGAACTGGCCATGGGGCTGGTCCGGGGCGGTATCAACACGCTCGAAATGCTCGCCAATGACGTCGACGCCATCGATGTGGCGGAGATCCTGGAAGTTTCCGAAGAAGAAGGCGCCGACATCCTGGCCAGGGCGCAAGCGGCATTCGGAGGGAACGCCGAACCCGCCGCGGACGAAGCCGAAGAACCGGCCGCCGAAAGCGATGACGCTCCCGTGGCGGAAGCCGGGGAGGAAGCCGCCGCCGAATCGACTGAAGAGAGCGCCGACGAAGCACCCGCGGAAGCTGCCGCGGAGGAGAAAGCCGCTCAGGCCTGAGACGATCGCAAGGCCTGGTGCCTGCCTACCTGGTTGGCATCCAACCCGGAAAGCTCCCGTTGAACCCGGAATCCACCATTTTCACCGAACAGGAAACACCAAGCAAAACGCCCTGAAACGGGCCGTTCGCCGAAGCGACCAAGATCATTTGACGAGCCAGAGCGAACGATTTCCCCAAGACGCGGGGATGCACCCCCGATCTCCGATCCCACTACCGAATGGCATCCAAATCCAAGGAAACTCCTGAGCCCGATTCGCCGGACGAATCGAAAAAGAAAGCTCTGAATCTCTTCGAGAAAGAAGAACGCCGCGCGGCTCGCAAAGGCAAGGCGAAGCCGGTCGTGGATGAAGAGGTGTGGGTTTTTGGCCATCTCGGGGAAGACGATGGAGGCATGGCCGCCAAGGCAGCTCCGAAGCCGGAGGCGCAGGAAGACGACGAGCAAGAGGGCGAGGGGCCTTCCGTGATCGAGGGTGACTCCGGAAAGATCATCAACATCAAGCCGCCGATCATTGTCAAGGATCTGGCGGAATTGATGGATCTGAAGCCCTTCAAGCTCATCAAGGATCTGATGGAGCTGGATGTGTTCGTCAATCCGAACCAGTCCATCGAGCCCGATGTGGCCGCCAGCGTCTGTGAAAAGCACGGCTTCGTTTTCGAGAAGGAAAAGCGGGAGAAAGGCGCCGGCGTCCACAAGGTCGAGGAGGTGATCGAGGAGCCGGAAGCGCCGGAAGAGGTGGAGGAAGATCTCCTGAAGCCGCGCCCGCCGGTCGTGACTTTCATGGGCCACGTCGACCACGGGAAAACCTCGCTGCTCGATTATTTCCGCGGATCGAAAGTCGTTGATGGCGAAGCCGGTGGCATCACCCAACACGTGGGCGCCTATAGCGTGGAGCGCGGCGGCAAGCGGGTGACCTTCATCGACACTCCCGGCCACGAAGCCTTCACCGAGATGCGGGCTCGGGGCGCGAATGTGACCGACATCGTCGTGCTCGTCATCGCGGCCGACGACGGGATCATGCCGACCACGATCGAGGCGATCGATCACTGCCGGGCGGCCGATGTGACCATCATGGTGGCCATCAACAAAGTCGACCTGCCGCGCGCGGACGTGAATCGCGTGAAATCCCAGCTCCAGGAACGCGAATTGTCGCCGGAAGACTGGGGTGGCTCGACTCTCTGCGTCGAGGTGTCGGCCAAGACCGGCGATGGTCTCGACGATCTGTTCGATGCCATCACCCTCCAGGCCGAGGTGATGGAACTGAAAGCCAACGAAGACGGTCCGGCTCGCGCCGTGGTCATCGAGGCCCGCACCGAACCCGGCAAGGGCCCCACCGCGACCGTCGTGGTGGAGTCGGGCATCCTCAAGGTCGGCGTGCCCTTCATCTGCGGCAATTTCCATGGGAAGGTGAAGGCTCTGATCAACGATCAGGGCGAGAGGGTCGATGGAGTGACCCCGGCGTCCCCGGTGGAGGTGGTCGGTTTTTCCGATGTGCCGAATGTCGGAGATGAACTCGTCCAGATGGACTCCGAACGCCACGCGAAAAAGCTCAGCGAAGAGCGTCAGGAGATCGCCCGCCAGGCGAAGCTGAAACCCCGCGAGCGTTCGGCTCTGGAGACCCTGTTTGCCAACATCGAAGAAGGCAGCAAGAAGACCCTCAAGGCGATTCTCAAAGCCGATGTGCAGGGTTCGGTCGAGGCCATCGTCGGTGCGCTGAAAGAGATCCAGTCGGACAAGATCAATCTCGAAGTCATCCGCTCCGACGCCGGCCCCATCACCGAGTCGGACGTCCTGCTCGCGAGTGCCTCCGATGCCATCATCCTCGGTTTCAACACCAAGGTGGAGAACAAGGCCGTGGCGCTGGTAAAACGTGAAGGCGTTCAGGTGAAGCTGTTCTCCATCATCTACGAACTTCTCGATCAGGTGAAAGACGCCATGCTCGGGATGCTCGATCCCGAAACACGCGAGAACACGCTCGGTCACGCCGAGGTGCGCGAGGTCTTCAAGACTTCCTCGGGTCGTGTCGGCGGTTGTTTCGTCACCGATGGCCGGATCGATCGGAAGGCGCGCGCTCGCGTCATCCGCAGTGGCCAGCCGGTCTACGATGGAGGTTTCGTGACGCTTCGCCGATTCAAGGACGACGTCAATGAGGTGCGCAACGGTCTCGAATGCGGGATCAAGCTGGGCGACTTCAACGACTACATGCAGAACGACATCATCGAGTGCTACGAACTCGAGAAGCTGGAATTGAAGCTTTGATCCGCCGGCGGTTCGGCGGATGATTTGTCCGCTGATCGTATCGAACGGGAAAGGGAGCGGAACTCCGCTTCACCCGTCCACATCCCCGACCGTTTTGTATTCTCATGAGCAATCGACTTGCCCGCGTCAGTGAACTCCTGAAACGCGAACTCGGGAATGCTCTGGAACGCGATTTCGAATTCAAGGATGTGCTCGTGACGATCCATGATGTCGACGTCACCCCGGATCTTCGGCATGCGCACGTGTTCGTGGGAATCGTCGGCGACGAATCGCGCCGGAACCACGTGATGCGGCAGCTGGAGGCGAAACGCGGCCAGATTCAATCGCAGGTCATGAAACGCGTGGTCCTGAAATACACGCCCCAGTTGCATTTCCGTTTCGACGACTCCATCGAGCGCGGCGTCCGAGTGGTGAATCTGCTCGATGAAATCGCCCGCGATCTGCCGCCGGACGAGGTTGAAGACGCGACGGACGATCCCTGGGAGGCAGACGACGAGGAAAACCACGAAGGACTTGCGTGACTGAATCGTTTCGGTGTTTCGACGCGCCGAATGATATGGGTAGGAAAGAACGACCATGGAAGCGAGTTCCGACAACGCCTCTGCGAGTTTCGCGCAAATTGCGGAAGCCATTTCGAAGGCGGCATCGATCGGGATACTCACGCATCGCCGGCCGGATGGCGACGCGATTGGCTCCTGTGTCGCGCTGGGGGAAGCGTTGGAGGCCCTGGGAAAACGGATTTTCCTCATCAACGCCGACGAAGTGCCCGATTCCCTGCGATTTTTGTCCGGATCGGAGCGGTTCGAAGTCGCATCGGAAATCAGCCAACCCTATCCGGTGGATCTCGTGATCGTGCTCGATTCCGCCGGACACGATCGGGTGGGGGATGAAGCGTGGAACGCGCTCTCAAACGCCGGCCTCGTCATTAATATCGATCATCACATCAGCAACACCCGATTTGGCGATCTTAACTATGTCGATGCGAAATCTCCGGCGACCGGACAGATCATCTACGAATTGATCTCCGATCAGGGCTGGCGCCTCACGACCGACGGGCGGGACGCTCTCTATGCGGCGATCTCCACGGACACCGGCTCGTTCCGCTATCCCAGCACCACGGCGGCAACCTACCGCATCGCCGCCGAATTGATCGACGAGGGGCTCGACGTCGGCGGCATTTCGCAGAAGCTTTACGAGAGCTATCCTTTGCGACGGCTTTTTCTGCTGCGGGATCTGCTGCAGAAAATGGAGGTCCGCGACGACGGGCGGGTAGTCGCAATCAAGCTGACCCTCGCCATGGCCGAGGCCGTCGGTATGCGCCCGGGAGACACCGAGGGCCTGATCGACGTGATCCGTTCCGTCGACACGGTCATCGTGGCGGTTTTTTTCGAGGAGATGGCCGATGGCAAGATCCGGGTCAGTTCCCGCTCCAAGTCGACCGTCGTCGACGTCGGGCAAGTCTGCGCCGTTTTTGGCGGTGGCGGTCACCAGTTGGCGGCCGGCACCCGGATGAGAGGACCGATCGATGACGCGGCCGACCGATTTTTAACCGAAGTATCAAGACAATTAGATGGAAGCAATTGACGGAGTTCTGTTGGTGGACAAAGGGCAGGCCATGACCTCGCACGACGTGGTCGCGGTGGCGCGGCGCTCGCTGGGAATCAAGAAAATCGGCCACTGCGGCACCCTCGATCCCATGGCCACCGGTCTGCTGATCCTGGTCGTGGGACGTGGCACCAAGATCCAGGATCTGCTGATGGCCGAGGACAAGGAATATGTGGGATCCCTAGAATTGGGTTCGACGACCAACACCCAGGACGCCGACGGCGAGGTGCTCGAAGAGAAGGAGATTCCCGGCGATCTGGATGAGGCCACGATCCGCTCCGCCTTCGACGCCTTCACCGGCGATTTCTACCAGACGCCGCCCATGGTTTCCGCCATCAAGAAGGACGGGGTGCCCCTCTACAAACTGGCGCGACAGGGGAAAGAGGTGAAGCGGGATCCGCGTTTCGTCCATGTCTACAGCTATCGCATCGACTCGATCGAACTCCCCGTGGTCAGTTTCACCGTCGTCTGCAGCAAGGGATTCTACGTGCGCACCTACGCCCACGACATTGGAGAGAAACTGGGCTGCGGCGCCCACCTGAAAAGCCTGCGACGCACCAAGTCCGGGAAATTCGGGCTGGAAAGGGCGGTCACGTTTGAGGAGCTCAAACATGGTGATCGGCGGGAATTGATTGGGAAAATGTTGTCCCTGCCCGAGGTTTCGAAACTTCGAGGCGCCTGATCGGGGCCGGTCCGCCATTTCCGCCTCCATCCACTCCAAGCGATGCCTCTCCTGCGTTCCATCGAAGATCTCGCTTCGATCGAGCGCTCTCTCCACCTTGCCATCGGCGTGTTCGACGGCGTTCACCGCGGTCACCAGGCCGTGATCCAGGCGGCTCGCGAATCGGCCGATGAATCCGGAGGCGTCGCCTGCGTGGTCACCTTCGATCCGCATCCCGTTCGCGTGCTGGCGCCGACCTATGCTCCGCGCCTGTTGACCGCGACCGAGCACAAGGTCCGCCTTTTGAACGAGCTGGGCATCGAACACGTCGCCATCCTGACCTTCGATCTCGCCTTCGCCGAGACTTCCGCGGAAACCTTCGTTCGCGAACTCCATCGGGCTTCCCATTCACTCGCGCGGATCTGCGTGGGAGAAGACTGGCGCTTCGGAAGCGGTGGGCGAGGGGATGTCGCTTTGTTGGAACGCCTCGGCGCCGAGTTGGGCTTCGCTGTCACGGGAGTGCCCACCGTTTCGGTGGACGGTATGACCGCGAGCAGCACGCGCATTCGCGAAGCCGTGGCCGGGGGAGATTTCGCCATCGCCGAGGCCTTGCTCGGCCGTCCCTACACGGTTCTGGGCACCGTCATCCAAGGTCGACATCTGGGCCGCGAACTCGGTTTTCCGACCGCAAACCTGACGGTTCACAGCGAACAGTTGCCACCGACCGGAGTCTATGCCGTCCGAGTCTCGCTCGAATCCGGAGAGAAATTCCCGGCGGTCGCCAACCTGGGTTATCGACCCTCCATCGAGGGCGAGACCGCCCGGCGTCTTCTCGAGGTGCATCTGCTCGATTGGCAGGGGAATCTCTACGACTGCGATCTCGAGGTGGAGTTTGTGGAATTTCTCCGGCCCGAGCGGAAATTCGCGGGACTGGAAGCGTTGAAATCCCAGATCGTTCAGGACGCCGAGCGAACCCGCGAGGTTCTCGCCTGAAATTCAAGCGCTTCACTCAACTTCCCGCCCTCGACGCCGAGGGTTTTGGTTGCGAACGCGTGGGAATGAAGCTAGGGGACGGCATGCAACGCAAGCTCCTACTTTCCGCCATCGCAGCCTTCGCTTTCGGGGCCGGTTTCTCCTCCTGTGAGAAGCACGATTGGGAAAAGACCCAGGTCCTGTTCAAGGAACATGGTTCCCACGGCGAGGAAGAGCATCATGGCGAAGAGGCCGCCGGCGCGGAACACCATGGGGAGGCGGCGGAAGCCGCTCATCAGGGGGAAGTAGGACACGCCGCCGAACAACATCACGGCGAAGGCGACGCAAAAGGTGGGGAAAAGGCTCCCGCCAAATCGCTGGGCGAGTGATTTGACGGACAAATCGGGGCCGGAAACCGCGCCTTACTCATTCAGCTCCGCTATCGCGATTTTGGCCCCTGCCAGGCTGGTTGCGTCTGGCGCACCCTAGTCGTGTGTCGATTGCACAGGGTCAGGTCCTGGAGGCAACAGGGTTGAATCGCAGGTCGAGTTGGCCGGATTCTCGATGGAGAAGCCGTTAAATTTTTATCGTAAAATTCCTCTTACACGGCTTGATTTCAGGGGCTTAAGGAGAAATTTTTTGGAGGTTTTATCAACACACCGGAGCGATTTCATCCTCGGGCACCCCGAACCTTTCTTTCCAGACCGTGAGCGACTCCTTGATGTGGGCCGAACGCCTTCGGGGATTGATCTCCCACACAATCGGGGCCTCGGGAGGCAGCAGGGGAACCAGGCGATCGAAGTCGATGGAGCCGGAGAAGGGGACGTGGTGGTCTTTTTCCGGCCAGATCACGTCATGCAGGTGACAACCGATGAGCCGGTCTTTCGCTGCCGCCAGCCATTGCTCGTGATCGAGCAATCCCAGGTTCGCCTTTCGCTGCACGTGCCCGAAATCGTGCCAGTATCCGACTGCCGGTGATTCACGATATTCCTCGAGCAGAGCGAGCATTTCGCGCTCGGTCGGGATCTGTTCGAAATGGCTGCGACTCTCGAATCCGAGCCGAACGCCTTTTTCCTCGGCGTAGGGGATGATCCTCGCCAGCGCTTCCCGGACGCGGGGCAGGGCCTTCTGACCCGCTTCTTCCCGCGTTTTCACCAATTCCAGCTTCTCGCGGACAAAATCGCGGGAGTTGAGTTCGCCCGAGCTTACCAGTTTCTCGAGCGTGCGAGTGCGCGGTTTCACCGGGGTGCTGCCGAGGTGGAGCACCACGTAGCTCGCTTTCATCTGCACCGCGGTGTCGATCGACTGCAGCGTCAACTTGATGGCCCTCTGGTATTCTTCTTCGCGCTTGGAGGAAATCTCATAGACGTCCGGGGCATCCATGAGCACTTCGACCGGAGAGGGGCAGAAGTTGTGGACTCCCGCGACGCGAAAGGTCTGGCGCTTCGCATTGACGATCCTGAGGATACCCGGAATCAAGGTCACCCGCGTGCCGTGACTGATTTCCATCGCATTGAATCCCAGCAGAATGATCTCGCTGATCATTTCAACGCCATCCGTGTGCCGATGGCTGTTCCAGCAGGTCGAAAACGCGAGCATTCCGGGATAGATCGGGCGAGATGAACAGTTGAACGGGGCAAAAATGTGAGCGCCGCCACCATAGCGGCCTGTCACTCGAAATCCAAGATTCTCCCGCTCAATCTTTCTCCGGACGACGGCGCCGGGTGGCTCCCTCGATGAGCAGGGTCATTTCGCCCTTTCGCGGTTGTCGATTGAACGCTTCCGCCAGTTCGCCCGCGCTACCCCGGTGGAAAGTCTCGAATTTCTTGGTGAGTTCCCGAGCCACGCAGACGGAACGTTCGGGATCCAGGGCGGCCAGCGCGGTCAAGGTCTTGGCGATTCGATGGGGAGATTCGAAATAGATGGAAGTGGCGCGCCGCTCAAGCGCCTCGCGGAGCTCGGTTTCGCGTCGGCCGGACTTGGGTGGCAGAAACCCGCCGAAATAGAAGGCATCGGTCGGCAATCCGGAGCCGGCCAGGGCGGTCAGGACCGCCGAAGGTCCCGGCAGCACGTCCACCGGCACCTCCGCCTCGATGCAGGCGCGCACCAGCCGGTAGCCAGGATCGGAAACCGTCGGCATGCCGGCATCGGAGAGCACGCAGACCGCCGCGCCTTCCCGGGCTCGCGCAATGATTTCCTCCGCACGACTCGCTTCGTTGCGATCATGCAGGGAAAGCAACGCCTTTCGCCCGATCTCATGGCGCTGCAACAGGCGAATGCTGTGCCGGGTATCCTCACAGCAGATCAGGTCCGCACTTTCCAATCGCTCCCGGGCGCGGAAGGAGAGGTCGCCCAGATTCCCGATCGGGCTGGCGATCAGGGCCACCCGGCCGCGGAATTCCTCTTTGGCTGAAGCAGAGCCCGGTTCGGCCATTTCATCGGAATCCGATTCGAGATCTGGAGTCGCTTCTTCCATCGTTCTGGCCAACAAAAAAGCGGCTCCCACCTCAGGAAGCCGCTCTCGGGAGAGTGATCGCAACGTCCTCGCCGTCACCAGCCGTTGCAAAGCTGCCCGGCGAGTTGCTTGGCGGCGTCTTCGGCGGCCAGGGGAATCGCGTTGCGCTCGGAAAGCTGGAAATTGGGATCGAGGAACTGGATGGTCTGACCCACGACCCGTCCGGGACGCTGGCGGAGATTGCTGCTGCTTTCGACATTCGTTTCGTCGAGGTCACGCGCGGAGGCGTAGCCGAGTTTCTGGCCGGTGGTGGGATCCACCAGGGACCATTCCACCACGATGAAGAGCTTCATTTCCGTCGTCTTCAGCGTGTCGAGTTCCGCGGCGCGGAGTTGACGACGCTCGATGCGGGAAATCTTGCCGACGAGGATGGCATCGGCCTTTTCCTTGCTGGTGATCTCATAGGTGCCGTCTTCCTGCAGCAGTTTGATCACCGAATTGGTCACGATGGCCGCGGAGCGGGGCTCCAGCGTTTCGTTTTCAAAAGTCGGGACGTGGATTCGCTCAATGTCCGCGTAGGGCGTGGGCTTCACCGATCCCATCTGGTAGCCAGCGCATCCCGTCATTCCGGCAAGCGCGGCCGCACACAAAGACCAAAAGGCGAGTAGTCGAACGGCTCGGTTCATGATCGATCGGTCGTGAAAAAGCAAATCGGATAGCGTCGGCGGATGATGTCTCCCGGAAAAACCGTTTCTCTATACGAATCCTTCCAGCGAATCAAGGCAAGCTGTAGTACACCGCCCAAAAAGTCGAGCAGGAAAAACACCAAAGTTTTCCGAAATACCATCGGCCCATCGACAGGACGCGGAATTCCGCCAGCGACTCAGTATCAGTTCCCGGCGACGGGATCGTCCGTCGGGATCGGGAGGACGTCGTCATCCGAGGTCCTCATCTTGGGCGGAGCCGGCATCGTCGGAGGCTCCGGAGCGGAGGGACGCGCCACCGTGGGCGGCGAGGGCTGAGTCGGCAGCTCGGCCGGGGGAGGCGCGATCGGCGAGAGGGCGGCACCGGCATCCGAATCCCGAACCGGAGCGGGGGCGTTGGCCACCGAAGCGAGTGACGGATCTTTTTCGATCAGCTTGGCGAGTCGATTCTGGGCGTCCTGGTAGTGCTTGGTCTCCGGATGTTGCGCCACCTCGCGGTAGTAGATTGCCGCAGACTTCAGGTTGCCGTTCCGTTCGTAGAATTTCGCCACATCGAAGGCCTTCTGCGCTTCCTTGTCGCTCAGGCCGCCCAACGCCTGTCGCACTTCCTGGGAGCGGGGATCGTCGCCGAACTGGTTGATGAAATCCTCTCCCGCTTCCCGCTGCTGGCGCATGTCGACCGGGCTGAACGATTTGTTGGCTTCCTGACCGTGCAGTTTCACGAGATTGAACTGCGCCTCGGCCGCGTATTTCGTGCCGGGGTAATCTTCGACCACCGATTCAAAGGCGACGATGGCTTCCTCGAGATCGCCCTGGCTGGCGTGAATCGTTCCCACCGCCAGTCGGCTCTGGGCCGAGATCTCGGTGCGGGGAGCGTTCGTCGAGATCTGCTCGTAGAATTCGATGAGCTTCGAGGGTTGCACGTCCGCGCCGATCCCGCCGAGGAATCCCTTGCTGCCGTGAACCCGGAGGCTTTCCGCGATGGTGAACTGGCGTTGCACCGCTTCCGCGAAACGGGGACTGCCCTTGTAGTCGGTCAGGAACTTCTGGAACTCCTCGAAAGCCTTCTTCTCCTTGCCATCCACCTGTTTCAGTTCGGCGATCTTGAACTGGCTTTCGGCCGCGGCAGTACTGCGCGGGTAGTGCTTGACGATACTCTCGTAGATTTTTTCGGCCTTGCCATAGTCGCCGGCCGATTCCCGGGATTGAGCCTCCGCCAGCAAGCCATTGGCCGCGCCTTCGTTGCTGGCCTGCTCGGAGGCGGAAGGCTTTTCGTTATCGCGTTTGAGAAAATCCAGGGCCGCTTCGGTCGGCAGGGTAGCGCCCACCGAAAGGACGGCGGCGAGGCCGAAGCCGCACCAGGATTTGGGGGAAACCAGTTCGTTTTTCATCGTATCGATCATCCTCGCCGAACTCCACAACCGCTGCAACGGGCGAGGGACCTTAATAATTAGAGGTGATTAGGAAATCAAGCGGATTTGAAAAACATTCGTGCGAGAATCGAACATTTTGCAAAATTTCCTTAACCTTTCCAAAGGTTCCGCGTGGAACATTTTAAAAATCGCTCACATCTTCCGGTCTCGGTGAAATTTTCTCAGTAACGCGATTGTAGCCAAGCCTGGTTTCGACCATCCCGCAGTAGAGAATTTCGATCGAGGTCCCATTGCCCAATATTTTAATCGCGCCGTCAGGTTGGAATCGGACGGAATTTGCCAGGCAATCTCCAGAATCGCTGCCTCCGGAGAAATGAGTCCCTGCGAACGCACAATCGAAGCGATCCGGCGGGCGTAAGCAGTCTCGCTCGAATTTCGCTCGATCTGGCTTGGTCCGATGAGCAATCGCTCCAGCGGGCATGCTTCTCGAAGGTCACAGCCCTTAGTTCGATTCGAAGGCTGGTGAGATTGTCGGCGTTTAAAATGCTGAATCAGGATCTGAAGAGCTGCCTGATCGGAGCGGTTTTGAAGATCGGCCGGACGAAGAACTTCAGGGATGATTCGTCGACACATCTCGGGAAACCCTAGGCGATTCGATTCACACGCCGCCAACGCGAGCAATCGTCGCCTACACGCCTCATTGGCACCCAGTTGATGCACCCATTGATAAACCGCTTTGGGATCGTCACTACGAGCACCGCTGATTTCGATCACGGCGCGCAGCCATTTCATGGAGTGGGTGGCTGGGAGAAAGGGCAAAAGATCCGATAAACCATCGAATTCTGAGGTCGATCCCGAATAGCCGAGAAGCGTCATCCCGAGAATCCGCGCACGGTAATCTCGGGAAAAACGAGATCGATCCGGCGGATCCCGGCTGATTTCGAAAAGCGTCGCCCGAAATGTTTCCTCACATCCGACAAGCGCACTCAGGAAGGCCAGCGCAAAGCGCCATTCGTTTCGTTCGTCGCGAATTCGACCTTGCCCGATAAAACTCAGAACCTCTGAGGCTAGATCCGGCGCGACCAATCTCTCTGCCAACCCACGAGCAGATCGAAAGAGCCAAGTGGAGGATAACAGCTTCATCGTTGCGCAACGCCATCAAAGAAACCTCAGGTTAGCAAATTCTCCCCAGGATAGGGAACCGCGGAATCGAGATTCGGGGCAGGAAACCCATTGAGATATTATTGGTGTCGGTCTCGTTTTAATCTGGAAATTATAGGTTGGGAATAGGGTGGGTGGGAGTGATATTTCTGGATGCCCATCGAAGAAGAAGACGAGAACGCTTCTGCGAAGTCTGCTGTTGACCAGATCACATCATCAGGCGGCACTTCCACTGACGCCGAGGAATTGCTCGAATCGGAGGAACTAAAACGTCAGCTTAAAGAGGCCAAGCAGAAGTTGAAATCGTCCGAAAATTAGGCGCTCTAATGAACACTATTTGTAGCCGTATTTAACAATACGCATTTTCCGGATTTTTTTTTCGGCAAGGCGCGGCGCCGGGGGAATATCACAAATTGCTCAAAATAAACAGATTAAGATACGTCGCATTTGCAAAACCATCCTAGAGAGCAATCTCGAACCGCTTTAGGATGTCAGAATTCTTTGACGAGGGAATCCTAAGCGATTATCCTTCGACTCACATCCTCATAGGAGGGATACCTATGCCTATGGACGACTATCTTGAAAAAACAATTCGGGCCTTCAAAGCAAAGCTTGAGGAGGCGGAGAGCGAAGTAATTCGCATCAAAAAATCAATCAACGACATGTGCGCGATCGGGGGTGCGCCGCCGATGTATGCCGACGCACAGTTGAATCCGGAGACTCGTGGCGAAATTGGGTTCGCAAATGACGATTTTTACGGCAAGCCCCTAGCGACCTGCGTGAAGCAGATTTTGGAGCGCAACAAGGCTAGCGGCGGGGGCGCCATGTCAGTGGAGGAAATATACCAGATCCTACTAGCTGGCGGATACCACTTCGATGGGAAGGAGGAAAACCGGAAGACGATTCTTCGAACCGCCATGCGCAAGAATGTGGATTTCCACAAGCTCCCAAACAATAACTACGGTTTGAGGTCGTGGTACCCGAAGATCAAAGGTGGAGGATCAGATAGCGCCCAGGATGCCGATGAGGGCGAAACCGACAACCCTGCAACCGAAGAAAACGACGTTAACCTTTTTTAAGAAATGGAGCCGGGGGAGTCTTGAACCCTCCCCCGGCTCTTTGAATTTTCTCTAACGACGACACACCCGAGAGAAAGGCGAGAGTGCGCCGAACCGGTGGGATACCGGTGAAAGCATACCGCAAAGCCACTTTCCGTCAAGTGAGGGGTGTCACCAAGCGTCATGAAAATGACACCCGACAACATCCACCGGTGCCGTATTTGCGGCGGTCCGATCATCTTCCGGAGATCGGCGCGGCACCCTATTACTAACCAGATTATCCAAGGCCATCCGGTCTTGGTGATTCATCTTGAGGGGCCTTGCTGCGATCCGCAGCAGCTTTCGCTCAATCTGAATTAAGCGGTCTGGCATAAAGCTTAGAAAGGAGGCTTAAATGGTATTCCACCTCTTACCTAGATGCGGCCCGCGTAACTCAATGGGTGATCGCGACGCGAGGTCGGTAAAGTGAAACCCGGGAAGAGCGCGAACTCTTCCCGGGCAGAAGCGGTCACCCGCACCTGAGCCCGCCGTCTCGAAAGGGGCGGCGGGTTTCTCTTTTAAAGAAAATACCAGTCAAGTCAATGTTTTGCGAGCCACTCTTCCAGCAGACGATCCAGAAGCCCTGAAAGATTCTTCTCCCTCTTCCTTGCGGCTATCACGTTCGACTCGGTCAACGTCACCGTGAACGGCTTAATGCCTGGCTTTTTGTTTCGGCCAGCACCTTCTCGTTTTCCTCCTCGGTTCGTGGGTTCGCCCATTTTGAAAAAATAAATAGTTTTTCAATTGACTCGTTTGAAACAATACATACTATTTCAAACATGGCAAACAAAAGAATCAGCAAATCGAAGCGGGCTTTAATCCTCGGTCTGCTGGTAGAGGGGAATACGATCAACGGAATTTGCCGCGTCCTGAGCGTCGGTAAGGTGTCGGTCTTGCGGTTTCTCAACGAATGCGGGGAGGCTTGCGAGGACTGGCACAATCGCCATTTCCGAGGAATCGACATAAGCTCGCTTCAACTTGACGAGCAGTGGGCCTACTGTGGCAAGCATAAGGAGCGGATGAATCGCGAGGAAAAGCTGAATAACCCGGAAATGGGCGACATTTGGCTTTGGGCGGGGATCGATCCAAAATCCAAGGCGATCATTAGTTGGCGCACCGGCAAGCGGGACGCGCGCACGGCAAAGAGTCTTGCGAATGATCTGGCGAACCGTGTTGACGGCGACGTCCAAATCGATACCGACCAACTCAAGGCGTATGTGCCAGCAATTCGCAGGGCTTTCGGAGATCGCGCCAGCCACGCCCAAGTCGTGAAGCAATTCAGGAACAGCCTGAAACCAGATCCGATG
>JAGRPB010000049.1 GCA_020439945.1 Verrucomicrobiia bacterium
GAATCCTTTGAGAGAAGCAAATTGGTCGCTTCGGTTTGACCGAAACGAATCGCGGCGAGTAAAGGCGTCAAACCCGATCCTGTATCGGGCGAACTCAGATCGACTTCGGCGAGATCCAGTTGCTCCAGATTGAAAACATTCCCCTCGGCGGCGGCGGCCACCGCGCTGGCGGAATTCAGGGGCGTTTGTTGTGCCTCCAGCAGTCGCCGCGCTTTTCGGACCGGGTCGTATCGAACATACCAATCCGCAGCCACCAGAGCGCCAAGCAACCCGATGGTGGCAAGTCCGAGAAAAAGATTCCTGATAATGATGCCGATGCGATTCATCTACCCCCCGGTAGCGTTATTGATTTTGGTTCGGCTCGCTTCATTCGCTCGGTGACAATGTCGCTACCACCGGGCTCTCATGCTCCCCGCAAGGCTACAGGGAGTACAATTCGACTGACAACAGAGAATTCCGAGAATTTACGGATTTTATTTATGAAAAATGTGGTTGGTATAAAAATTGCCGAACTTAATCTAAACCACCATAGAAATAAAGAAGATTTAACGAAACTCGCGTTTCACTCCACGAATCACCCTCTTTCATGGTTGATTATCAGCCTTTTACGTGATTATCGACGGCGCTTTCTTCAAGCCTCTTCGTCGAGATCCAACTCCGGCTTGAAGTCGGCCGCGTGGTAGGAACTGCGCACCAGCGGTCCGGACGCCACGTGCCGGAAGCCCTTCTCCAGGGCGATCTCCTTCAATCGATCGAAGGTCTCCGGCAACACGTATTCCACCACCGGCAGATGCTTCGGGGACGGCCTCAGATACTGCCCGAGGGTCAACACGGTGACGTCGTGATCCCGCAGGTCATTGAGCGCCTGCAGGATCTCCGGCTCGCTTTCGCCCAGCCCGAGCATGATCCCGCTCTTCGTCGCGCAACGATTGCCGAGCTTTCGTGCCATCGCCTTGGCGTTTTTCAGGACTTTGAGCGACTGCCAGTACTGGGCTCGCGAACGCACCAACGGAGTCAGGCGCTCCACCGTCTCGATGTTGTGATTGAAGATATGGGGTCGCGCCTCCATCACCACGTAGAGCTGATCTTCGTGCCCGTTGAAATCGGGCGTCAGCACCTCGATCACCATCTCGGGATTCACCTCGCGCACCTTTTCGATGGTGTTGGCGAAATGGCAGGCGCCGCCGTCGGCGAGATCGTCGCGGGCCACCGCCGTGATGACGACGTGGTTGAGATTCATCCTGCGCACCGCCTCGGCGACGCGATCCGGCTCATCCGCCTCCAGAGGAAGCGGCTTGCGGGTGTCGACCGCGCAGAATCCACAGGCTCGCGTGCATCGCTCGCCCGCGATCATCATGGTCGCGGTCCCCTGCCCCCAGCATTCCCAGCGATTCGGACACTGGGCTTCCTCGCATACGGTGACGAGCCGCAGGTCATCGATCATGCCCTTGGTATCCCAGAAAACCGGGTTGTTCGGGAGTTTCACCCGAATCCACGGCGGTTTCTTGGCCTGGTGCAGTGAGGGATCGATCTTGGGCATGAAAAGTCGGGAATGGTGATTGCAGGCACCATGCCAGAAATGCCGCCGGTCTCAACCGGACGGTGGGAGAATGCGTGTCATTTTGAGGTCGCGTGCCGCGAACGCCCTCAATCCAGCTTCGTGAGCTGGATGTCTTTGAACTGAACCGTCGTCGGCGGACCGGAATGCAATTGCAGCGCCAGCACGCCGGACATTTCGCGCTCCTCCTTCTGGTGATCGATCACCTCGGAAGTCTGGATGCCATTGAGGAAGACCTGGAGCTTGTTGTCAACGAACCGAATCCGGTATTCGGCCCACTTCCCGACTTCATAGTCCTTCATCGCCACATCGGGATCGGCGGCGGTGAGCGGCGTTGAGTTCATCGTGCCATCGACATTGATCACCGTGCGGTAGCCACGATTCGCCAGCATCTTGCGGCCTTTTTCATCGTAGACGGCTCCGAGATAGGGCGCCGACGGATCGGCAATGTCCACCTGGTAGCCGACCACGTGCCCGTCGGGTTCGATCCGGCTCCTCACCTGAACGCCGGAATTGGCTTTCTCGGTTCCCTCGATCTTGAATTTCAGGGTCAGCTCGAAATTCGCGATGTCGCCGCCCTGCCAGACGAGGAACTGGTTGTGATCGCAGGGATGCGCGTCCGTGGAAGTCGCGGTGATGGCGCCATCTGCCACCGACCAGTAGCTCATGTCCGGCGCCTTCCAGCCATCGAGCGATTTGCCGTCGAATAGAGGGTCGGCTTCGTCGGCAAACAGGGTCGAGGTGGATAGGACGACGGCAAGAGTAAGGAGAAGGTTTTTCATCATCAAAATTTAGGGAGCTTTTCGGTTTTCGAGTTGGGGAAGATCCTTCATCCGTTCAATCGGCGGGAGGGGCTTTCCCTCTTCCAGGGGATGCAGATCTTTCCCATTTCGATTCTCTATCCGAAAATCCATCGGTGGCCAAGTGGCGTGAATATCACCATCCGGCACGACTTTGATTCGCGATTTCTCCGGAGACAACCCGGGCACCTTGGAATTGATGACCCTGGGATGAGCCTCCTGATTCGGGTCGGTTTCCTTCACCTCTCCCATGAAGGAATTCACTTCCGGCGCAAAAGGATAGTCGTAGCGAAGCTTCGCCGCTTTGACTGGCTCCTGGTTTTCTTCCTGTGATTCCGCTTCGACCGTCTCCGGCGTGGTTTCGGTTTCACGACGCGAAGAGAACCTGGAGCGTTCCATTTTTTCCACCTGATCGACGGTGCCGAAGTAAACGCCGCCAAAACCGTTGCCTTTCACTTTGTCGTAGAAACTCAGGTGCAGGAAACCGCGATGCTTGACCAGGATGGTGGCCTCAAAATCATGCCAGCCGCCCACGGCCGCGACCGTTTGCGACGGATCCGTCTCCTCGTGCCCATCGCCCTTCGTCTGGGTGAGAAACAGGGCCAGGATCGCCGAGGGTTCCGAAACCAGCCGGTATTTGCCGCGCACGGTGACCATGTCGCCCTGTTCCAGGCGTGGTGAAGTGGATTCGACTTCGAGAATCTGGATGACGTCGCCATCCCGAAAGGACTTGGGCCCCAGTTTCACCGGGACGCTCTCCATCAGGGGAGCCGCCGTCCCCGGGCCCATCAAAACGAGCCAACCCGCCAAACTCAGTAGCTTCGCCTTCATGAGTGACCAGCCTAACCGAAGGCGAACTTCAACGCCAGCCCCAAAGGAGAGACGATCAACCTGTCGCCTTTTCGAAGCCTCGCACCCCGACCAGCAGGGCGACAGGATTGTCGCCCCTCCTGTCACGCGAAAAGCTCCATCACCGCCTGCCCCTTCCCGTCCTGCGTCGTGTAGAACGGGCGTTTCTCGATCTCGTAGAACAGTTTCGGACTGATGCCCATGGCGTTGTAGATCGTGGCGTGGAGATCGGAAATGCTCACCGGATTTTCCACCGCCACCAGCGGCCGCTCGTCAGCGGTGGCGCCATAGACGAAGCCCCGCTTCATCCCGCCCCCGAACATCACCACGCTGGTGCCGCCGGTGAAATGCCGGTGCAGTCCGTAGTGTTTCATCTCCTGGAGCGTTTCGGACTTGGCGCGGCTCTGATCGCGCGCGGTGGAACCGGGGACGCCCTCGATCAACATGTCGCGACTGAACTCGCTGGCGATGATCACCAGCGTCCGGTCGAGCATCCCGCGCTCCTCCAGATCGAGAATCAATTGGGCGATGGGCCGATCGATCTCGGCCTTCATCCCCTTCGCGGTTTCGTGTCCGTTTTCGTGAGTGTCCCAATGCAGGAAGGGCACATACTCGGTCGTTACCTCGATGAATCGCGCCCCGGCTTCGACGAGGCGACGGGCCAGCAAACAACCGCGCCCGAAGCGACCGGTGTCGTAGCGTTCCCGCACTTCCTTCGGTTCGAGTTCCAGATCGAAGGCGTCCTTTTCCTTCGATCCCAGGAGCCGGTGCGCGTTGTCGAACGAACGCAGCATCGATTCCTGCTGATAGTCGGAGAGAAATTCGCGGTGAGGATTCTGGTCAACCAGCTTCTTGTAGAACTGGTAGCGATTGGCGAAGCGTCCCGGCTCCATCCCTTCCGGCGGACGCACCGCCTGCACGGCGTCTTCCGGATACGGGAGATTGAAAGGACCGAATTCACTGCCGAAGAAACCGGCCGTGGTGAAAGCCTTCAGTTCCTCCTGCTCGCCGACGCCTTCGATACGCTGGCCGATATTGATAAAGGGCGGCATCACCGGGTTGCGTGGTCCCAACACCTTCGCCATCCATGCGCCGAGATGCGGAGCCGCCACCGTCACCGGAGGCACGTAGCCGGTGTGCCAGTGATACTGGTGACGCGAGTGGAGAATGCTGCCGAGGTCCGGCTGCACATGGGAACGGATCAGCGTCGCCCGGTCCATGACGCCGGCGATGTTCTCGAGTCCGGCGGAAATTTTCAGCCCATCGACCGCGGTATCGATGGCGGGAAAGGTGCTGAGGATCTTGTCCACTTCCAGGCCCTTCTCAAACGGCAGGTAACGCTTGGGATCGAAGGTCTCGGGCGCGGCCATGCCTCCCGCCAGCCAGATCAGGATGCAGGCATCGGCGCGTGGCGCGGGATTCACCACCTCGTGCTTGTCGCTCGTTTCCGTCGCCCCGTAGAGACGCGGCTCCCCGGCCATCATGGCCGCGGTGGAAGCGGCGCCGAGTTTTTTCAGGAACGCGCGCCGGGCGATTCGTTCTTCGAGGGACATGGTTTTCATCGGCTTCTCCTTCTCAATTCTATCAGTTTCTCCCTCACCTCACCAACTGGAACTCCGGCAGCATCAGCACCGACCAGAGGAGATCCTCCACTCCCTGCTCCGACGGTGTTTCGCCCACCAACTGTACGAGGACTTCGCGTTCGTCCCCGGTGGCCGGACGGCACAGGGCTTCCCGGAAAAGCGCGTCGATCAGCTCGCCGGAACTGCTCCCGGAATGTTGCGCCAGCAGATTGACCGCGCCGCGTTTCAGGAGCGCCGCCAGGATGTCGCCGTTCGCCAGGTCGATGGCCTGCAAGGTCGATAGCTGTTCCGGCCGCACGGTCACTACCTGCTCGCGATTCGGTCTGCCCAGCGAACGCATCAGCAGATCGCTCTTCACCAGCGATGCCCGTACCATCCGGTCGCCTGCGCCTTCGGCCCGCGCCAGACCCGCCCGCACCTGCGGAGCCAGACGATCCGCCCACGGCCCGGGCGCTTCTTTCACCGGCTGCCAGTCCTCGACCGGTCGGCCAAACTGCCCGCGCTTGTCCGGCTCGCGTGCTGTCCACTGCCAGCTCTCGTCGGTGATCACGCGCTGCTCGTCGTTCTCACCGAACTGCAATCGTGCCTCCAGGAATGCGCCCGCCGCGTTCGGTCCGCTGCCCGCGTTGCGGGCCACGACGAGGAATTCGTTGTCGCCTGCTTTCATTGCACCGCCAAGATCGACTGATTCCACGGTCATCCAGTTGGCATCATCCCTCAGCTTCCGGCCATTGACAAAGAGGGTGTATTCGTTGTCGGCCGAGATGGTCGCGAAGGCCTTCGCCGGTTTCTTATCGAGCTTCACCACCTTCCGCAAAGTCGCGACTTCGCCGGCCTGGGGGACTCCCTCGCGATTCGACCAGATCCACTTGCCGGTCACCTCGATATCCTCGTATTGCCCCGGCACGATCTTCATCCGCATCACATCAGCGACCGGCGAAGCGGGCGCGGTGTCCGTGATCTGCCAGACCGCGTCGATGAACTGCTCGGCCGTCATCCGGCGAGCGATGGGGCCGCGATAGACATAGTCTTCCGCATCCGCCACATCGGGCGTGGGAGCCATCGGGGCCTGGTAGGCTTTCGATGTCACGATGCGCCGGATCAGCTTTCGCAAATCGTAGCCCTGCTCCGCGAAATCGACCGCCAGCCAGTCGAGCAAATCCTCGTCCCACGGCTTCGTGTGCATGGCGTCCACGGGATGCACGATCCCCCGCCCCATCAGGCGATGCCAGACGCGGTTCACCAGCGTTCGGGTGAATCGCCCGTTCCCGGGATCGGTCATCAGCCTGGCGAGCTGCCGCAACCGCTTGGGCTGCGCCGCGTCCGGATTCACCTCGCCGAGTTCGGGAAAAATCCACGCCGCTTTCGCGATCTCGCCCGTTCCTTTGTCACAGCGATGAATCTCCACCGGTTCCTCCGCGAAGACCGCCGCCAGGCTGTAGGCGTCCTTGAGCTTCCATCGATCGATGAAGCTGTCGTGACAACTGGCGCACTTCATGTTGATGCCGAGAAATACCTGACCAAGATTCTGGGCAAACTGCACCTCGCGCGTCTGGCTGGCGTTCACATTGCCCCGCCACTTGATCCCGTTGATGAATCCCTCCGCGTCCGGCGTGGGCGCGATCAATTCGCGGACAAACTGGTCGTAGGGCTTGTTATCGATCAGGGAGCGGTAGAGCCAATCGGTGATCTGCTTGCGGCCTCCGTCGATGAATCCGGTTCCGGCATAGTCATTGCGCAGCAGATCATTCCAGAAAGTCAGCCAATGCTCGGCGTAATCGACATCCTGTGACAAAACGGCATCGACCAGTTTCTCCCGTTTGTCGGCCGAGGCGTCGGCGAGAAAGGCGGTCGTCACTTCGGGTTCGGGCAACAACCCGAGGACATCGAGGTAGAGACGGCGAATGAACGTGACGTCGCCCACCGCGCCGGTGGGTTCGCTGTCGTGATCGGCCAGGTAACGATCGAGCAGGCGGTCAATGGGATGATCGCGACCGGCGATCGCCTTCGGTAGCGCAACCTCGCGCGGCTGCACCGGCGGCTCCCAGTTGGTTTCGCCAAACGCAAAGCCCGGCTCCCACTTCAGCCCGCCATCGATCCAACGCTTCAGGGTTTCGATCTGTTCCGGCGAAACCCGGTCGCCTTTCGGCGGCATCTGGATGTCCGCATCATCCGTGCTCAGCGTCTCGATCAGGTAGCTCTCCGCGCCCTTGCCCGGCGTCACCACTTCCCCGTTCTCACTCCCGGCGAGGAGATCCTTGCGGGTGTTCATCGAGAAGCTGCCCTTCTTTTTCTTTCCCAGATGACAGTCCGCGCAGTGCTCCCGGAGTATCGGCACGATGTCGTGAGAAAAATCGACCTCATCGCCCCACGCTCCGCCGATCAGCAGGCCCGTTACCAAACCCAAAACTCCGAATTTTTCTCGCATCGCCAAATCCTACCGTGTCCGCATAAAGCGTCCAATCCCGCGAATACGGAGGCAATCCCGGCCGTCCAAGACACCGCCCGTTCCATTCAACAGGGTCAGGTCCGCGATCATACCCTGTTGGGTCGCGCCAGACGCCGGGCGATGTTACCTTCTCCCCAGCCCCGCTCCGTCTCATGCTCCGATTCCTCGTTCCCGCACTCGCCATCGTCTTCGTCGTCACTTCGGGCGCCTCCGCCCAGGATGCCAGGGCTCAGGTCCGTCCGCCCGCCGCGGTCGCCGCCGCCATCAAGGCCCAGGTCGCCAATGAACCCGCCGCCATCCGCGGCTGGTATGCGGAGCGAAACTATCAACCGGCATGGGACGGCGTGATGCTGTCGGCGCTGGCGAAGTTCATCGCGAATCTCGATCGCCACGGTCTCCGGCCCGAGCTTTTCAACCTGTCCCGCTGGCAACAGACCTGGCAGGGGCTGCCTCCGACCGACGCCGACGCGGCCAAGCTCGACATCGGAACGACGCATCTGGCTCTCTACGCGATCCAGAGTCTGGCCTACGGCTTCATAGATCCGGCCTCGGTGCACGAGAAATGGAAGCCGATTTCCCGCACCGTTTCCCCGGTGGCCCTGCTCGACGAAGCCCTTCGCCAAGGACCGGGGGAGTTCGCCCGCTGGCTGGAGGGCGCCGCCGCTCCGCCGGACGTGCGCTACCGGGATCTGGTAAGCACCCTGGCTCGCTATCGGGAGATCGCCGGGCTGGGCGGCTGGAAACCGCTGCCTTCCCCCACCCGGAATGTCGGTCCCGGCGATCCCTACCCGGAAGTGGGACTGCTGCGGGCCCGCCTGCGTGCGGAGGGCGACCTGCCCGCCGACGCTCGGAAAATTCGTTCCAAGACGATCGATGCGGAAACGGCCGATGCCCTGAAGTCATTCCAATTTCGCCACGGAATCGCGCCCGACGCCGTGATGGGACCGGCGACGATGATGGAGCTGAATCATCCGGTTTCCCACCGTGTCGATACGCTGATCATCAATCTCGATCGCCTGCGCTGGATGCCCCGCGCCTACGAGCAGGCGGAACACCTGGAGGTGAACATCGCCGAGGGCGCGCTGCGGCTTTTCACCGCCGGGCGCTCGGTGGATACGGTCAAGGTGATCGTCGGCGTGAAGGGCAAGCACCAGACGCCCGTGTTTCACGGCGACATGAGATACCTGATCTTCCGCCCCTACTGGAATGTCCCGATCAGCATTGCCAAGAAAGAGGTCGTCCCCGAGGCGCTGGCCGATCCCAGCTATGTCTCGCGCAACAATTACGAAGTCGTTCGCGACTTTGGCGCGGGACCGAATGACATCCTGCCCGCCACGCCGGAGAACCTGCAGAAGGTCGCGTCCGGCGCGCTGAGCATTCGCCAGGGCACCGGCCCCGGCAACGCGCTGGGACTGGTGAAGTTCATCTTTCCCAATGACAATTCCGTCTACCTGCACGACACGCCCGATCACAGCCTGTTCAACGCGACGGACCGCGATTTCAGCCATGGCTGCGTCCGCGTTTCCGAGCCCGCGATGCTGGCCTCGTTCGTCCTGAGAGAAAACGACGGCTGGAACATCAACCAGATCCAGGCCGCGATGCAGGATGCCACTCGCCCGAACAACAAGGTGAACCTGGTGTCACCGATTCCGGTCTACCTGATCTACTGGACCAGCACGATCATGGACGACGGCCGGGTTCGTTTCGATCAGGACATCTACGGTCACGACGGCGAGATGTTCGCCAAGTTCGGACTCGGCGGCCAGGCGGTCAGGACGCCCGGTTTGTGATGCTGAGGGCAGACCGATTGACCATCTGCATCCGGAGACTCAAAGGATTCTTCCCGCTTTTTTTCATCGTTTGCGGAACTGCAAGATGATGGAACAGGGCCAACGGCCCGGCCTCACCGTAGCCTGGGGCTTTGCTCCAGGAAAGCGCACACGAGATTTCCGGTTGGCTGAAAGTGGCGCTGTCTTCCTGGGGCGGCGCTGCGCTCTGCCCCAAACTAAGGTGAGAAAGACCTTCGGTCTTTTCCCCATCCCTCCGGGACTCCACTTCAGGCTGATTTTTACAGGGTAACCTGACGCGAATGGGCAATGGTTCAAACCCAAGGTAATCAACTAACCAAGTCTATCTCATACAGATCAGGACGGATCGTGTCCGGTTTTCTCGTCGGGAGTTTCAAACTCGAAGCCGTGCATTCGATCGTCTTCGCCACTGGGCGACTTGAGGACCTTCACGATGCTCCAGAGAAAGAGCACCGTCACGGTCGCCACGGAAATGGTCATGATGATCCAGCCGCCGGTTGTCATGGCAAAAAGTGGGTTCGCTCCGAAACAGGTCACGCCTCCGGCCGCGACTGTGGCGGCGGTTGCTTGAGTTCATTTTTGTAAATCTGAGCCCGCGACAGAATCAACGTCACCGTCGCGGCGACCACGAGGATGAGGCCGACGCTGAGTTGGGCGATGAGATTGGCGGATTCTCCGAAGAGGTCCTTGATGTAGCCGCTCAACTCTCCGCCGCCGAGGCCGAGCACGTCTTTCAGCAGCCAGGTGGCAAAGATGATCAACAGAAGAGCCGGAGTCACCCACTGGAGGATGAATCCGAAGATGCGCGGCACCCGCATGGCGGCTCCCCGGTGCAATTCCTCGAATCCGCGACGAACGCCGAAGATCCACGCGAAGATGACCACCTGGATGGTGGCGAGAATGTAGATCAGGAAAGTGCCGACCCAGAAATCGAGCGTGTCGAGCGCCTTCACATCCTTGCTGAACCAGACCACGAAGCCGCTCCCCAAGGCCGTGAGCGATCCCAGCAGCGCGACGGACATGTGCCGCCCGATGCCCATGGCTTCTTCGAGAAACGCGATCCCGGGCTGCAACATCGAAAGCGAACTCGTCACCGCCGCGAGGAAGAGCAGGAAGAAGAACAGGAACCCGAAGAGATTTCCCGCCGGCATGTTGGCAAACACCATGGGCAGCACATTGAAGCCGAGACCAAAAGTCCCCGCCCCCGCCACGCCGGACACACCGAGAAAGGCGACGGCCGCAGGCAGGGTGATGAGACCGCCAAGACCGACTTCGCAGAATTCGTTGGCGCTGGATGCGGACAAACCGCTCAGGACGACGTCATCGTGCCGTCGCAGGTAGCTGGCGTAAGTGAGGATGATCCCGAAGCCCACCGACAAGGAGAAGAAGATCTGACCGGCGGCCGCGAGCCAGAGTTGGGGCTTTTTCAACTGCTCCCAGACGGTGATTCGCGTGACCGTCTTGGCCGGGTCCGCTTCGGCGGCGGCGATCTGGCCGGGATCCACGACTTCGACCGGCGCTGCGCCCTCGACTCCGGTGTCCGTGACCATCACCTTCACCGGATTCCACATGAATCCGAGCCCGTTAACCACGTTGTTCTCCGGCACGGAGGGATCGGGCGCTCCCAGCGTCAGCACGCGAACGAGTATCACGAGCGCCAGCACGACCAGCGTCGGCATGGCGAATTTGCAGAACCATTCGATGCCCTTCGCCAGCCCGCGATAGACGAGCACGAAATTGAGGATGAACACGAAGAGGAGGTAGCCGCCCACTTTTTGCAGCCCGAAGCCCATGGCCTGTCCGTCGCCGGCCATGCCGATGAAATCGCTCCAGAATTTGCCCGCGTCGTCCGCGGTGGAGAAGGCCATCTTACCTCCGGCGAAATTCACCGCGTAACCGAGACACCACGCCTCGATGGTCACGTAATACATGTAGATGATCACCGGGATGATGACCCCGATGACGCCGGCGTATTTCGCCGCCGGGTGGCGGGCGATGTAGTTGAAGATGCCGGGACAGGAATTGTAGCCCTTCTGACCCGCCGACCGGCCCATCGCCCACTCGGCCCAACAGATCGGCAGGCCGATGAGGAGGAAGGAAATGAAATAGGCGACCATGAAAGCGCCGCCGCCGTATTGGGCCGCTTGTCCGGGAAAGCGGAGGAAATTGCCAAGACCAACGGCGCTGCCGGACACCGCGAGAATCACGCCGAGACGGGAGGACCAGTTTTCGCGGGGCCGATGGGACGCCATGAGTCGTTGTTTAAAGAAAACCCGGGGGGCTCGCAACCCCGATTTTGCCGGAAACCCGTCTCAACCTCATTTCGAGGCCGAAATGAGCGCATTCCTTGCCGATTTTTTGCGCATTTCAGCCATGCGGCCCCCATCTCCTTGCAATCCGGCCGCGTAATGGTTAATGGAACTCACAAAATGAATCCACTCGGGAAAGCAATTCTTCAATGCTGGCGATCTTCGATCGGCCGGAAAATCGTGGTGGCGGTCACGGGAATCATCCTCGTTGTCTTTCTGCTGGGACACGTCGCGGGGAACCTGCTGGTCTTTCAGGGAGCCGATCCCATGAACAGCTACGCGCAGTTCCTCCACCACTTCCTGCACGGCCAGTTCATCTGGATCTTCCGGGCGGGAATGCTGGCGGCGGTGGTCCTGCACATCTGGGCGACAGTGTCGCTGACGATGGAAAACCGCGCCGCGCGGGACTCGCACTACGCCTGTGACAACACGGTGCAGGCCTCGAAAAGCTCGCGCATCATGATCTGGAGCGGACTCACTGTCCTGGCTTTCGTGATTTTCCACCTGCTCCATTTCACGGTCCGGGTCGATCCCGATCTCGCCAACCTGCCCGACACCGCCTTCGCGGCCAAGCATCCGGGCGAATCCCGCCACGACGTCTACGCGATGGTCATCAAGGGATTTCAGAATCCGCTCGTGGTGCTCTTCTACATCGTCGGCATCACGCTGCTCTGCTCCCACCTGAGCCACGGCATCGCCTCGATTTTCCAGACCCTCGGTCTTCGCAGCCGCAAGTCGTCCGGGTTCGAACACAAGCTCGGCCTGGCTATCTCGATCGCCCTTTGGGCCGGCTTTCTCTCAATCCCCCTGGCCGTCATGACGGGCGCCCTGAAAAACACGGAGGGCAAAGGCCATGCCGAGCTGTCCCCTTCCGGCCACGCCACCGTCGAAATCGTCGATGCCCGAGAGGGCTGAGTTTTCTCCGGAACCCATTCAAGCATTTCCGTTCACCCTTTTCCGATCATGGCATCCAACGGTTCTCTCAACTCCGCCATTCCCTCCGGCCCGCTGGCCGACAAATGGACCAGGCACAAGAATGAGTCCAAGCTCATCAATCCGGCCAACAAGCGAAAGTTTTCCATCATCGTGGTCGGCTCCGGCCTCGCCGGTGGTTCCGCCGCCGCGACGCTCAGCGAGCTGGGCTACCAGGTGAGTTGCTTCTGCTACCAGGACAGTCCGCGCCGCGCCCACTCCATCGCCGCGCAGGGCGGGATCAACGCCGCGAAGAATTATCAGAACGACGGTGACTCCGTCTATCGCCTGTTTTACGACACCATCAAGGGCGGCGACTTCCGCTCCCGCGAAGCCAACGTCTATCGCCTGGCCGAAGTCAGTAACAACATCATCGACCAGTGCGTGGCCCAGGGCGTTCCCTTTGCCCGCGAATACGGTGGCCTGCTGGACAACCGTTCCTTTGGCGGCGCCCAGGTGAGCCGGACTTTCTACGCTCGCGGTCAGACAGGACAGCAACTTCTGATCGGTTGCTACCAGGCACTGGAAAAGGAAATCGCCCGTGGCGGCGTGAAGATGTATCCGCGCACGGAAATGCTCGATCTGGTGCTGGTTGATGGTCACGCCAAGGGCATCATCGTCCGCGACATGGTGACCGGTGAGATCTCCCGGCACGCGGCCGATTGCGTGATCCTCGCCACCGGCGGCTACGGCAATGTCTTCTATCTCTCCACGAATGCCAAAGGCTGCAACGTGATGGCCGCCTATCGCGCCCACAAGCGCGGCGCCCATTTCGCGAATCCCTGCTACACCCAGATTCACCCGACCTGCATCCCCGTCAGCGGCGACTACCAGTCGAAGCTGACGCTGATGTCCGAGTCGCTCCGCAACGACGGCCGCATCTGGGTGCCGAAAAAGGCGGAAGACGCCGAGGCCATTCGTGCCGGGAAGAAGAATGCGTCCGACATCCCCGATGAGGACCGCGATTACTACCTGGAACGGAAATACCCGAGCTTCGGCAACCTCGCGCCGCGCGACATTTCCTCGCGTTCGGCCAAGGAAGCCTGCGACGAAGGCCGCGGCGTGGCGCCGACCGGGCTGGGCGTCTATCTCGATTTCCGCGATGCCATCAACCGGCTGGGCAAGGACACCATCGAGGCGCGCTACGGCAACCTTTTCCAGATGTATGAAAAGATCGCCGGCACCGATCCCTACACCTCGCCGATGCAGATCTACCCCGCCGTCCACTACACCATGGGCGGTCTCTGGGTGGACTACAATCTGATGTCCAATGTCCCCGGCCTGCACGTGCTGGGCGAAGCGAACTTCTCCGATCACGGCGCCAACCGTCTCGGCGCCAGCGCGCTGATGCAGGGGCTGGCGGATGGCTACTTCGTCATCCCGGCGACTCTCCCGAACTACCTGGCCGGTGAGAAACCCGGAACCATCACGACCAGCGATCCCGCCTTTGACGAAGCCGAAGCCTCGGTTCGCGAGCGGATCGGCAAGCTGATGAGCATCAATGGCAAGCGCACCGTTGACAGCTTCCATCGCGAACTCGGCCTGCTCGTCTGGGACAAATGCGGCATGGCCCGCAACGAGGCCGGACTGAAGGAAGCGCTCGAGAAGATTCCCGCCATCCGCGAGGAGTTCTGGGAAAACGTGCGCGTTCCCGGCGATTCCGGCAACCTCAACGCCGAACTCGAAAAAGCGGGGCGCGTCGCCGACTTCCTGGAATTCGCCGAACTGCTCTGCTACGACGCTCTCGAGCGCGAAGAGAGCTGCGGCGGTCACTTCCGCGAGGAATACCAGTTTACCGAGAAGGATGAAGCGGTGAAGTCCGGCTACACCAATCCGGGTGAAGCCATGCGCCGCGACGACGATTTCTGCTACGTCGCCGCCTGGGAATCCACCGGGCCCGGCAACAAGCCCAAGCTTCACAAGGAGGAACTGGAATTCGAGAATGTGAAGCTGTCGGTACGGAGTTATAAATAATTGAGCGATTCCGTCTCGAACATCACCCGCGTCGAAAAATGGACACCTCAACCCTGGAAGAAGAAGCCCTGAAACTGCCGCCAGCGGAACGCATCCAGTTGGCGGATCTGTTAATCGCCAGCGTGGAAACCGACTCTATCCAGGAACGCCTCGAGAAGTACGGTCGCGAGGCGGACGATCGCATCGACGCCTATGACCGGGGTGAGATCGAGGCGGTGGACGCGGAAATTGTGGTGGAACGGCTCAGAAAACAGTTTGGGTAAATGAAGGTTCGCTTCCTTTCCGTCGCAGAGACCGAACTCGTCAAACTACTGACATGGTACGAGGAAAGGCAGCAAGGACTGAGTAGTCGGCTACTCGACGAAGTCGAAGATGCAATTTCCCGAATCAAAGCAAATCCCACCGCGTGGCGGCCAATCGGCGAAAAACACCGCCGGATCATGCTTCACATTTTCAAAGTAGGATTGATCTACCGATACCAAGACGACGAAATCGTTATCTCTGAAATCCTCGATCTTCGCAGCGACCCAATCCATTGGCGGACAAAATTCTGATCTCTCAACATTGACCTTCCTCATGAACTTGACCCTGAAAGTCTGGCGCCAGAAGAATCCCGACGACCACGGAAAGATCGAGACCTACGAAGCCAAGGACATCCCCGAAGAGGCGTCCTTTCTCGAGATGCTCGACATCGTCAACGAACGCATCATCGAAGACGGTGGCGAGCCAATTCACTTCGATCACGATTGCCGCGAGGGCATTTGCGGCACCTGTTCCCTGACGATCAACGGCATTCCTCACAGCAAAGAGCGCGGCATCACCGCCTGCCAGGTCCACATGCGGAAATTCAGCGAGGGCGACACCATCTGGATCGAGCCGTTTCGCGCCAAGGCTTTTCCCATCGTGCGCGACCTTGTGGTGGACCGGACGGCGTTCGACCGAATCATCGCGGCGGGGGGGTTCATTTCCGTCCGCACCGGATCGGCGCAGGATGCCAACTCGCTTCCGATTTCCAAGGACGATGCCGATGCCTCTTTCGACGCGGCGGCGTGCATCGGTTGCGGCGCGTGTGTGGCGTCGTGCAAAAACGCCAGCGCCATGCTTTTCGTGGGCGCCAAGGCCTCGCACCTCAATCACCTGCCGCAGGGCCAACCTGAGAAAGACAAGCGGGTGCTGGCCATGGTCCGCCAAATGGATGCCGAGGGCTTTGGCAACTGCACCAATCAATACGAGTGCGAAGCCGTCTGCCCGAAATCGATCAGCGCCGACGTCATCGCCAAGCTCAATCGCGACTATGCTCTCGCGGTGGCGCGGGAAGCGGTCAGCAGTTGAGGATCCCGGAGGCGCACCCGACAACGATCAGGTGCGCTCAAAGCCAAACGGCCCCGGTTTTCAAACGGCGGCTGTCGTCGCTCCGGCCATCGTGCCCCCTTTCGAGACCGAAGCGGTCTTCCCGGGAAACAGGATGTAGTTCACCGTTGCTGGAAAATCGGGAGTCCATTTCCGGATCGCCAGCCCGTCAAGGACATGGATCTCGTATCCGAGAGAGGCGATCAGTCCGGCCACGGCTTGTCCGTGTTCGGTATCGACCAGCGACTGGTTCACCTCCAGGAAAATCGTGGGACGATGGGTTTCCAGCGTCCGCCGAGCGCCTTTGATCGCGGCGATCTCGTGACCTTCCACGTCGCACTTGATGAAATCGATCTTCTCGATCCCTTCCCTTTCGACGAAGTCGTCGATGCTGACCGTCGGGATCATGATGCGCTCCGTGTTGCCAGTGCTGCCGCCTTCGAGGGAGGCTTCGTAGAAATTCGGAGAACCATCCTCCCAGGTCGGCACTTCGATGTGCGCCCGGCCCGTGCCTTCCGAAACGGCTTCGCCGAAACAGGTGACATTGCTGTAGGCGGAACCCGAAAGATTGCGCGAGAGCGTCTGGAACATGGTCGGCACCGGCTCGAAGGAATAGACCCGGCCGCTTCTTCCGACGGCTTCTGAGAGAAATTTGGCGAACAGCCCGTAGTTCGCTCCGATATCGAGGGCGGTGTGTCCTTTCTGAACGAGCAACCGGGCCACCACCAGTTCCGGTTCATCTTCGATCGAAGAGCGCGACAGCTTTCGGGAATAGTATTGATCCCGAATCCTTTGTTGAATTCCGGAAGGCAAGAGAGACACCGATTTTCTCAGAATTTTCATAAGTGCGTCGAATTTGTTATAAAAATTACATTTTTGCAATAAAATTCTGACATTCTCTTAAATTTAGAGTGCATTGCCGGATTGCTCCCCCCAAGTTTTTCTACTTGAACTGATGATCGCCTTCCTTAGGATTCCGCCCCATGGGATTCACAGTTGGGTGGATAGGTTTTGAGACAGATTCCCCAAAGTCGGTTCTCGACGAACTGGGACTGGCGGAGACACCGAATCCACCAGAATTTCATCCAGCTAAATTCGGTAAATATACCGGCGTAGATCTTGGAAACGGTTGGTTCGCCTTGGTCTTTTACGGTGGCCTGGCCAACTGGAATCTCCCACTTGAGACTCTATCCTTAAACCGACGGATTGTATGCTGTGACATCTACGATCGGAACAATTTCTCTCTGTCCTCTTCTTGGGTAAATGGGGAATGCATATGGGAGATTGAACACTTTCCTGAAAAGGGAGGACAGGATTACGATCCTGAACATTTGGAGATAAAAGGTTCACTCCCCGCTGACCTCACCTCGATTTGTGATCGATTACGATTCGAGCAGAAGACGGCAGACTTCGATCTCATCGGCGAGGCGCCAACAAAAGTGGCAGAGCAAATCACTGGTTTTGACGTCACTTCAGATCGCAAAAAATGGATCCAAATGGATCTCACCGTAACCAAAGAAGGTCCGATGGGGATCGCCGAAGAAGAAGCCAGGAAAGGGTGCCGACAGATGATTGCCGGTCTTGTGGTGATCGGACTGATCGTTCTTGCTTTGATTCTCTGGAAGATTCTCCACTAATCAGCATCCCAATCACGTTTTTGCCAGATTCGCCAGCACGGCTTTCTGGGCGTGGAGTCGATTCTCGGCCTGCTGGAAGATCGCTTCGGCGTTCGACTCGAGGAGCCCCTCGGTGATCTCGTATTCACGGTAGGCCGGCAGGCAGTGCTGCACGATAGCGCCCTCGTTGGCGAGACTCATGAGGTTTTCGTTCACCTGGAAAGGCTGGAGCGCCACGCGCCGCTGAGCCTGCTCGTCTTCGCGTCCCATGCTCACCCAGGTATCCGTGTAGAGCACGTCCGCTCCTTCGGCGGCGTCTTTCGCATTGGCGGTGAGAATGACCTTTGCCTCCGAGGGCAGCGTCTCCATGAATTTGTCATCGAGCTGGTAGCCATCGGGCGCGGCCACCACGAGTTCAAAGCCCAGTCTGGCTGCCGCCCACGCCCAGGAACGGCCCATGTTGCAGGCGCCATCGCCGAAAAAGGCGATCCGCTTGCCCTCCCAGCCACCGATCCGCTCGCGGATGGTCAGCAGGTCCGCGAGAATCTGGCAGGGATGCTCGTCGTCGGTGAGGGCGTTGATGGTCGGGATGCCGCTGTACTCGGCGAAATCCTCCACATCCTGCTGCGCATAGGTCCGGATGATCGCGCCGTGCAGCATCCGGCCCATCACGCGGGCGGTGTCCTTGATCGGTTCGCCGCGTCCCAGCTGGATGTCGTTGGCGGAAAGAAACATCACGGAACCACCCAGTTCACGCACCCCGACTTCGAAACTGACCCGGGTACGGGTCGAGGACTTGGCAAAGATCATCGCCCAGCATTGGTGGGCCAACGGCTGCCGACTGAAATCGTTGCGGTTAGCTTTCAGGGAAACCGCGTCATCAACGATGGTGCGAATTTCATCTCCGGTCAGCGATTCGATGGAAAGGAGGTTTTTCATGACAGGTCGTTCGGTCGGTCGGTCAGGGGTTCAGCAGCGCATCCAGCGCGCCGCGCATCAGGTTCAAGGCGTGAGCGACTTCGTCCTCGCTCACGTTCAGTGGGGGCAGCCAGCGCACCACGCCCGGCCCGGCGGGCACGGTCAGCATGCCGGCTTCGATCAGCCGGTTCACCACGAACAGGCTCGGCGTCTGGCCACTCGCCGCAAAGGCGGGCACCTTGGCCGCCAGGGCATCGGGATCTATCGCGAAACCGATCAGCAGACCGAGCCCGCGAACTTCGCGGATAAGCGGATGCTCCCACCCGGTCACCGTCGATCGAATCAAGGCGCCGAGGCGGTCGGCGTTCTCAATCAGGTTTTCACTTTCGATGGTTTTCAGCACCGACAGGCTCACCACGGAGCCCAGCGGCGTGCCGCCAAAAGTGGATCCATGGGTGCCGGGGCCGAGTATGTCACAGACCCGGAAATCAACCCCGCCGGGAGCAAGGCGTTCGCTCGCCCAGATCCCGCCAATGGGAAATCCGCCGCCCATGCCCTTCGCCCAACTGACCGCGTCCGGCTCGAATGTCCAATCGGCGCCGCGCATGGCGGTCTCCCAGGCATTCCAGCGTCCGGTCCGTCCAAACCCGCACTGCACCTCGTCGAGCATGACCAGCAGGTTGTGCTCGCGACGCAGTTCTTCGACCGTCTTCAGAAACTCCTGCGACACCACATTGATCCCGCCCTCACCCTGCACCACCTCGAAGAGAATGGCGGACGTCTTCGGTCCGACGGCGGCGCGCAAGGCTTCGCTGTCGTTGAAAGGCACATGCTTGAAGCCTTCGAGCAAGGGAGTGAACCCGTGCTTCACCTTGTCCTGTCCGGTGGCGGCAATCCCGCCAAGCGTCCGGCCGTGGAAGCTGTTGGTGCAGGTGATCACCTCGTTGCGGAGTTCCCCACCATGCTGAGCCGCGCTGTCGTGACCGAATTTCCTCGCCAGCTTGATCAGGGAGTCATTCGCTTCGGCGCCGCTGTTGCAGAAAAAGACCCGGCCCGGCTGCTTCACGACGCGCTCCACGATGAACTGGGCCAGTTCGGCCTGTTCGCGAATCTGGTAGAGGTTCGAGCAGTGAATCAGTTTCGCCGACTGTTCGCGCAAGGCCCGCTGCATGGCGGGATGGCAGTGGCCGATGGAACACACCGCGATGCCGGTGGCGAAATCGAGATAGCGCTTGCCCGATTCGTCCCAGATCCACGAGCCTTCGCCCCGGGAAAAGGCCAACGGAAACCGGCCGTAGTTCCCCATCACATACCGCTGCATCAAATCGGCGGTGGTCGGAGTTTCCTCCGTGCTTTCATTCGAGACAGTCATGGAATCGGTTCGCGTCAGGGTTTCACCAACTCGGTGCCAATTCCGCTCTCGGTAAAAATCTCGAGCAGCAACGAATGAGAGATGCGGCCATCGATCATGTGGACTTTGCCAACGCCCGCCTGCAGGGCCTCGACCGCGGAACGCAGCTTGGGAATCATGCCGCCACCGATGATGCCTTCCTCGATCATGTCCTCCACCTGATCCGTCCGGATCGAGGGAATCAGGCTGTCTTCCTCGGGCGGATTCCGCATCAGTCCGATGACGTCGCTGAGGTAGATCAATTTCGCGGCCTTGAGTTTCGAGGCGAGAGCGGCGGCGGCGAGATCGGCGTTCACATTCAGCGCCAGTCCGGTCCCCCGCTCGGCGGCGATCGGCGACACCACCGGAACGGTCTCGGTGTAGATCGAGGCCTCGATCTTCGAAAGTTCGATATCGACCACGCGACCGACCCGGCCGAGTTCCACCTCCCGACTCTCCTGGTCCGACCACGCCTTCATCCGCTCGCCGATGAAGGTCTCGTTGCCCGCCACGCCGAACGCCTTGCCGCCGAATTCCGTGAGGCTCTTGACCAAACCGGGATTGATCTCACGCGACAGGGTCCGCTCCACGATTTGCATCGCTTCGTCCGTGGTGATGCGCAAGCCACCGACGAATTCCGCTTCGAGACCGGCGTTTTTCATCGCCGCCGAGATGGCCTTCCCTCCCCCGTGCACCAGCACCGGATTGATGCCCACCAGTTCGAGAAACACGACATCGCGCATGAGCCGCCGCACCAACGCCGGATCTTCCATGGCGCTGCCGCCGACCTTGATCAGGAAGGTGCTGCCGCGGAATTCCTGGAAGTACGGCAGGGCTTCCAGCAACACGGCGGCTTTTTCGATCTGATGTTGAAAGGCGGAATTCATTTTCGACCGGGGGCGGAAAAATCGCGCAAAGGGAAAACAGACAGCTTGCCAAAGAATGGCTTCCGATCAAGTGAGGATTCGTTCACATCCATCCGCCGCGATCCCTTCCCGCCCGAGAAATTTCTCCTTTTCGTTGGCCGGATTCATTTCTTTCTACTTACAGTGCGGCCATGAACGACTCTCCAGCCGATTCAAACGCCAAAAACGGGAAAAACTCCGGTCACGGAAACCTGACCCTCTGGATCCTCGCGGGCATCGTGCTCGCGCTGATCGTCGCCTTCATCGTCCCTGACCTGGCAGCGAAGCTCGCGATCGGTGGCGAGATTTTTCTGAACCTGCTCAAGATGATCGTGGTGCCGCTGGTGATCACCTCGGTCATGTCGGGAATCATCGGTCTCGGCGACATCCGCAAGCTCGGCAAGCCCGGCGCCGCCGCCATTGGTTATTACGTCACGACCACCCTGATGGCGGTGATCGTGGGGATCATCGTGGTGAATGTAATTCATCCCGGAGCCGGCATGGCGGACACGGACCAGGTCAAAGCGGCCATGGCGCAGGGCGCGCCCGAACCCAAGGATGCTTCCCGACCCGATTCGGTGGGCGGATTGCTGCACGGGCTGGTGATGCTGCTTTTCACCGACAACCTCCTCAAGAGCGCCCTGGACGTTCAATTGCTGCCCTTGATCATTTTCTCCATCATCTTCGCCGCCATCCTGACCATGCACGGGTCGAAATCGGAGGTGCTGGTGAAGGTGATCCATCAGGTGAACGACGCCCTGATGGATTTCGTGTTGCTGCTGATGAAAATCGCACCGCTGGGGATCTTCTGCCTCGTCGCCTCACGCTTTGGAGAAGCCAATGCCGACGGCACCCTGATGACCGAGCTGAAGAGCGTCGGCAAATACATGACCGCCGTGCTCTCAGGTCTGGCGATTCACGGATTCATCACCCTGCCACTGATCCTGTGGCTCTTCACCCGGCGAAATCCCTACCGCTTCATCGTGCAGATGTCGAAGGCCCTGCTCACCGCGCTATCGACCGCGAGTTCGTCGGCCACGCTTCCGGTGACGATCGAGTCCGCCATCGATGAAGCCAGGATCTCGCCAAAGTCGGTCGAGTTCGTCACTCCGCTCGGCGCGACGATCAACATGGACGGCACCGCGCTCTACGAAGCGGTCGCCGCCATTTTCATCGCCCAGGCCTTCGGCATCCAACTCGAACTGACCGACCAGATCGTGGTCGCCATCACGGCCACGCTCGCCGCCATCGGCGCCGCCGGCATCCCCGAGGCGGGGCTGGTCACCATGATCATCGTCCTGAAAGCGGTCGATCTACCCATCGAAGGCATCGCGCTCATTCTTTCGGTGGACTGGCTGCTGGATCGGTTCCGCACCACCATCAACGTACTGGGCGATGCCATCGGTGCTGCCGTGGTCGAAAAGGCCCTGCCTGCCGAGATCAACGCGTAAAATTTCTCCAACGCCGTGAAAACTCTCCTTCGTTTCCTAAGCCTTTCGGCGATCATTTTCGCCGCTTCGATAAACGCGTCGGAAAAACCCAACCTGCTGTTCATCTTTCTGGACGACTTCGGATGGCGCGACACCGGGTTCATGGGTTCCGATTTCTACGAAACCCCGAATCTCGACGCCTTGGCGAAGCAGGGCATGAAGTTCACCGACGCCTACTCCGGGGCGGCCAACTGCGCCCCGGCGCGCGCCTGTCTGCTGTCGGGTCAATACACGCCCCGCCACGAAATCTACAACGTCGGCACCGGACCACGCGGCCAGGCGGAATACCGCCGGCTCAAGCACATTCCCGGCACCGACACGTTGCGTCCCGACATCGTCACCTGGGCTCAATGCCTTCAGAAAGCCGGTTACCGGACCGCCAGCATGGGCAAGTGGCATCTCAGCGATGATCCCCTCAAGTTCGGCTTCGATGAAAACGTGGGCGGCACTCACTCGGGCAGTCCGCCCAAGGGCTACTACCCCCCGCATGGCAAAGTTCCCGGCCTGCGGGACGTGCCCGATGGCGAATACCTGACCGACACCCTCAGCCATCGCGCCGCCGATTTCGTTCGCGACAATCGGGAGCATCCCTGGGCGCTCTACCTGACTCACTTTGCCGTTCACACGCCCCTGGACGCCAAGAAGGAACTGGTCGCGAAATACGAAGCCAAGCCGCCCGGAAAACTTCACGATCACGTCGCCATGGCCACGATGATCCAGGCGGTGGACGATGGCGTCGGCGAAATCCTCGAGGCGCTCGAAAGCTCCGGCCAGCGGGAGAACACGGTCATCGTCTTCTTTTCCGACAACGGCGGCTACGGCCCCGCCACGGACATGGATCCGCTGAAAGGCTACAAGGGCACCTACTACGAAGGCGGCATCCGCGTGCCCCTCGTCTTCGTCTGGCCGGGCGTGGTCGAGCCCGGCAGCGAATGCCACGTTCCCGTTTCCGGCGTCGATCTCTACCCGACATTCTGTGAAATCACCGGCGCCGAGCTGCCGGAGCAACCGCTCGACGGCGTCAGCCTGGTGCCGCTGCTCAGGAGCGAAGCGGAAGCGACCACCCAACTGGCCGATCGCGCCCTATTCTGGCACTTCCCCGCCTACCTTCAGAGCTACGGCGGAAAAAACCATCTGGAGCAACGGGACCCGCTCTTTCGCTCCCGCCCCTGCTCCATCGTTCGGAAGGGAAATTGGAAACTTCACGAATACTTCGAGGACGGTGGCCTGGAACTTTACGATCTGGAAAACGACATCGGTGAATCCACCAATCTCGCCGCCTCCGATCCGGAAAAAACCAGGGAACTCCACCGCATTCTCGAAGACTGGAGAAAGGCGATCGGCGCCCCCGTTCCGAGGGAGATGAACCCCGGATTCAACGCCGCGTCCGAGGCGGCCGCCATCGCCAAAGCCATGGGAAACTGATGGCAGATTCGCCACTGGTCCGCCCCTCCCCAAATGAAAACGCCGCGTTCATGACGCGGCGTTTCCTTCCGTGATTAGTGGGTCTTCACCGGAACCAGCCGGTGGAGTGTCTGCCGGTCGATTCAGTTGGTGATGACCGGAGCGATACTTCCGGTGGCTTCCTTGGTCTTTTCGACCGCTCCCGAGGCCGCGCCGCCCGCGGCATTTGCCGCGCCGGAGGCCGCTTCCTTCGTGGTGTCCACCGCGCCGGCCGTCACGTTCCCGGCCGCGTTCGCCGCGCCGGAGGCCGTCTTCTTCGTGGCGTCGATCGCGCCGGAAGTCACGTTCCCGGCCGCATTCGCCGCGCCGGAAGTCACGCTGCCCGCCGCGTTCATCGTGCCCGAAGCCGCTTTCTTCGTGGTGTCAACTGCGCCGGAAGTCACATCGCTCGCCGCGTTCATCGTGCCGGAGGCCGCCTTTTTCGTGGTGTCGACCGCGCCGGAAGTCACATCGCTCGCCGCGTTCATCGTGCCGGAAGCCGCCTTTTTCGTGGTGTCGGCGGCTGTCTTGGTCACGTTGCCGGCGGCGTCCACCGCTCCACCCGCGGCGTCGGCCGTCATATCCGCCGCGGCACCAACGGAGTCGGTCGCCACCTTGGTAGTCTTCTTCAGCATTCCGCAAGCGCTAAGCCCGGCCGCGAGAAGGCAGATTGTCAGGGTTTGTGTATGTTTCATGATCACCGGAAGTTGACGAATCACAGGCCATTTGTCACGCAACTTTTTGGGGAATCCCGCCCCCGGCTCATTCAACAGGGTTAGGCCGCTGACTCGACCCTGTTGCATCGCTCAGCGCTTCATCTTCGAAACCGCGTATTCCTCGCGGTTGAAGAGCACATACTCCGGCGACAGGTCCGCGGTGTAGATGTTGTACTCGCCGGAGCCGAGATTGAGATCGATGCAGACCCGGAACTTCGGTCCCGACACCACGCGTTGCAATTCCTCCAGCGGTGTATCGCTGACCAGCCCATGCTTGGCGGCGCAACGACCGTCGAAATAGATGTCGACCATTTCCTCACGAATCCGCGCGCCCGAATAGCCCACGGCGTGAATGACGCGTCCCCAGTTCGGGTCGTTGCCGTTCCACGAACATTTCACAAGTTTCGAGTTGGCCACGGCGCGGGCCACCTTTTCGGCATCGGCGCTGGAGTAGGCGCCTTTCACCACCACTTCGACGAGCTTTGTCACCCGTTCGCCGTCGGCGACGATCTTCTTGGCCATCCTCCGCATCAGCTCGGTGAGCGCCTCGCGAAACGCGCGCCCCCCCGGTCCGCCCTTGGTGATCGCGCGATTTCCGGCCTGCCCGTTGGCCATCACCAGCACCGTGTCGTTGGTGCTCATGTCGCCGTCGATGGTGATGCGATTGAAGGAAAGGTCGGTGGCTTCGCGAGTCGCCGCCCTCAGTTCCGCCTTCGAGATCTTCGCGTCGGTTGTCACGAAGCACAGCATGGTCGCCATGTTGGGATTGATCATTCCGGCGCCTTTGGCGATGGCTCCCAGCGTCACGGTCTTGCCGCCGATCTTTACCCGGATGGCCTCGGATTTCGGACGCGTGTCGCTGGTCATGATCGCTTCGGCGGCCAGTGCGTTCGCTTCGGCTCCCTCGCCGAGCGAACCGGCCAACTCGGGCATCTTTGCCTCGATGCGCTCGATCGGCATCGGCAGGCCAATGATTCCGGTCGAACACACCAGCACTTCGCGTCGCCGAATGCCGAGCGCCTTCGCGGCGGTGTCCGCCATCCGTCTCGCGTGATCCATGCCGATCGTCCCGGTGCAGGCATTGGCATTGCCGCTGTTGGCCACGATCGCTTTCGGGGTCGCCTGCTTCAGGTAAGTCTGCGAAAGCCGCACCGGCGCCGCTTTCACTTCGTTCTGGGTGAACACGCCCGCGGTTTCGGCGGGAAAATCCGACAGGATCACCATCAAGTCCCGCTTTGGTGAATCCGGGTTCTTGATCCCGCAAGTTACCCCGGCGGCGCGAAATCCTTTTGCCGCACAAATTCCCCCTTCGATCGATTCCCACTCCGTCGTCATTGCTGTCTGTTTTTCCTCCCTGTTGACGAAACGCCCCCGCGGTCCGAGTCACACTTTGTCCCTCAAAAATTCAGCAAGCCGGCGGTTTCCGACAGACCGAACATCAGATTGAAGCTCTGCACGGCCTGGCTGGAAGCGCCTTTCCCGAGGTTGTCCTCGGCGCTGAAGAGAATGATTCTCCCCGTTCGCTTGTCTTCCACCCAACCGACATCGACAAAGTTCGTCCCGGTGACGTGTTTCGTGTCGGGGAATTTGTTCTCCCCCAAAATTCTCACAAATGGCGCATTGCCGTAGACTTCCGCATACGCGTCGGCGACGGATTTGCCGGCGGAACCGGTGTCCCCGCTTGGCTGGCAGAAAATCGTGGTGCAGATCCCCGCGTTCACCGGCATGAGATGCGGGACGAAGGAAATGCGAACCGCTTTGCCCGCCGCGAGCGAAAGTTCCTGCTCGATCTCGCTGAGGTGACGATGCTTCGGCGCGCCGTAGGCGCGAACGCTCTCGTTCACTTCCGTGAAAAGGTAAGCCGCATCCACTTTCTTCCCCGCCCCACTGGCACCGCTGACGCTGGAAACCATGATCGTGGCGGGATCGATCAATCCCGCGCTCACCAACGGCAAGGTCGGCACGAGGATGGAAGTCGGGTAACATCCCGGCGAAGCCACCAGCCTGGCCTGACGAATCTGCTCGGCATAAAACTCGGGCAGACCGTAGACCGCCTCTTTCAACAAGTGGGGCGAAGGATGATTGCCGCCATAGAATTCGGCGTAGATGTCGGCGTCGTTGAGCCGAAAATCGGCGCTGAGATCGATGACGCGGATGCCTTTTTCCAAAAGACCGGAGGCATACTCGTAGGCCACGCCATGGGGCAGGGCGAGGAAGGCGCACTGGGCCCCCGTGGCGGCAATGGCATCGATGTCGGGATCGATGAAACTCAGATCCGCGATCTTGGCCGCTCCGCGAAAGCGGGGGAAGACTTCACCGAGTGGGCGACCGGCTTCCTGCCTCGACGTCACCGCGACCAGATCCACGCCGGGATGCATCAGCAGCAGTCGAAGCAATTCCTGGCCGGAATAGCCACTGGCGCCGACGACGGCGGTCTTGATCGGGTTGGTGGACATTGAAGGGTGCGGAGCGAAAGGGACGAACCGCTAGGTAAACCCCGGCTGTTCGCCGGATCAAGCGGAAGCCTCGCTCTCCGGGTAAGAACTTTCGTCCATTCAGAAACAGCGCATCGCGATATAGCGCTTCGGCTATCGCACCCCCACCACGTGGATCATCGGTCGCTCGATGGCGGCGTGACACGAGGCGCATTGGGCCCGCATCGCGACGAGCGATTGCCTGGCGCCAGCCTCATTGCCCGATTCCAGCGACGTCGTCCACGCGGTGTAGGAGCCCGACTCCCAGGCTTCGAGCAAGGTGGAAAGACTCGCCTCGCCCTTTTGCGCCGGCGCCTTTTCCACTCCCTGGCGCACTTCGCTCGCGAGCATCGGGGCCAGCTTTTTCGACGCCTCCATGTCACCCGAGCGTGCGAGTTGTTTCGCCTGCTTGAGGAGCGAGTTCGCCTGACTCATGTGCTCTTCCGACGGGGTTGGCGGCCCCGAGGCGCAACTGCACCAGCAGATCGGGAGAAAGAGAAACAGTGAACAGGAAATCAGAGATCGGATCATGGGAAAGTTCGACGGCGGTCAACGTCCAACCCATCTTGAACACTCGTGACGCCGAATCAAGTTCGATTCCGCCATCCTTTTGACACCGATCCAGAGAACGTAATTCCGTTGTTGCCGCAACGCTCACAACGGAGAAAATGGAAACCTTCACCATGAAAAAAACCACCCTCTTTGCTTTCGCCGCCGTCCTCGGACTGGCCCCGCTTTCCTTTGCCGAAACCGCCACCAAGAGTCTCGCGCTTTCTCCCGCGCTGCATCCAGGCACGGAAAAGAAACACGAGTCCTTCAACGAGATTTCCCAACAGGGCGAAGCCCAGCTCGTTTTCCTCGGCGATTCCATCACCGCCGGCTGGAGCGGCAAGGGTAAGGAAGTCTGGGAAAAATACTGGGCCCCGATGAAAGCCGCCAATTTCGGCATCGGCGGCGACCGCACCGAGCACATCCTCTGGCGGCTCCAGCACGGCAACTATGACGGCCTGAAGCCCAAACTGACCGTGCTCATGATCGGCACCAACAACACGGGTCACGAAGGACGAGCCATGGCGGAACACGGAGGCGTCGTCTACCACAGCAGCGCCGAGGAAACCACGGAAGGCGTCACCGCCATCGTGAATCTGCTGAAGAAAAAGCAGCCCCAGATGAAGATACTCCTCCTCGCCATCTTCCCGCGTGGCGCCAACAACGACGATCCCAAGCGCCAGACGAACCAGGCCATCAACGAGATGATCAAGAAACTGGCCGACGACAAAACGGTCTACTACATGAACATCAATCAGGATTTCCTGGAGGCAGACGGCACCCTCTCCAAAGACATCATGCCCGACCTGCTTCACCCGAACGAGGCCGGTTACGAAATCTGGGCAAAAGCCATCGAGGGGAAAGTGAAGGAACTGATGGCGAACTGAACGCACCACTTTTGTTTTCGAGAAAGCAAGGGAACGCGGCGAAGCGTTTCCTTTGCTTTCAGGAATGCTCTCCGCTCGTTCTCAACGAACCTGATCACGAATCGCCGGCGCCAGCAGGTCGGCCACGATGGCGTGCCCCTTGTCGTTCGGGTGCATGCCGTCGAGCAACAGATCATCCATCGACTGGCCCGGCTCGGCGGCGTAGGCCTCGAAAGCGGCGCGGACATCGACGAACCCGGTGTCCAGCTCCTTCGCCAGTCGACGGATCACCTCGTTGTATTTCGCCAGCAAGGGAGCATCAAAGCCGTCTTCCGCCTCCGGCTGGTAGGGCGGTTTTCCGTAGAGATCCTTGAGCTTGCCAGTCCAGCGCACGGGATTGGTGGTCATCAGGATGACCTTGGCCTTCTTCTCACGCGCGCCGGCGACGAGGGCGCGCAGGTTCGATTCATAGTCAGCCATCGAAACCCTCGGCCCGGTGGCGGAAGGGGTTTTCCAGACATCGACGGCGGCGTCGTTGATACCGAATTGAAGCACCACGATGCGGGGCTGATGGCTCAACACATCGCGTTCGTAGCACGCCAGGGCGTCGCGGGTGGTGTTGCCACCCTTTCCCGCGTTGTAGACATTCAGTGAGCTGCCCATCCGCAGCAGCAGTTCCTGCAGGCGCACGGAGTAGACCTTCTCCACCGCGCCGGGGCGAAAGGCCGTCGTCGAATCGCCAAACATCCAGAGCCCGAGTGCCACCGGCTTGGTTTCGGCGGCCGGGACGGGTTTCGGGACCGGTATCTCGCCTTTGTCCAGGTCGGCCAGGGTGATCTTCATCCGCAGATTGCCCTGCATGGTCGTGATCCACAACTCGCCTGGATGCCGTTCGTAGAGATAGGGATAAGACACCCGCCGATTCCCCGCTTCCCTGCCTCCGGGATCATCATAGCGCGCCGCCACCACGATCGGCCGGGACCAGGATTTCCCATCGTCCTCGGAAAACGCGATCGACAATTCCTCGCGGCTCACCCGGCTGTCGGGCTGGTGACGCGGTGGATGATTCCAGAGCAGCGCGACACGGCCATCCTCCAGCCGCGCCATCTGCGGGCAACAGGTCACCGACCGGATTTTCGACGGGCGCAGGTTTTCCCAGGTCAGCCCGCCATCGGCGGAGGTCGCCTCGTAGAGAACACCCGCCTCGGTCCGCATCAGGAGATAGAGCGTGCCATCTCCCCGCTCGATTACGCTGCCCTCGATCGAGCCCGCGTGGTCGTGATGCCCCTCGCCGTAGTCGAGCACGTTGCTGCGTTTCCAGGTCAGGCCGTCGTCATCGGAGACGAACATCACCGTCGCATGACGCCACCCGGGATAGATGATCTCCTGTCCCACCAGGACGACGCGCCCGGACCGCGTTTCGATCAGGCTGTGAATGCAACCGCACCAGGGTTGATTGAGCTTGATGGGAGTTTCCCAGGTTTTTCCGTCATCCAGACTGCGGCACACGTAGGTCGGCAGGACAAACTGGTGAAAGATTTCCTCTGATCCGCCCCACAGATTCCACGCCGGCGCGTTTTTTTCCGCCATGTTCATCCAGGCGGCGATCACCACTCCCTTCCGCGTCCGCAGGAGAGCCCGCTCGTTGCTCACCGAGTATTGGCCCGCTTTCGCGAAAAGCGGGGTGCTCGTCCAGGTCGCTCCTTCATCATCGCTGCGCCACGCCTGCTTGGCATCGACGCAGAGAATGCCGCCGTCGCCCGTGGTCACGAAGGGTCCCTGCTGTTCGGTCGGCAGAGGGGCGGCCTTCGGATGTAGGACGAGCGGTCCGGCATCGGCGGAGATGACCGCAACCGACAGCATCGTCAGAATCACCAGCCCTGCCGCGAAAACTCTCAGGTGGCGGTTTGCTGGGCCCGAACAGGGATATTCGTGAATTGGCATGCTTTCTTTCCGTTCGATCCGATTTCCACGGCGCTGATCGCCGACACTGACCGGTTCTCTATCAAAGATGAAGGACCGGAGTAAATTTGAAAAATGGCCGCGATCGCTGGACGGATGAGTGAACGAAAACACGGGCCACCCAAGCGATGGAATGGGAGCAAGAGAGCTTCCGTAAAAGCGCCAATCCTCGAGGGAAAAGATTTTTCTCAAGCCCGCAACGAACAGGACGGCATCGGGTTATACTCTCTGGCGGAACTTCCGATTCTCTCCCCTCTCCGCCAGCCCGCGCCACTGCTCCGTCTCCGGTCCATGAAGAACCCGACTTTTTCTCGCCTGCCGCTCTGTGTCGGCATCGCTTCGCTGTGGCTCGCCAAGGTTTCGCACGGCGAGGTTCTGAAGTCCGGCGAATCGGAATTCTTCGAGACAAAGGTGCGGCCCCTGCTGGTGAAACACTGCTACGAATGCCACTCGCAGGACGCGGAAAAGATCAAGGGCGGTCTCCTGCTGGACACGAAAGAGGGTTGGATGGCGGGCGGCGACTCCGGCGATGTGATCGAGCCGGGGAATCCCGGGAAGAGTCTCCTCGTCGAGACGATTCACTACGCCGACCCGGACTTGGCGATGCCGCCTAAATACAAGCTAGAGGACACCGAAATCGAGACATTGGAGGAATGGATCCGCCTCGGCGCGCCCGATCCCCGGACCGGAATCGCCCTGCTCCAGGATCTGAAGGACCGCGACATGCTCCGGGACACCCTCGTCCTCTGGGGTGGCGAGTTCGGACGCAGCCCCCAGGGACAGAACAACGAGGGCGACGGACGCCGTCACAACAACCGCGGCTACACCATGTGGATGGCCGGTGGCGGCGTGAAAGGCGGCCTCCGCTACGGCTCGACGGACGAGACCGGCGGCACCGCCGTCGAGGGCAAGATCGACACCCACGACCTGCACGCCACCATCCTGCACCTGCTCGGGCTCGATCACACCAGGCTCACCTATCGCTACGCCGGCCGCGATTTCCGCCTCACCGACGTCTACGGCGAAGTGGCCAAGGAGATCATCGCCTGAGGCGCCGCGACTTCGCCCGGTCCGGTGCGATTCCGTCAGATCGAAATGCAGTCGTCCGTGATAAAGGCGGCATGTTCCGACTTGGGGAGCGGAAGGCCGGGCGGAGTGATGGATTCACCGGCGGCTTCCTTCGCGGCGCAGGCGAGGTTCAGGTCGAGCAGGAATTGGAGAATGTCGGCATCCGCCGGCATGCCGTAGGCGGCGCGGACGGCGGAATCGAGCGCCGCGTGGGCGTCGCGGAGGGGATTGGCTCCCGGTTCCTCCAGCGTGCGGTAAAGGTCGCGCAGGGAGTAATCGAACTTTGCCATGATCTCCCGCCGCAAGGTCCGCAAAGCAACCGCCGCCGCCGCGACGGCTTCGATCTGCGGGCGAGTCGGGGTTTGTGGCCACGGGAAGGAGTCGAAGACAGTGTCGCTGGTGTAGCGGAAGTCGCGCTTAATCGTTGAACACCGAGCCATGAACCACTCGAAATGAGCAGATGACTGAACAATTCCGAAGGAGTAATCGTCCGCCTTCGTAAAAACGGTGAAGCTTGAGTCTGGTCTGATTCCGCTGTCCAGAAACTCAAAAATCGGGCGCTTCGTGTGACGGACACAAACGATATACCTCGGAATTCTTTCGATTTCCTCGACCATCGCCTTGCGCTGCCGCTTAAGTAGCCACCACGTCTTCAGCCTGTTTTGATGTTCGCCCGTTTCTTTGCCAGTGCGCGCCCGCTCTTTCTGGGCATTCTCCTCCCAGTCGGGTAGGACGTTTTCGCGAACAATATCCAACGGCTCCGGGAATTTGCGCGCCTCGAAGATGTCCCGTTCTCTGAAATCAATCACAAACTCGGGCCGATTGACCCAACGGCCACTTAGCATCGAGTTCCCCACGATGTAAGGGAAGATCACCGCTTCGTTCTCCGATCGTTTTAGCACTAGATCGCGAGTTTTTTGGTCGATTCGAAAGCCTTTGTGTCCCGGTTGTTGCCCCTCGAAACATGTCGCAGAGTCAGCATTGGTGCTGAGTCGCGCTGCTGATGTCACGTCGACGCCGGGTGTCAAGGAAGTTGGAATGACTTCGAGGTGAAACACTTCCCACGGGCTATCCCGCGAATCCCCGAGTTGAATTTCGAGTTTCTTCTCACCTCGCTGTTCGCCATTTACCCAATTCACGATTGAAACGTGAACTACCGCATCGCCGGACCAAACCTGAGTTCCAACGGAATCGAGGATTGTTCCACCGTTTGCGGCGATGTAATCGAGGCTGCCAATCCGTGAATTATTCTGTCGAATCGAATTCGTTCCGACTAAGCCAGCCCGCCCTCCACCGGGAAGATGGTCATGAGACTTCTTATACCAATAGGTCACTAAATCCGCCCGCCCTGGAATCTCGGGATATTTCTTCCGGAGCCGGTCGGTGTAGTCCGCTCCGTATTCAATCGTCATCTTTCTCGCGTCCAGATACGGCGGATTTCCGATGATCGCGTCCGCCTTTGGCCATTCGGTAAACAGTGCGTCGGCGCAAAGGATATTGTCGTCGAGATTGTCGAGCGGGAGCGGGTGCTCCAGCATCAGCAGGCCCTCGGTCTCCTCGAGCTTGGCCGTCTCGCGGATTTCCTGTTCCTTCGCCAACATCAGCGTGACTTTGGCCAATTCGACGGCGAAGGGCATCACGTCGATCCCGTAAAACTGGTGAATCGAGACGGCGGTCTCCAGCGGCTCGCCCTTGCTGATCTCGGAGAGACGCAACAGGATCTCCCGCTCGAGCCGCTTCATCTCACGGTAGGCGACGTAGAGGAAATTCCCCGATCCGCAGGCGGGGTCGAGCACGCGGAACAGGCGCAGGTCGCGGAGGACTTCCTTCAGCTTGCCGACGCGATCCCACGCCGCCTCCATCCGCTCGCGCCAGGGACGGACGATGGTGGGACCGACCACTTTCTGGATGTCGAACTCGCTGGTGAAGTGCGCCCCGAAAGCGTGCCGTTCGTCCACGCCCGATTCCGATCCATCGTCGAGGCTGGCCTGGAAGATCGTGCCGAAGATCTCCGGTTTCACCTGCGACCAGTCGAAGTCGGCGGCGACGTGGAGCGTGGTGATCTCGGTCAGATTCAGCTCGACGGGATC
>JAGRPB010000050.1 GCA_020439945.1 Verrucomicrobiia bacterium
AGCGAAAACTCCATTCGCCCCAGAAACTCCCGCGTTCCGCCTACCCTCCCCGCCCCTTCGGCCACTACGCCACCGTGCTGAAAGACGGCGATCGCTACCGGCTCTACTATCGCGGTGACAAGGTGCCTGGCATGCACTGGCGGCAGGGCTGGGGTGCCTATCATGAGAACGAAGTCACGCTCTACGCAGAATCGAAGGACGGCTTTTCCTGGAGTGAACCCGACCTCGGACTTTTTCAAATCGAGACGATGCCGAAGGGCAACGTCGTCCTTGAAGTCACCGACGAAACTTTTCTCGTCACTCACAACTTCACGCCCTTTATCGACACTCGACCCGGCGTTCCGGCCGAGGAAAAATACAAGGCGCTCGGCGGCGGTCGCTATCCCGACGAGAACTGGAGCAACTGGAAGACGCCCGATGAGCGAGACAAGCTACGTGAGAAGTACGGACCGGGCGGACTCAAGGCGTTTGCCTCACCCGATGGACTTCACTGGACGCTCTTGCAAGAGGAACCCGTCCTGTCCGAAGAAGTTGGCAACTTCGATTCTCAGAACGTCGCCTTCTGGTCCGGGGCCGAGGAAAAATATGTCTGTTACTTCCGCATTCTTCATCATGGCCTGCGCTCGATTCGCCGGACCACCAGCGACGATTTCCTGAATTGGTCGGAACCGGTCGAGATGGAAGCAAACCAGCCCGGCGAACACCTCTATACCAGCGGGACGCAGCCCTATTTTCGCGCGCCGCATCTCTATATCGCGCTGGCGACGCGTTTCCAGGCCAATCGCGGCAGCATCACCGACGTGGTTTTCATGAGCACCCGTCCCGGCAGCGATCGCTACGACCGAGTGTTCAAGGAAGCGTTCATTCGTCCCGGGCTCGGCCCCGGCGGCTGGGGAAACCGCTCGAACTATGTGACCTGGAACGTGGTGCCCACCGGAAAGGACCAGATGTCTCTCTACCTATATGGCGGTGACCACTACGTGATGCGAACCGACGGATTCATCTCGGTGAACGCCGGCTTTGAGGAGGGCGAATTCGTCACCAGGCCACTGGTGTTTTCGGGAAAGGAACTGGAGATCAACTACAGCACCAGCGCCGCCGGCATGATCCGGGTCGAGATTCAGGATGCTGGCACCGGCGAGCCGATTCCGGGGTTTGCCCTCGAAGACTGCCGCAAGATCTGGGGTGACGAGATCGCTCGGGTCGTGAAATGGGGCGCGGAAGGAATGGAAGGCACGAGCGATGTCTCCTCGAATGCGGGCAGGGCGGTGCGGCTGCGATTCGTGATGAACGAAGCCGACGTGTTTTCACTGAAGTTCAATGACTGATTACCGGGCCCGACTCCGACAAACCGCCCTCCGCATCCCGCTCTCCCCCTCACGCTTTCGCGGCACCGGGAGGATTGCTCTTTCCTCGATAATTCGGGATACTTCCGCTTTCCGAATGCCTCGCCATTTTTCAGCTGGATTGGTACTGTCCACCTTACTCGCTCTCGTGCTGCCGACGATGGCGAAGGACGACGCGCCGCCGTCTTCCGGGAAATGGCTGTTCGCCGAATCCGGCAAGGACGCCGCCATTTACGAGATTCGCGGAGCCGGCAAGCGCCAGAATCCGCTACGACGTCCACTGGCGGCTCCCTTCGATGGCGACACGCTCTTCGTTCGTTTTCGCCTCACCTACGCTGCCGAGACGATCGATTCGCCTCCGGAAAAGGACGGGGAATTCTTCGTCCTCTGGCTCGATTCCGCTGAGGGCGGCGAAGCCTCAACCCACAGCGGTGGCATTCCCAATCTCGGCATCCATGTGAAGGACGGGCGGGCGAATCACTTCATGGCTCGCTTCTCTTCCGGCCCCGGCTTCGAAGTCTACGGCGCGCCGCTGGTCGGTGATCGTGAGACGCTGGTGGTGGGACGACTCTCGAAGTCGAAACCGGGGAAGGGCGAGGCCTTCGATCGACTGGCGCTCTGGGTCGATCCGTCTTTGGAAGATCTCGACCATCCCCAGGCCACCATCGACTCCGATCGCGGCAAGGTGAGTGCCGTCAGTTGGTTCGGTTTTTCCACCGGTGGCAAAACCGAAGACGAGGACCGAATCCGGGTTCGCGATTTCGCGCTCGCTGGTGATTGGGAAACCATTCTTTCCGAAGCTCCCGACCATCCGATTCATCCCGCCATCGTTTCCCTCCCGAAACCGGTGGAAGCACTGCCTGATTCCGAAATCCCCCCACCTCCAGCTTATCTTCCGCCGGCACCTTCTTCGGAGATTGTCGAGGTCGATCCGGCGCCCGTCGTCACCACCGATCACTGGGCGTTTCAACCCATGGGACATCCCGGGATTCCCGAGGTCGCCAATGCCGATTGGGTTCGCTCGCCCATCGATGCCTTCATTGCACGAAAGCAGGAGGAACTCGGCCTGACCCCCGCCCCGCCCGCCGATCCAGCTACGCTGGCGCGGCGCATGTCGTTGGTCATGACCGGACTCCCACCCGACCCCGATCAGGTGATTGCGGATTTCGACGCCTATGCCGAAGCCTTGCTGGAATCGCCGGCCTACGGCGAACGCTGGGGCCGCCACTGGCTCGACGTGGCCCGCTGGGCCGAAAGCAACGGACATCAGCACAACCGCGACCGCGACCATGCCTGGCGCTACCGCGACTGGGTGGTGGATGCCTTCAACGACGACAAGCCTTACGACGCGTTCCTTCGCGAGCAGATCGCCGGCGACGAGCTATCCCCTTTCAGCCCGGACAACATCGTCGCCACCGGTTTTCTTGCCGCCGCCCGATACAGCGGCAACGAACTCGACAAGGACATCCAGCGAAACGACATCCTCGTCGATATCGTCAACACGACCTCCAAGGCCTTCCTCGGCCTGACGATGGAGTGCGCGCAGTGCCACAATCACTTTTTCGATCCAATCACCCAGTGGGATTACTACCACTTGATGGCTTTCTTCGCGCAGGGACAGCCGGGCGATGTCGTCCTCGATCAGAGCGCCGAAGCCGGCAAACTGATCGACCAACGTTGGGGACTCTTCGAATCCGTCCGCAATCGGATGATCGAGGCCAAGCGCGCCTCCGGCGTTCCCGAGCCGGTGCTGGTGATTCCGAAGAGCGTGCCTGGTGGCATGACCCGGGCGGAAAAACTCAAGTTCACCGAGATCGAGCAATCGCTGGAGCAGTTTCCCAAAGCCTGGGCTTTCTACTCCCCGGTGACGTCGCCGCATCGACTCGACGTGGCGCCCAACGCGATGCGCTGGCCTCTTCCCTTTCAACGTTCCGCCCTCGATCAGGTGAAGATTCGCTTCCTCTCCCGCGGCGACATTGCGTCTCCCGGTCCAGTGGCGGATCCGGAATGGCCGCAGATTTTCGGCCCCACCGACGACAAGACCATCGGCGAACGTCCGCGTCTCGCGCTGGCGAACTGGCTGACCAATCCCGAGCATCCGCTCACCGCCCGCGTCTGGGTGAACCGCATCTGGCAGGGGCACTTCGGGCGAGGTCTCGTCGCCACCTCCGGCGACTTTGGCGAAGCCGGTTCCGCACCTTCGCATCCGGAATTGCTCGACTGGCTGGCGCGCGAGCTGATCGCGTCCGGCTGGAGCACCAAGCACATTCATCGACTCATCCTACAGTCGAACACCTTTCGCCAGGGCAACCTGTTCTCGGCCTCCAATGTGGATCGCGATCCCGAGAATGCCGCCCTCTGGCGCTGGGAACCTCGTCGCCTCGAGGCGGAAGCGATTCGCGATTCCGTTCTCGCCATTGCCGGAAAACTCGATCCCAAGCCCGGCGGCCCCAGCGTTGCTCTCGAACAGGCCGAAACCAGTCAACGACGCAGCCTCTACCTTCAGCAGAAACGCGACAATCTTCCTCATCAACAGATGCTGTTCGACGGCGCCGGGGCCGTCACCAGCTGCGCCCGCCGCCGTGTTTCCACCACTGGCCTGCAACCGCTCTGGATGCTGAACAGCGAGTTCATGCAAACGATGGCGAAGGAGCTGAGCGGCAGAATCGAGGAAGCCACCCCTCGTGCCCAGGGCGAACGTCTGGTCAAATTGGTTTATGGAAGGAACGGGGAAGCTGATGAGCTCGATCAACTCGCCACCCTGATACGGGAATCCTCTCTCGAGGATGCTGTCACCGTGATCCTCAACACCAACGAGTTCGTTTACGTGCCGTAAAAAATCTGCGTTCATCAGTGTTATCTGCGGTTCAACTTCACCTGACGTGACTTCCTCAACTTCCAGACGCACCTTCCTCACCACCGGACTTGGCCTCGGAGCCAGTTCGCTGGGTTTGCGGACCTTGCTTGCCGAAGACACCGGGCAACTGCTGCCAGGCGGATCTCATTTTGCGCCGACGGCAAAGAGCGTGATTTTCCTCTTCATGTCCGGCGGCCCCAGTCACGTCGACACCTTCGATCCCAAGCCGGAACTGGCCAAGCTCGCCGGAAAGGATGTGCCCGAGTCGCTGGCGAAACATGTGCCAAAAATCAAGCGGGCCGGACTCAAGAACCTGATGGCCTCACCGTGGGAATTCCGGAGCCACGGCGAGAGCGGCACCCCGATTTCCGATCTGCTGCCCCACACCGCGAAGCACGTCGACGATCTTTGCATCGTGCGGTCGATGCAGCATCGCAATCCCGTGCACGGGCCCGGCGAATGCGTCGCCCTGACCGGCACCGGAGCGGGCGACCGCCCCTGCATCGGCGCGTGGTCGATCTACGGGCTCGGCAGCGATACCCAGAACCTGCCCGCCTTCATCACCATGAACCTGCACAACGACGGGATGCAGTTTCCGCAAGCGGCCGGTTGGGGACCGGGTTTTCTTCCGCCGCAATTCCAAGGGACCGTCGTCAATCCGGAGAAAGGCATTCGCGATGTGGCCATGCCGGCCGGCTTCACCGAAGATCGCCGCCGCCGGCAGCTCGGTGCCATTGACTGGTTCAATCGTCGCCACCTCGCCGGCCTCGGCGCTCATCCGGAGATCGAGGCTCGCATTCGCTCTTACGAGATGGCTTTCCGCCTTCAGACTGCGGCGCCGGAATTGTTCGCACTCGACCACGAAACCGAGGCCACCCGTTCGATGTATGGACTGGGCGAAAAACCGACCCAACACACCGGACGCGGTTGCCTGCTTGCCCGTCGCATGGTCGAGCGCGGGGTCCGCTTTGTGCAGGTTCGCGTCGGCGGCTGGGATGCTCACGGCAACATCAAGGGTAATCACGAGCGACAGTGCGGCATGACCGACCAGCCCATCGCGGCCCTCCTCACCGACCTGAAACAGCGCGGTCTCTTCGATTCGACGCTCGTCGTCTGGGCCGGAGAATTCGGCCGCACGCCGACGATGGAAGGAAAGGCCAACGGACGCGATCACTCGCCCGCCGGTTACACCGTCTGGTTCGCCGGTGGCGGAACGAAAGGAGGACAGATCATCGGTCAGACCGACCCCATCGGCTACGTCGCCATCGAGCGTCCGGTGACTCCTCACGACTTTCACGCCACCATCCTCCACGCCCTCGGCCTCGACGCCTCTCGCCTGACCTACAATCACCACGGCCGCGATGAGGTGCCGACAGTGTTCGGAGGAAAGGCGGTCACCGAAGTGTTCGGGTAGATAAAATGGGATTGAAGTGGTCTCCGAGCACAATCGAGTTAGAATTTTGCCATGAGTAGCTTGGAAACAGCGGAAAAGGCAGTCGAACAACTTTCCTCCGAGGATTTGGAAGAATTCCTCCACTGGTTCAGTTCGCAGCTTGGAAAAAGACTTTCGACCGGTTCGAGTTCGCGGCGCACCATGCAGGAGTTGAGTGACGAATTTGATTCCCGGCTGAACGAAGGAACGACTCGACCATTCGAGGGTGTGGACAGATCGCGATGGTCGAAAGAGGCAAGAGAAAAGGCGGACTTGTTGATCGAGGAATGGCAGGAACGCCATGGAAAGTGATCATTTCGCGCTGGTCGAAAACCCGTTCTTCGAATGGGAACTTTCGCGGCTGGGAGGTGTAGCCGAACTCGATGAGATTCTCATGCCCGTGATGTGGGCGATAGCTCGAATGGCGGACAGTTTTCCGTTCGCCCCGGAATCCAAATCGATTCGTGTCGCGACCTGGAAACCAGTGCTGACCATTCAAGGTGATCTGATCCGGTTGTTGGTCTATTTCACGATCCTCGATTTGGAAACGGTTGAGCTGATTTCGATCAAGTCCGAACCTTGCTGAGCCCGGAGTAAGATCCTCATTTTTCACGCAACCTTTGTGAAGAAATCTGCCAGTATCGGGATGACGTGAGCTCTTCCGATACGCCAGAACCCAAACCGGTAGCCGCCGCCTCCCGCACCCGTTTCGCCACCACCTGCTGGACGCAGGTGCTTAGTGCGAAAGGCGAATCAGAGGAATCGCGCGAGGCACTTGCCGAACTCTGTGAGCATTACTACGAACCGGTGCTCGCCTACCTCCGGCGCTCGGGCGAGGATCATCGCGGCGAAGCGCGGGACATCGCTCATGATTTCTTCGCCGACTTGCTCGAAGGCCATCGACTCGATCGGCTCGAACGCGACCAGGGACGGTTTCGGTCCTACCTGCTTGGCGCACTCAAACACTTTCTCTCCCATCGCCGAGCCCGGATGGCGGCGGAAAAGCGGGGAGGCAAGGCTTCCTCGTTTTCCCTCAACGAAACCGGGGTGGAATTTCGCGAGGGAAAAGCGCTCGAGGACGATCATCAATTGCCACCCGATTCCTGGTTCGATCGACAGTGGGCGGTGACCCTGCTCGACCGGGCCCTCCTCGCGCTGGAAGACGAATGCCGAACCAGCGGCAAACACGCGCAGTTCGAATTGTTGTCCCCGTGGTTGACCGGCGAGGCCGAGCATGGTGATCAGGCTGAACTGGCGGAAAAGCTTGGGGTTTCCCCCGGCGCCGTAAAGAGCCTGGTCCATCGGCTGCGACGCCGGTTTCGCTCCGCCGTCCAATCCGAGGTCGAACGCACGATTTCGGATCGGGGCGATCTCGACGCGGAGATGGCGGCACTTTTCGCGGTCCTCGGGGGTGGACAGCTCCCCGAGAAGCATTCATGAAATTTTTTCCGCAACCTTTTTTCGTGAACTGGTCAGAAAACGGGTGATGAGCAAAACCAATCCCCCCTCCCCTTCCGACGACGAAAACACCGCCAATTGCCCCCGATGCGGTGCGGCACTTCCCGCGGATTCGCCACGCGGCCTCTGTCCGCGCTGTCTCATGGCGGAGGCCATGATCCCTACCGAGGACGCGGAGTCCACCTCGCGTCCGGAACCACCCGCCATCGAAGAAGTGCAGGCGGCCTTCCCTCAACTCGAGATCCTCGAACTCGTCGGCGCCGGAGGCATGGGGGTGGTCTACAAGGCGAAGCAGACTTCGCTGAACCGTATCGTCGCGCTCAAGTTGCTGGCGCCGCATCGAACCCACGAAACCGGCTTTTCCGAGCGCTTCACTCGCGAAGCGCAGGCACTGGCGGCGTTGAATCATCCCAACATCGTCACCGTTCACGACTTCGGAAAGGCGGGCGATTTCTATTTCCTGCTGATGGAATTTGTCGACGGCGTGAACCTGCGCCAAGCCATTCGCGCCGAGCGTTTCACGCCCGAGCAGGCTCTCGCCATCGTGCCGCCCATCTGCGAAGCCCTCCAGTACGCCCACGACCGCGGCATCGTGCACCGCGATATCAAACCGGAGAATCTGCTGCTCGACAAGGAAGGTCGCGTCAAGGTCGCCGACTTCGGAATCGCGCGGATCCTCGAACGCGAAGAGCCCGAAGAGGAGCTGTCGGCAAACCCGGGAACCGATCCCGGACTCACCGGTCAGACCGCCCTTGGCACGCCGCACTACATGGCGCCCGAACAAGCTGAGCATCCCGAGCAGGTCGACCATCGAGCCGACATCTATTCGCTGGGTGCGGTCTTCTACGAACTGCTCACCGGCGAACTTCCCGACGGTCGCCTTCGCCCTCCCTCTTCCTCGGTAAAAATCGACGTCCGTCTCGACGAAATCGTCCTCAAGGCCCTCGCCGATTCTCCCGAACTCCGCTGGCAGACCGCCACCGATCTGCGAACCCAGGTCGAGACCATCGCGAGCACCGCTCCGCCGCCGTTGACCGATGTGCCCCCGCCGGCGAAGGCGCCGGAATCCCGCGCGACAGCTCCAGACCAGCGCCATCGAGGCAACGGCGCCCTCTGGGTCGCCATCGGTCTGGCCGTTCCGGGCGTGCCTCTGCTTCTCCTCGGTCTCATTTTCGGATTTCTGCTGACTCGGGAACCGAACTGGCATCCCTCCGTGAGAGAAGCATTCATCTCGTTCGCCATCTGGATCGGGGCGGCGCTTTTCTGTGGCGGGAGTCTGATCAGTTTTGCCGCCTGGCTGAGACGTCGCTCTCCCCGCGCCCGGAAGATGTCCGCCATGGTCGGGGTCAGCCTGCTGGTGTCAATCGCGTTTGTCCTGATCTACACCCTGGTGGTCGCCGCGGCCAAGTGGACGCATCAAACCAGGGATGAGGCGGTCAGAGCGAGTCAGGCCGCTGCCACAAATCGGGCCGAGGCGCGGAAACGATTGCTTCTCGACGAAATCTCCCGAATCCGGCAAACCCTCGCGCAGGAAGACGACGAGAGCATCCGCATTCAACTCGAAGCCAGGCTCGCCGAACTGAACCTGCAGTTGTTGACGAGCGAGTCGGAAATCCGGGAGGACGAGAGCGAGCGGCCGTCGCGAGACAAAATCAACCACTGAACGAGCGACGGAATTCGACGCCATTTCGGTGACTTTGATATTGTGACGACCTCACCCGCTCGGTTACAGTCCCCAGCGCCATGAAACGCGGATCCCGATCCCGCCAACTCGCGCGAATGTCTCTGGTCGCCGTACTTGCGGCGATGGCCTGCTCGGACCCGGAGGCGTCGAATGTCGGTTCCCCTGAGCCGGCGTCCCCGGTTGTCTCCGATTCGAGCCGTGATTCCGCGGGCGCGGCGAACCGCGTGACCACCTTCGCTCCCAAGCCGATCGATCCCGAACTCGTCAAGGCCCTGGAGGAACCGTCCGTCATCGAGAGAGACGACGCGAAGCCGTTCAATCCGTCGGTCATTCGAATGAAGGACAACGAGGCCACCATGGCCCAGGAAATTCTCGACCTGCCCGAGAGCGACGCTCGCGAACTCGCTCTGACCGAACTGATGCGTCAATGGTCGCAATACGATCTGGAGGGCGCCCTGAAATTCGGTTGGGAGAAAACCGAGGGCGAAATCCAGGCCAAACGGGCGTTTCTCAAAGGCGTCATGCCGGAGATGGCGAAGCGCGATCCCCAGGGGCTGCTCGAAGTGGTCGAAGAAGGTCACTGGTGGCCCGACCAATGGAAGGACCAGCGCGAGGCGTTGCGACGCATCGAGCGCAACGATTTCGACCGGGCCTCCGAATTTTTCAAAAACACCGGCGAAGGCAAACAGCACAAGGAAGAAGCCTATCGCTACACCAGCCGAATCGGTCGCGAACAGGGTTATCAGGCCGCGATCGCCTATGCCGAGGCCATGAAAAAGCAAATCGCCAAGGCCTACGCGACAAGAGCGGCGGTGACACAGTGGGTGGAAGCCGATTCCGTCGGCGCCTCAAACTATGTGAATCAATGCCGAAATCCCGAGCTTCGCGACCATGGCATACTCGGACTGATCGACGGCATCTGGCAAACGAATCCGCGGGAGAGCGTGGTCTGGGCAAAATCCATCAACCATCCGGATCTGCGGGACACCGCTCTCCGACAACTCGCAAAGCGCTGGTCCGACCCCGAATACGCTGGCAACCTGAAACTGCTTCCCCGGGCCTATTCCACCCCGAATTGACTTCGCTCTCTCTTCTTTTCCCAGCAACCGAGCCCCATGTCCGTCCAACCACCCTTCGATCCAGCAGCGGCCCACCGCTGGTTCTCCGGCGATTTTTTCAATCGAGTCTGGGAGTACCTGGAAAAAAACGATCGTTCCTGTGAAGACAGCGAGAAGATGCTCTCCCTGGCGCATGCATCGCTGGCTCATTGGCGCCTCCGGGAAGACGCCACTCCGCAGAATTTCTCCATCGGCTATTGGCAGGTTTCCCGGGTTTACGCAGTGCTGGGGATGGCCGAACTGGCTCATCGTTACGGCGTCCTCAGCCTTCATGCCGCCGAGAACGAGCCCCCTTTCTACCGCGCCTACGCTCACGAGGCCATCGCCCGCGCTGCCCAGGTGGGTGGCGACGATGCCACACGGATGGAACACCTGGAGAAGGCCCGCGCTTTGCTGGATGAGATCGAAGACGACGAAGAGCGAGCGCTTCTGGAACCCGATCTGTCCGAACTCGCTTCTTGAAAAATCTCCCGGCGACCACCTTCCCACGCTTCGCCTCGATCGTTACGCCAACCCCTCACCAGTCATGAAATCCCTCACCCTCGCCTGCCTTCTCTCTTTGGCCGTCACAGCGGCGATGTCCCGCGAATGGACCGCCACGGACGGTCGCAAACTCGAAGCGGATTTCGTATCCGCCACCGCCGACGCCGTCACCGTGAAACGGGCGGCCGACGGACAGACCTTCTCCATCCCGTTGTCCGGACTTTCCGCGGCCGACCAGGATTGGGTAAAGGAACAGATGACCAAGCCGGCACCTGCCGGAAAACCGATCGATGGTCCCTTCGCGGAACTCGTCACCGGCGAATGGGCGCTTTCCGAGCACGATGGATTGCCATTCGCCCTCTTCGCTTCCAAGGAACTCGATGCCTCCCGGAAGTATCCCCTCGTGGTCTCGCTCCACGGACGAAGCCAGAACACCGAGAACGGCAAACAACTCGGTCCATTCGCCCGCGCCTTTGCCGAGCCCAAAAACTACGAGAAACGTCCGTGTATCATCTTTGCCCCACTTGGCTACCAGCCATGGGGTGGCGAAGGCACGGCATGGAGCAACGAACCGGGTCAGAAGGCGCTGGCTTTGATCGAGGAATTGATCGAATCACTCCCCATCGATGAAGACCGCGTCTATGTCTGCGGCCACTCCATGGGTGGCTTTGGTTCCTGTCACTTCGCCGTCACCGAACCGAAACGTTTCGCCGCCGTCGTGGCCACCTCCGGTTGCACCGGCGTCAGTTCGGCCGACACCTTCAAGCGGCTGCCGCTGTGGCTCCATCACGCCGCCGACGATGCCGTGGTGGAGGTGAAATATTCCCGCGACCTGGCCGAAGCGCTGAAGCGCTCGAAGACCTTCAAATACACGGAATATCCCACCGGCGGTCACGGGATCGCCGGCCAGGTTTTCAACGACCCGGCCGTCCACGAATGGATGTTCAGCCAAGGAGTGAACGAATAGTTCTCACAGGAAACCCATCGCCATCAGGGGCCGTGCCGCCCACGGGAACGACGCGGGATTTGACGTCGACGCCTCTCCTCCACCGGGTCGAATTAGCCAAATCCGCGCAAATTTCGGCGAGATTAACGCTGGAAATCCGCCCATCGCCGGTTATAAATCCCGCAACATGCACATTTTTATCGGAATTGTCGTCGCGATCGCCTTTCTCCTGCTCGGACTGGTCGCCTTTACCTACCTGCTCAAGGGCGAAAGCTGAGTCGCCCCGTCCGGTTCCGCCGGTGGTCGCGAGGGCGGCGCGGGAAAAGTTCTCCCTCGGCGGCATGGCATCACCCGCTGACAATTCCGTCACTGCGGAGGTCGAAATGGTGGGGAAAAGCGTTTAAAGTCGGCAGACGATCGAGCGATCGACTCCCCCACTTTCGCTTTTCATGACCACCTTTCGAGACACCCCCAACAGCCGGCTCGGAGCTGTCGTTTTCATCGGGCTGGTGACCACCACGCTCATCATCATCTTCGCCAGCCGCGAAACTTCCCGCCAGCAGGCTGAAACGGAGGAGGAAGTCTCGAATCAAATCACGGCGCTGAAAGAAGCGCTCAACGAGGCTCGCAACACGCGGGACGCCCTGCAACACGATCTCGACAAGATGACGCGGGAACGCGTTGAGCTGGACGGGGAATTGACTCGGCAACAACTCGAAGGGGAGCAGAAGGTCGAGGAACTTTCGAAACTTCAGGAAGAGCTGAAGGAAATTGAGAATGCCGGGCAGAGAGCCGCGGCCCAAGTCGGCGAACTGAAGTCCGAGATCGAATCCGTGCGAGCGAATGCGAAATCGGAACTCGAAGCCGAACGCGCCGAAGCCAATCAGTTCAAAAAGAAAGCGGAAGCCGAAGCGCTCCAGTGGGCCCAGACCAAGGGCAACCTGGCACAACAGCTGAATCTCGCCCAGCAACGACTGGAGGCCTTTCGCGACACCGACGATCAGAAAGAGATCGCCCATCTGAAAAAACGGATCACCGACCTCGAACAGAAACTCGACACCATCGGGAACCAGCGAAACGAACTCGCTCGATCGCTCCGCTCGATCCGGGAAGCCTCGCGAAAGCCGGCCGTTTCGGAAGAAGCGAAGCCCAAGCCGGAACCAAACTGAGCCGCACCGACTTCATGCTGACCGTCGATCAACTCATCGACCTCGAGGTGCGCATCCAGGAGGAAATCGAGAGCCTCCGCGCCGAAATGGATTCATCCGCCGCCGAGCGAGAAGCCATCTCTCCCGACAAGGGTATCGGCCGGCTGTCGCGCCTCGACGCCATGCAGATGCAGGAAGTCGCCAAGGACGCCCAACGCCGCCGGGAAGAACGTCTCCAACTGCTCGAAGCCGCCCAGGATCGAATGGACGACGGCGAATACGGCCACTGCCAACGCTGCCACGAACCGATCGCGCTGCCCCGGCTCCAGGCCCAACCCGAAGCCCTCTACTGCGGCAGTTGCGCCGGGTGAATGCTCTCAGGCGTCGCCCGAATTCGATTTCTGACCGCGATTCCTCCCCTTCTTGCCGAACTCGATCGTGTTGTATTTTGGCATGTCGGGATGGGCGTGACGATAGAGATCGATCTCTTCCGCTGTCGGAGACACCACGATCTCGACTCGTTCCACCGGTCCATCCTCCCCGACCACCAGTTCGAGAGCCCAGATCAGGGAAACCAGCTTTCCTGAGAACGAATACGGCCCCTCGGGAAGCTCGAACTCGAATTCCCGCTCCTCGGTCGTCACCGGCGCGTCGAATGTTTTCGTTTCCACGATCTCCACATCCTGGGTTCCCCGCCCTTCGGTGTAGCAGAAAAGTCGCAGCGACACCTCTCTCGGTGTTTCCGCCACCCGCCACGACACGATGCCGCGAAGCGTTTCTCCGGGCACGAAGGCGCGGTTGTCGAACTCGGTGCGGATCTCGGCTTGGTCGCTGCTTTCCATGGTCGTCAGGATCGATCAAACAGGGTCAGGTCGCCGAGGTAACAGGGTTAACTCGAAAGAATCGCCGATGTCGGGCCAGAGTGGAATGTCGCCCTTCACCCGAAGCTCGTACTTGATCTCGTTGTTGCCGAGTTTCAGCGAGTACATCAGGTCCCCGGGTATCTCGATGACCGCCGAACCGGATTCGATGTCAACCATCGACGCGGTTTCGAAAATCTCCTGTTCGAGAAAAACTTCCGAACTGGTCACCGTGTTCGTTCCCCGTCGATAGGTCGCCGTCTCGATCCCCCACAGGGAAATTCGGAACGAGACGATGCGGGAAACGCGTCCGGAAACCCGCCAGCTCAAATTCACCGTTTCACCCAGTCGCGGCAGGCCCGTCGACAAGGTCAGCACCGGATGCGGATTTCGCATTGCCAGCAGTTGGTAGAGAAACGCCGCCAATACGCCGATCCCCACGAGCACAAACGGGATCATGAACAGGGTGAGGAAAATCTCGCCGCGTCCGGCCTGCCAGCCTTTGACAACCTGCACGACGAACACCGAAACGATGCCGTTCCAGAGGAGGGTGAAAAACAGGATGCCGCCCAGCTTCACCCAGCGACTGGCGTGGGGCTTCAACACGACCGGACCTTCGCTGCCCTCGTCGTCTCTTCGCTGGAAATCAGTCACGCCATCGGACGGTTCGAGCGCCCGCACCATCTCACGATCGATCCCATAGTGACTCTTTTTCCTCGCCTTGAGCGAAGCCATGAGGATGAAAAGGCCGAGTGCGAAAAAGACCAGCGGCAACAGCCCGATCAAAGCCCATGCCGAAACCCCGGGCCGCAGCATTGCCTGTTCAGGCACGTCGGGATTGACATAACATACCTGCTGAGTTCCGGCCGGGTATCGATTCACAATTTCTCTCTTTCCCTCGTAGCCCGACGACGAGCCGCCCATGGCTTCGTAGCGATTCGAGCGGTGCGTCTGCCCGGCGAACTCGTATTCGTAGAAGATATCGACGCTGTAGGTGGTGCCATCGTCGCTGTCGTGGCTCTGCACGCGGCTCCAGATCACCTTGCACGGGGTTTCGACCCAACCGCGCGAACTCAGCATGCGCTGGATCGGCCCCAAACCGACCGGGATCAGAATAGCGAGTCCGATGGCGGCAAAAACCGCGCCCACGATCGCCCCGGCCATCCAGCTTCCTTTCTTCGAACGGTTCCCGGCGGCCGAGATCGACTGGGTTCCGGTGGAGCGCTTCTCGGCTTTCTCCTTTCTCAGGGAAGCAATGCCGAACCAGACAATGCCGCCGCCGATGGCGACGAAGATCAGGGGAAAAAACGAAAACAAGCCGGCCGAAACCGCGCTTCTCCGGAGAACGGCTTCGCTCGGCGCGTCGGGATTCACGAAACAGATCGGCGCCGGATTTTCGAGGAGGTCCTTTCGCAGCAGGGCGAGCTTTTCGTATTCCCCCGATTTTTTCGGCTGAAGGGAATAGCGGTCGGACGTGAGGCGATTTCCCTGAAAGCGATAGCGATAGCTCGTCTCCAACTGAAAGGGATCATCCCGACCGCTGTCGGCGGCAATCTCGCAGCGAACGATCTCGCAGGGCACTTCCTCCCAGCGGTAGGTTTCCGCCTCGGCCAGAAACTGGCGGAATATGAAGACGAAAAACATCAAGCCCATGCCCCCGAAGAAGAGCCCGAACACAATGAGGCAACCGCCCCCGGTCTTTTGGGATCCGGCTCCACTCGTGCGTTTTCCTCCCAGTTTCCAACTCATGAACCGGCCACCAAGATGCACGCTCTCCCCGCCCCAACGCAACGAGGAATCCGAAACAGTTTTCGCCGGAAGGCGATTCGGGAAAGGTTGCCGGGACTCGGTGCTTCTGTTAGCCTTTGACCACGATGAATGAAACGTCTCCATCCGCCCGGGCCTGGCGATCTCTGGCTCGTCGCGTGGTCCGCAAGATCAACGCGGGATGGTGGCTGGAACGATTCTCGCCCTTGCTCATCGTCACCGGCATCGGGCTGGCGGCGGCGATCCTGATCCTGCGGTCGCGGGCGCTTCCGATCGCGAACAATCTGGCACTCGGCATGGCCGCGATCGGAGCCCTGTTGGCCGTGGCCCTGGTCGCCTGGTGGATGGCGCGCCGGAATTTTCTCGATGAGAAGGCGGGACTGGTGCGGCTGGAGGAACGGCTGCATCTGAAGAACGCCCTGACCACCGCCGACCGGGGCATCGGAAAATGGCCCGATTCACCCGCGGACGACGCCGCTTTGGATGACGGCTTGGTGTGGAACTGGCCCCGGGTGCTCGCCCCGATCGGCATCGCGGCGATGGCCGTGGTCGCCGCGATCTTCATTCCCATTTCCACCGTTTCCGCTCCCAAACCTCCCCCCTCCGAGCCGCTGGCCTGGGCACAGATGGAGGAGTGGATGGAACTGCTGGAAGAGGAAAACCTGATCGAGGAAGAGGGGCTCCGTGAGGTCGAGGAAAAGATCGAGCAGTTGCGGCGCCAGCCGGAGCAGGATTGGTTCAGCCACAGCAGCCTGGAGGCAACCGACACGCTCAAGCAGTCCCTGCAACAGCAGATCCAGAAAGCGGGCGCGGAAATGGCCACCGCCGAGCGAGACCTGAACGCCCTGCAGAATTACGGGTCCCAACTCAGCGAGGAAACGCGCGACCAGTTGATGGAGGAATACGACCAGGCGATCCAGGATCTGGCCCTCAGCGGTCTGCCACTGAATCCGGATCTGCTCGATTCACTGAAACAACTCGACCTCTCGCAGCTCTCCGAGGCCGAGATGAACGAGGTCATGAAGAGCGCGCTGTCGCAGCTTTCGCAGGAGGAGCAGCAGAAGCTGGCCGAGGCCATCAAGGACGGCAACCTGGCTGAAGCATTGCAGAATGGACAGCTGGGAGATTTGAAGCTGACGCCGGAAATGATGAAGGCGCTCCAGCAAATGACGCCGGGGCAACTACAGCAGATGCAGCTGGCGCAGATGACCCAGGAACAGATCGACGCTCTCAGACAGGCGCTGAAACGCGGCGCCGAGGCCTTCGGAAAAACCCAGGGCGATGGCGACGCCCTCGCGGAACTGGAACTGGGCGACGCGGCATTCCTCGCCCTCCTCCAGCAGCAGCGACGCGGCAAACCGGGAATCAATCGAGGTCCGGGACCGGCACCCCTTTTCCTGAGCGACAACGAGACCGACATCGGAACCAACCACATCGAGGGCGTCTCAAATCTGGATCCGAGACGGGCGTCTCCCGGAGCCGTGTTGGGCGTGGGCATATCCGAATACGATCTCGACAAGAAACCCGCCGGCGTTCAGCAGGGCGGACAGGTAAATTCAATGGGCCAGGGCGGTGACACGGTGTGGAAGGAGGCGCTGATGCCCTCGGAGAAAGCCGTCCTGAAACGCTACTTCAAGTGAGGTGACGGATTCCGTTCCCGGCGCCACCTGACGATTCCGGATCATCCGACGACAGTATCGGATTGCCACCGCCTCGAAAATTCGCGACAGTGCGCGCTATGGCTCTCGACGAAGCGGTTACCCAGGAACGCGCCAAAGAAATCGCGAAGTTACGCGACGCGCTGAACACCATTCTCTTCGGGCAGGAAACGCTCGTCGAACTCACCCTGACCGGCCTGCTGGCCCGGGGACACCTCCTGCTCGAAGGACTGCCTGGCCTCGGCAAGACCGAACTGGTGAAAGGACTTTCGAAGGCGCTCCAACTCGAAACGAAGCGCATCCAGTTCACCCCCGACCTGTTGCCCGGCGACATCACGGGAAACCCGGTGCTACAGGAAACGCCAGAGGGACGAAAATTCGTTTTCCAGCCCGGACCGCTTTTCGCCAATCTCGTGCTGGCCGACGAAATCAATCGGGCATCACCCAAAACCCAGTCCGCCCTGCTCGAAGCCATGCAGGAGCGCCGGGTCACGGTACTCGGAGACACGCATACCCTGCCCCAACCGTTTTTCGTGCTGGCCACCCAGAACCCCATCGAACTTGAAGGCACCTACCCGCTGCCCGAGGCCCAGCTCGACCGGTTTCTTTTCAAACTCGAAGTCACGCGGAACAACGCCGCCACCCTCGAGCGAATCGTGAACCAACGCGAACTCGGCGTGGAACCGGAACTCGAGTCCGTCATGGATTCGGCGACGCTCCAGGCCATCATGGAGGACGTCCGCAAGATCTACTTGCCCGATGTCGTCGCCAACTACATCGCCCGGCTCGTGGATGGCACCCACTCCGGACAGTCGAAAACCGCCGAGGGCATCAAGTTCGGCGCCAGCCCTCGCGCGGCGTTGAGTCTCGCCTCGGCGGCCAAGGCTCGAGCGCTCATGGGAGGGCGGATCAACGCGTCCTTCGAAGACGTGAAAGCCGTGGCCGTTCCCGTGATTCAGCACCGCATCATTCTCGAATATAACGCCCGGATCGACGGCAAGACGAATCGCCAGATCGTCGAGGAACTCCTGGTCGAGATTCCGACCCAGGATCTGAAAACGCCGGCAACGCTCAAGCAGACCGCGGCGGCGGGTTGAACTTCCCGAAGTCCTCGCTTTTCCTTGGATCTTGATATGCTACTCGTTCTCAAACTCGTCCTCTCGGCGGGAATCATCTATCTCGTCAACGAGGTGGTCATCCGTCACAGCCGTCCCGCTCTCGGCAGTCTGATCGCTTCCCTGCCGCTGGTGTCCCTGATCACCTTCGTCTGGATCTTCTATGGCATGAAAGACGATCCCGACGCGCGCACCCAGAAGCTGGCCGCCCACTCCGCCGGTGTTTTCTGGTTCGTGATTCCGAGCCTTCCCATGTTCCTGATTTTCCCCTGGCTCCTCAAGCGCGGCCTGTCATTCTGGCCCAACCTGATCGTCTGCTGCGTCATCACCATGATCCTCTATGCCGGAATGGTGATGGTGCTGAAACGGTTCGGGATCGAGATCTGAAATGTGGGGCAGATTTGCAATCTGCCTTATCCGTAATGTGGGGCAGATTTGCAATCTGCCATCTTCAAATAATCGGCAACAAAACCGTGGATTTCCTCCCCTTCGATCCCGATGTCGAAATATCTCGGAGCCGAAGGAGATTGCCTCACTGGTTTCAAAACGGCCGAACCTATTTTGTGACATTTCGCCTCGCGGATTCACTTCCAAAATCCGTCCGCGAAACCATCGCACATGAGAAAGAGATTTGGCTGAAGCAGCATGGGCTATCGTCACGAGATGAGATCAAATTGCTCCCGGCGGCGAAGCAGGATCAATTTCGAAATCGCTTCACGAGAAGAATTGAGTCACTGCTCGATCAAGGATTGGGCAATTGCGCGCTTCGAACCCCCGAGAATGCCAAGCTCGTTGCTGATGCATTTCACTTTTTTGATGGCGAACGATATCGCCTCGATTCATTCGTGATCATGCCGAACCATGTTCATCTTCTCGTTTGCCCCCAATCGCCCCACTTCCTTTCGACGATTCTTCAATCGTGGAAACGCCATACGGCAAGGCAGATCAATCTCCGCTTGGGAAAAACAGGTAGCCCGTTTTGGTTGGACGAGAACTTCGATCACATTGTCAGGAATTCCGATCAATTGGAACGGTTTCGCCGCTATATCGCTGAGAATCCTGTAAAGGCAGGCTTGCGAGAGGGTGAATTCCTATTCAGCGCTGTGAGCGATTGACTCGCCTGATAGTCCTTCTCGCCCTTTGCCATATTGGCAGATTGCAAATCTGCCCCACCATGCTCACGCGAAATACCCGCGCTGTTTCTCACTGATGGGCAGGCCCAGGCGTTCCATCACCATCAACATGTCTTCCCATACCTTGCGCTTGTCGGCTTTGCCGCCGTCGGGGCTGTTCGACTCCTGGCGCAGCAGGTAACTGGGATGATAGGTCACCATGACCGGGATGCCGCGCAGGTCGTGAAACTGGTTCCGCATTCGCGCGATTGATCCACTGATTCCGAGCAGGCCCTCGGCGGCGGTCGCTCCAAGGGCAACGATGGCCCTGGGCCGCACCACCTCGATTTCGGCGAGCACGTATTTTACCGCCGCGGCCATTTCGACGGGGGTTGGCTTGCGATTCCGTTGTCCCTGGAAACGCGGGTCGCCGTCGGCGGGGCGGAATTTGACGATGTTGGAGATGTAGATGTCTTCCGGACGACGCAGGCCCATGGCCTTGATGATGGCGGTCAGTTTCTGTCCGGCGGGTCCCACGAAGGGCTCGCGTTGCCGCTCCTCCTCGAATCCGGGAGCCTCTCCCACAAACATCAGGTCGGCGTCGGGATTTCCGACCGAGAACACCATCACATCGCGCAGCGTGCCCAATCCTCGACATTCCTGACATTGCTCCGCCTGTTCGGCCAACCAGCGGATTTTCTCCGCCTTGGTGGTGCCGGGAGGATGAAGCCCCCCCGGTCGCGCTTCTCGCGCCTTCTCCGGTTCCGGGGTCGATTCTTGATGGGGCGGAGTTTCCGCCAATCGGGGAGTCGGCGGAGGTGCGGACGGTCGTTGCCTGAGACGCTCCGGCAGGGCGCGTAGTCGCTCCAGCGAATCGCGGGACAGGTCCAGCCGTTCCCGACCATCCGCTTTCTCGCCACGCAGGAATGAACGCAGGGCGTCGAGCGCTTCGGGAATCTGTTCGGAGGAGAGAGCCATGGGAAAGGGGGCGTGGCATCTATCTCACACCGGCACCTCGATCCTGGCAACGGCTTTCCGCAGTTCGTCGACCAAAAAGCGATGATTCAAAGGGCTGACCTGACCCTGTTTGATCACGGACTCAACAGGGTCAAATGAGCCGGCGCACGCCGATCCGGTTTCTGGCGCTACAAAAAATCCCTTCGGTTGTAGTCGATTTCGCCACCGATTTAAGGTTGTGAATTGAGGTAGCGAAGGCTTGAATGTGGCGGCTGGCGTCAGAAACCCGCCCGGTTCCGCTTTTTCATCCACCAACTTCAATTCACCGACTCATGTTCCAACGACTTGGCAATCTCATCCGCGGTTTCTTCGGCCTGTTCATTTCGGGGCTTGAGAAAAAGAATCCCGAGGCGCTCCTGGATGTGGAAAAAGAGAATCTCAGGAAGCAGATTTCGAAATACAACGAAGGTCTGTCGGCTCACGCGGCGCTCTGCGAACGGCTGATGTCGCAGGTGAAGCGCGAGGAAGGCGAACTGAAGGAGCTGACCGCGAAAGCGACCGCCCACCTCAAGGCTGGAAACCGCAAGATGGCGGGCGAATACGCGCTCCGTCTGCAGAAGCTGAAGACCGATCACGCGGAAAACGTGGCCCAGCTGGAAGAGGCGGAGAAAACCTACGAAGAGCTGAAGCGCGCCCGCGATTTGTCCATCAGTGCGGCCAAGGAAAAAATCGAATCGCTGAAGCGCGACATCAACGAAACCAAGATCGCCCAGGCCACGGCGGAATTGAACGAGATGGCCGCGGGCATGATCAGCGAGATCGGCGGCGCCGGCGACACCCTGAACCGGCTCGAGGAAATGGTCCGCGAGGAAAAGGAAAAAGCCGCCGGCCGCGCCCGGGTGGCTCGCGACAGCATCGACAGTTCCGAACTCGACGTGATGGAAGCCTAGCAGGACGCGCTCGAGGAAATGGCGCTGGCCGATTTCGCCGCGGAAGCCGGCATCGTGCTCGATAGCGACGCTCCCGCGACTGAGGCGAAGGGTGATGATACGACGCCTCCCGCTTCGGAGGACGAGAAGGCGATGTGAGAACTTCCGTTTTCCGGTTATTCGATTCAGGGTTCCGGCTCGAAAGCGAATTCCGATTCCGCCGCCATGCGTGGAGCCTGATTCTCTGGCTATCGATTCCTTTTTTATTCCTCGGTCTTTCCTGCGTTGATGGGAATCGAACGGTCGGGGTCTCTGTCGGCGGTTACCGCCCTTCCAGATCATCGCTCACATCCTTCCGACGTTTTTTCCAATTGGGACTGGAACCTGGGGGGATCTTCATCAGGCGTGTGGATTCGCTCGACCCCTTCCTTCCGAAATTCGGATTCTTCACGGAGATCTACTATGGAGTTTCCCCAGACACTCCCCTGGACGCGGAGTCGATCGATCGAATCATCGAGACCGGGGCGGAATTCCGACTCTGGGCCTCCGCTTCTCCCCTTCTTCAACCCCCGATTTCTGCGGGCCCCTGGACTCTCAAGATCCACTTCTGGTTTCTCGGCGTGGCGATCGTCGTTTTGTGGTTCCTTCTTCGACTCACACATCGTTTGATGAACGCGCCACGAAGTCCATCCCGAGACTTGATTCCATGACAACTCCCCGCTGGTCCGAAGCCATCCGCACCCACTACCTCAGCGGGGCGGCGAATCAGTTCCTGCTGTTCGGGAACGTGCAGGATCGGCTCCTGTTGCCGGGAGCCGAGGAATCGGCATCGCCGGTCGCGATCGGGAACCTGCCGGATTTCCTGGTCGAGCATCAGCTGCGAAAATTCGACCTGGTGCTGAGCTATGAGCTTGGGGCCGGACTCCGGATCGAACGCGGCAACGAGCTGTTCCGTCAACTGCGCCCGGCTGACGATCTTCCGGGCGAGCCGGCCAAGGCTGTTGCCTATCTGGACTATTTTCTCCGTTTCCTCATCAACCTGCGAAATCTGAAGCCGAACTCTCCCAAGCCAGCCGACCCGACCGGACCGGAAATCATCGCCGAGGAGGCAAGGCCACTGGCGGGCCGGAATTTTCACATCGCCTTCGTTCTCAAAGCGGCCGACCTCATCTTTCCGCGCACGCCGAATGGGCTGAACTACCAGCTTTCGGCCATCGCTTCGGTGGTTCGCGCCTGGTCGCGGGAGACGCATTTTCTGGAGCAGAATCTGGCGGTCTTCCTGTTGACGGAAAACCTCAACGATCTTCATCCTCTCCTAGCCACCAATTCACGGACTTCGCAGATCGAGATCGAGATGCCGGACGCCGCCGAGTTGTTGGATGCCTTCAGTTTCTTTGAGAATCGATATCCGAAGGCCTTGGCGAATTTCTCGGGAGCACCTGAACTCCCAGCGGGCCGCTTGGCCGGGGCGACGCTGAGTTCGATCGAGTCGTTGCTGAAAACGCGGGAATTTTCCGGCGAAGCGCTGATCGAGTCGGACCTGTCGGATCTGAAAAAGGACCTCGTCGAAAAAGATGCCCAGGGCCTGATCGAGTTCCTGGAACCGACGCGAACGCTCGACGATGTGCTCGGCAGCGAGGCGGTGAAAACCTGGATGCGGCAGGACATCGATCTCTGGCGGCAGAACGATCTCGAGGCGATGCCGATGGGCTACCTGCTCTGCGGACCGGTCGGAACGGGCAAGACCTATCTGGTGGAATGCCTCGCCGGCGAAGCGGGAGTCCCAGTGGTGAAGATGAAAAACTTCCGCGATCGATGGGTCGGGAGCACGGAGGGCAATCTGGAGAAGATTTTTCATCTGCTTCATGCCCTGGGACGCTGCATTGTCTTTATCGATGAAGCGGATCAGGCACTCGGGAGTCGGGACGCGGGCTCGAACGATTCGGGAATCTCGGGCCGGGTCTATTCGATGATGGCCAAGGAGATGTCCGACACCCGAAACCGGGGGCGCATTCTCTGGATCCTGGCGTCGAGCCGCCCCGACCTGATCGAGGTGGATCTGAAGCGACCGGGCCGGGTCGACGTGAAGATCCCGCTTTTTCCGTCGCACGATCGGACCGAGGGCTATCAACTGATTCGCGCGCTGGGAAAGCGATACCACCTGGACCTGCCAAAGGACCCACCGGACGCGCTGCTGGACCTGATTCCGGAGCTCGTCACGCCCGGTGCCGCGGAATCCCTGGCAATCAAAACGTATCGAATCGCGAAAACCCGGGAGGTGGACGCGGTCGAAGCGCTGAGGGACTGCCTCGACGAATATCAGAACCCGGTGCCGAAGGACGTGATGGATTTCCAGATTGCCATTGCGGTGAGAGAAGCCAGCGATCTGGATTTCGTCCCCGCCATTTTCCGGGAACGCTACATACTGCATCATTGAGAAAATCTCTCGCACGGATTGCACGATCTCGACAGGATTGAGATTCAAGCTTTCAAATCAGTTGACTCTCAGTGTTTTCTTTTGTAAACCTCACGCCAAAGCAGGGTTTTACGTTGTATAGAAATTATTAAAATTGCAGTTTCTTGAATTAAAAGGTATCTTTTGTCACGAAAATTTGGGGGATGTGACGAAGTGCCGCTTCTTGAGATGAAAATTTCTTCCCTGATCATTACCACGGCGTTGCTCGGTCTTTTGGGCACGAGCTGCCAGTCACAGCGTAATCTTGCGCAGTTCGGTGATTTCCGGCTGAGCGCCTTTGGCAACAAGGATGTCGAATCAGAGAGTCGCCCGGACGTCCCCACCACGATGGCCGCGGCTCAGTCCAGTTCCGCCCGGCCAACCCAGGCTCCCGCCAGTACCCCCACCCCGACGCCGGTGATCAGTGACTCGGATCCGGTGGTGGCGATGGCTCGAGCCCAGGCGGCCGGAGAAACCGTCGCCGCTCCCGCGATGCTCGCCCCGGTGCAGACTTCACCATCCACGCCGATGCCTTCGGCGGCCCCGGCGTATTCCTCCGTCCCCAGCGCAACCTCGACCCTCGAGTCGGCGCAGGATCTCGGCTACACGATTCCGAATCAGTTCGTGGTCAAGACGACCGCCTACACCCACTACGAGGCCGACCATGTTCAATACGGGGCGAAGACCGCGACGGGTGAGAATCTGAAATACGGCACGGTTCGCAGCGCCGCCGCCGACTGGTCGCGCTACCCGGTCGGAACCCGTTTCAAGATCAAGGGACTTCCCTACGAATACGTGGTGGACGACTACGGCCGCGCGCTGGTGGGCACCGACACGATCGATCTCTACAAACCCGATTCCAACTACATGAACCAGTGGGGTGCACGCGATGTCGGCATCGAAGTGCTGGAATGGGGCAGCTTTGAAGAGAGCAAGCGCATCCTCGAAGGTCGCAAGAACAAGCCCGACGCCGATCACGTCCGCCGGATGCTCCGCAACATCGAGGAAAAGATCGACAAGATCCCGGCCCAGCTTCGGGACGGTTTCCGCGCCTGATCTCGCACTCCGCAGCTCCGGAGAGACGGTCCCTGCGGCTTCGCCCTCATGACCAAAGCCGAACGCGCCGCCTTCGTCGACCGCCGGCTCGAGGAACTCTATCCGGAAACACCGATCCCGCTGGATCATCGGGACGCGTTCACCCTCCTGATCGCGGTGCTGCTCTCCGCGCAATGCACCGACGAGCGGGTCAACCAGGTGACGCCGCACCTGTTCGCCAAGGCCGACACGCCCCAGGTCATGGCCGAGCTCCCGATCGAGCAGATTCAACAGATCATTCGTCCCTGCGGACTTTCGCCCCAGAAAGCCAAGGCCATCTCGGGTCTGTCGAAGATCCTGATCGAAAAGCACGGCGGCGCGGTTCCAGAAACCTTCGACGAACTGGAGGCACTGCCGGGAGTCGGACACAAGACCGCCTCCGTGGTGATGAGCCAGGCCTTCGGGCATCCGGCATTTCCCGTCGACACGCACATCTATCGGTTGGCCCAACGCTGGAAGCTGACCTCCGGGAAGAACGTCGTCCAGACCGAGCGCGACCTGAAGCGACTTTTCCCCGAATCGGAGTGGAATCGGCTCCACCTGCAAATCATCTACTACGGTCGGCAGCATTGCACCGCGCGCGGCTGCGACGGCACCGTCTGCGAGATCTGCCGGACCCTGTTTCCCGACCGGAAACGACGGGTGAAAACGAAAAAGGCGTGATCAGAATTCCCTCCCTCGTTCTCCGTGGCGGCGCCATCGCTTTCCACTTGCCATCGTCGCGTCGGCGCGCTGTAGTGGTCACATCATGAAAATCGCCGCCTTCTTTTTCCTGATCGTCACCGGAGTCTTCCTGAGCAGTTGCGCCTCTGATTTTGATCCCAACGCTGGCGCCGACTATGCCGATCCCGATCCCCTGAGAACGCAGGGACGCATCCAGCAGATGCACAGCGACGCGATGCGGCAGCAGTTTTGATGTGCTTCCTTCCCGGAAGCGATTTCTGACCCCTCACGGGCGCAAGCCGCGGGCGTTGAGATCGACCGCGTAAAAGCCCATGCGGGCCGTGACGTAGAGCGTCGGCCCCACCAGAAGGCAATTGGCCGGCCCCTCGGGAAAAGCGATTCTCCCCGCCTCCTTGCCGGAAGGATCGAAGATCCAGACTTCGCCTTTCCACGTGCAATAGACATTCCCGGCGGTGTCGATCGTCATCCCATCGCTGCCGACGGCGGCGAATTTTCGTTGGTTCTCGATCTTGCCTTCGCCGGTCACGTCGTAGGCCCAGATCGTCTCGGCACCGGGGTCGGCGATGTAGAGAATCCGGTTGTCCGGCGAGAGGATCAGTCCGTTCGGCTTCGTCAGGTTGTCCGCCACCCGCGTGATCCTGCTTTTTCGATCGAGGTAGTAAACCCCCTCCACCTCCATCTCCAACCCGGTCTTGTCATTGCCGTAGTGCGGGTCGGTGAAATAGATGCCTCCGAAGGGATCGATGACGAGATCGTTCGGGCTGTTGAATCGTTTGCCGTCAAATTCCGAGGCCAGCACTTTCACCTCCCCTGACGCGCAGATCCGCGTCAGCCGGCGATTGCCCCCCTCACACGCCACCATCGCCTGAGCTGGCGTCCAGAAAAGTCCGTTCGCCCGTCCCGTGGCCGCGCGAAAAACCCGCGTCTTCCCGGTCTCCGGATCGTAGACGTGGGTGCGTTCGTTGGGGATGTCGTTGAAGAAAATCTTCCCATTCGGCCCCAGCGCCGGGCCCTCCGTGAATTTGAAGCCCTCGGCCAGTTTCCGGATCTCAGGTTGCTCGGGAACCACCGACCCGGAGGGAATCGGATCGTCTTCCGCGACTTCGGGAGACGGTTTGGGCGATTCATTGATCCGGAGGTTTCGCCAGCTCACCTCCATCGCCTCGTCATTCTCCCCAACGCCATGAACCTGCAGGGCGATGAATCCCCTGGCGGTCATGTCGTCTCTCAAATCCGCCGCCGGCACGCCATTGAGCCAGGTGCGCAACCGATCGCCGATCGCCTCGATCCGGACGTGATTCCACTCCAACTGGTGGAACGCGTAACGGGCGTCACGATTTTCGGTCAGGTCATTCAGCCAGCCACGGCGTCCCTCATCGTAGATCCCGGCCGTCCAACCGCGATCCGAGGGATCGATCTCGCACTGGTAGCCGTGGACCTGTCCATTCTTGTAGTCGGGCAGACTCTGCGAACGGAACTGCACACCGGAGTTCATGTGGGGATCCACCTTGAACTCAAATTCGAGGGCGAAATCGCCGTAATCCTTTTCGGTGCAAAGAAACGAATTGGGAGTCTTGGGAACGGTCGTACCCACGATCGTTTCATTCTCGACGCGATACTTTGCTTCCCCGCCTCGCTGCTTCCAACCTTCCAGCGATTTCCCGTCGAACAAGGGCTTCCAATTTTCCGATTCCTCTTCGGCCATCGTGATGGCGACCGGCCAACTCACCATCAGCAGAATTGCCAGGGAGATTTGTCTCATGGCCGAGCAGCCTATCGGGAATCTCCCGCGATGACGAGAAAAATTACGAGAACATGACCGCAAAAGCGCGTGGGAGTGCGACTTACGGTTCCGAATGCGACGCGGCCAGGTGACTTTCCAGCGCCTCGACCACTTCCGGAAACTGGTCCGCCACATTCTTTTCCTCCGCCGGATCGTTCTCGAGATCATAGAGTTCGACCGGGCCATTTGGATCCTTGTCCGTGTTCAGCCGCACCGCTTTCCAGCGGGTCGTCACCACGGCTCGCGAACCGCCACGCTCCAGGAATTCCCAGTAGAGAAAATCGTGCTTTCCGTGTCCTCCCTCACCGGTCAACAGGCCCGCCATGGAAACGCCATCCAGACCCTCTCTCGGTGGCAGTCCGGCCACCTCGGCGAGAGTCGGAAGCCAGTCCTGGAAACCACTGAGGTGATCCGTGGTCCGTCCGCTTTCGATCTGCCCCGGCCACCAGGCGATGGTCGGTTCGCGCACGCCTCCTTCGTAGAGATCGCGTTTCATGCCGCGCAGGGAATCATTCGAATCGAAGAACTCCATCTGGTGCTTTCCTTCCTGGTGCGGACCGTTGTCGCTGGAGAAAATCACCAGCGTGTTTTCGGCGATGCCGAGTTCCTTCAGCTTGTCGAGCACCCGGCCGACATCCCGGTCGATGTTCCGAATCATCGAAGCGAACCCCTTCTCGGGGTTCGGCCAATCTTTTGCCGCAAACTTCCCGTAGTCCGGCACCTCCATCCCGTCCTGCTGTTCCTTGTCGTTGCCGCCCTCGTTGTTCGCGTGGGGAACGTTCAACGCGTGATACAGAAAAAACGGACCGTCCCGGTGCCGGTCGATGAACTTGAGCACCTCCTCCACGATCAGGTCCGGCGCATACTGCTTCTTCACCTTGGCGACTCCCGCGCCTTCCTTGGGGCCTCCCTCTTCCCGGCCATCGATGAGCCACTCCTCCTTGGTGACGTTCTCCAGGCGTTCCAGCTGACCGTTCCGAATGAGAAAGGGCGGATAGAAATTGTGGGCGTGGTACATGTTGGCGTAACCATAGAACTCGTCGAACCCCTGCCGGTTGGGATCGTCGCGCGGAGGCGGGCTCCCGATGCCCCACTTGCCGAAGCAGCCCGTCGCGTAGCCGGCTTCCCTCATGACTTCCGCGATGGTCACGTCTTCGTCTTTCAACTGTCCCGGACCGTTGCCTCGCACCGTACAGTGGCCGGTGTGGAGTCCGGTCATCAGCACGCAACGCGATGGGGCGCACACGGTCGATCCCGCGTAGTGACGAGTGAACTTCAACCCTTCCGCCGCCATTCGGTCCAGGTTCGGCGTCGCCAGCGTGGTCTGCCCGAAGCACCCGAGATCACCGTAACCCAGATCGTCGGCGAGGATGAAAATGATGTTCGGTTTCTCCGCGGTCGCCGCGGAGGAATTCGAAACCGCGAAAACCAGAAACGGCGCGAGAAGGAATAGGAGGGACTTGAGGCGCATGCCACCACTCACTCAAAATGGGCGCCTGATTTCAACGCCATTCTGAGCCGCCATTGCGGTCGTTCCTTTCCTTGTGAATGGCCCACCATTTTCTCAGCAGTCGCAGAACTTCCGCATCCGATCGAGCACCGGTGGCACCGATTCGAACGGATTGTCGTTCTCCTCGTATTCCAGTGTCACGTAGCCCTGATAGCCGGTGTCGTGAAGAATCTTTCCGATCCGCTCCAGATCGGCGGCCCTGGTTTCTCCTCCGTATTTCAGGGCGACCTTTACCTGCACGTTGACCGCATAGGGCGCGGTGGCCTCGATGTCGGGATAGGGATCTTCCGCCCGGAAGTTCCCGGTGTCGAGGTTCACGCCTACCCAGGGACTTTTGACGTTTTTCACGATCCGCAGCAGACGATCCGCCGTCCCGATCGAGTCGTGGTTTTCGATGCCCAGGAAAATGCCTTTGCTGCCCGCGTAGGCCGCCGCCTCCTCGAGTGCTTCCGAGGCGTTCTTCTCCGCCTCGTCCTCGCCGACGCCTTCCGGATGCTTGCCGGCAAACACCCGGATGTGAGGCGCGCCGAGGATCGATGCCTTGTCGATCCAGTCTTTCACGTAGGTCATCTGCTCCGCCCGCTCGGGGGCGCCCTTCGGGTAGGAGAAATTATTGCCGACCGCGGTGCCGCTGATCTCGATTCCACAGACGTGGGCGAGATGACGACACTCGGCCAGGTAGGCATCGCTGACGTCGGGATCGAAGAAATAGCTGGTCAATTCCGCGCCACCGCAGTTGTGTTCGGCACAGAAGCGGATGAAATCGGTCATCTCGATCTGGTCCTCTGCCGGCACTTTTTCATTGGGCTTGCCGCGCATCGTCTTGAAATAATTGCGGAACGAATAGGCCGCCAATCCGAGGCGAAGCCGTGCCTGGCCAACCCGGGTGTACGGTTCGGTCACCGCGAGTGCGGATGCGCCAAAACCGCCCGCAGTCAGGGCGGCCGCGGACTCGAGAAAACGGCGACGGGAAAATGGGGAGCTTTCGGAAATCATGTTCGAAGCCTAGCACAGAGCTTCTCGAATCGGTCTGCTCTTTTTTCGTTTCTCTCTCGGCGTCAACACGCCAGCTTCGCCGCTTTCAGGAAACGACTCGTCCTGTTATTTCTTTGGGAACTCTATCCTTCCCCGAATGAAAGCCCTCTTCGTTTCCCTCGCCCTCGCCGGGTTCCTGCTCGCTGGTCTCCACGCCGAACCCAAATCCGATCGTCACGTCATCCTCGTGTCGGTGGATGGCCTGGCCAGCTACTACTTCGACGATCCCAAGGCGTCCATGCCGACAATCCGCGAACTCGCCGCGCAGGGCGCACGGGCCAAGCGGATGGTGTGCTCCTATCCCACGGTTACCTGGCCGAATCACACCACGCTGGTGACCGGCGTCCACCCCGGACGCCACGGCGTCCTCGGCAACAATTTCTTCGACCGCGAAACGCTCAAGACCGTTCCCCTGATCCCTGACCCGCTTTTCGACAAAGTCGAGATCGTGCGTTCGCCCACCGTTTACGATGTCGTCCACGAAGCGGGCTTGAAAACCGCCGGCGTCTGCTGGCCCGCCAGCCGGAATGCGCCGACGCTGGACTGGCAGGTGCCCGATGTCTTCGACCAGACCATTTTCGAAAACGCCAGCACGCCGAGCCTGCTCGCGGAGTTGAAGGAAAACGCCATCCCCTACTGGAAACAGAACGAGTGGTGCAAGGCGGGCAATTCCGGCAAACCGATGCGCGACTGGATGTACACGAACATCGCAAAGCATCTCATCACCACGCACCAGCCGAACTTTCTGGCCCTGCACCTCGTCAGCGTGGACGCGCTCGAGCACGCCACCGGCCGCCAGTCGGAGGAAGCCTACTGGGCAGTCTCCGATTCCGATCGTTGCATTCGCGAACTGATCGATGCCACCGAGCAGGCCGGCCTGAAAGACAGCACCACCTTCTTCATCTGCGCCGATCACGGCTTCATCACCTACACGAAAGAGATCCTGCCCAACGTCGTCCTGCGCCAGGAAGGCTTCCGCGAGGGCCAGGGCCTGAAGCTGAAACAGCAAGCCTACGCGCTTTCTCAAGGCGGCGGCTGTTTCATCTACATCCTCGATCAGGAAAACCGTGACGCCATTCGCGAAAAGCTCGCCGCGCGCTTCGCGACGGTGGAAGGCGTCGAGGTCGTCATCGGCCCGGACCAGTTTGCCAAATTCGGTCACCGCCTGCCGGAAGTCGATCCCCGCGAGCCCGATCTCATGCTCGGCGCGGCCGATGGCTACTCGTTCTCCGGCAAGGACGACGGCGATGCCATCATCACGGAAACCGATGGCCCCAAAGGTTCGCACGGTTACTCGCCTTTTCACCCGCTGATGGGGGCGAACTTCGTGGCTGCGGGCGCCGGCATCAAGGCGGGCACAACGCTCGATCAGATCAGCAACACCGATGTCGCTCCCACCATCGCAAAATTGCTCGGCGTGGAAATGAATGACACCGAGGGCCGAGTCCTCACCGAAATCCTGACCGACTGACCGGATGCGCTACCGAGTTGAATCGATCGAACTGTTCATCCGGCGCCTGCCGCCAGACCGGATCGGCTTCTCGATCGGAAAACTCAAGGTCCCTCGCCGTCCCGACGCCTATGGTTTGTGCCGGCTGGTGCTGAGAACGGCCGACGGCCGCAGCGTGACCGGCTGCTCGGGCGACCGGCCCAGCTACGGTTGGCTCGACAAGCGCCCCGATATCGAGCCGCAGGCCAAGCTGCGCCACCTCGTGAGCCTGCTGGAATCCGCCCGCGATGCGTGGCTGGAGAGCCCGGCCTTCGACTCCGTGTTCGATCATTGGCTGGATCGCTACCACGTGATTCAGAAAATCGGCGCCGAAGCCGGTCACGAAACCTTGTCGGCCAGCTACGCTTCCGCCTTCATCGAGCGCGCGGCGATCGATGCCGTCTGCCGGGCGGAATCCAACCCTCTTTGGTCCGCCATTCAACAGGGTCAACTCGGTTTCCGGCCCGGCGCGGTTCATCCGGAACTGGAAAACTACGACCTGGCTGCGAATCTCCCGCCCCGCCCCCGGACACGATTTTTTATCCGCCACACCGTCGGTCTGAAGGACGCCCTCACCGCCGCCGATCTCGACGAACGTGTCAACGATGGCGAACCGGAAACCCTCGAGGAATACGCGCAGCGGGACGGGCTCCGTTTTTTCAAGGTCAAGATCTCGGGCAACGCGGACGCCGATATCGCCCGCCTCCGTCGGATCTGGGAGGTCATCCCGAAATCTCCGGAGACCGCCCTGACCCTGGACGGGAATGAAGCCTACGAAGATCTCGGTGCCTTCGCGGATTTCGTGGATCGGCTCGCCGTGGAAGCACCCGGCCTTTTCGATCACCTGCTGTTCATCGAGCAACCGCTGACCCGCCAGCTGACCTTCGATCCGAAATCGAAACCCTGGATCGAACGAATCAGCCGGAAAAAACCGCTCATCATCGATGAAGCCGACGGCACCCTGGACGCCTTCCGCCGCGCCCGTGAGATCGGCTACGCAGGGACCTCGCACAAGAACTGCAAAGGCTTCTTCAAGTCGCTCATGAACCATGCCCTTTGCGGGATGTTTGAAGAGCGCGACGAACGCGAGGCGTTTCTCTCCGCCGAGGATCTTTCGCTGATGCCCGTCGTGCCACTGCAACAGGATTTCGCGGCGCTGGGCGTGCTCGGCATCGAACACTGCGAACGCAACGGCCACCACTACGCCTACGGCCTTTCCCACCTGACGCCGGAAGAAAAAGCGGCCGCCGTCCGCGATCATCCCGATCTCTACGTGAAACGGAATGGCGAAGTCTTTCTCAATATCGTCGATGGCGCCGTGTCATGCGCTTCCCTCCAGGTTCCCGGTTTCGGAGTGAAAACGCTGCCCGACTGGACGTCACTGGAACCGATGTGCGACTGGTTGGAGGCCAACTATCCGGCTTGATGCGAGCCGCTTCGCCGTTACGGTGGCGGGAATGAGGGGTCAGACCTGTTTCCCGGCGGCGGTTCGCCGATGCACAACGTTTTTCCTGGTGCCGCTGGCACTGTGGCTGGCGACCGGCTGCAACAAGCAGTTGGAATTGATGTCGGACGCCCCGAACCCGGGGGAAATCCCGCCGACAGATCCGCACAACATGGCGCTATTCTATCAGATCGGCACCGAGCAGGCGGACAGCCTGATCAAAAACAACCGCGATCTCCTCATCCTGGACATGCGCGCGCCAGAAACTTATGCGGCGGCGCATCTAAGGGGCGCGGTCAATCTTCCCTCGTCTTCGGACCAACTGAATGCCTATCTGGAACCGCTGGACCGAAAGACGAAGGTTTTCGGCTACGGCGATCTGAATCCGGAAACCTTCAACGGCATCCTCAGAGTACGGGAGATGGGATTCCTCGATGTTTTCTGGCTTTCGTTTGGCTATTCCTCCTGGGTGGATGCCGGCAAACCGGTCTACGATGCCGAAGAAAAGCCCGTTCCCAAGGAAACGGCCGAAGCCCTGGCGGAGGAGGAGAAGAAAGCGGCCGGACTGTGATCCGGGGGAGGTGGCAGTGAGGCGGAAAGGACACGATGAATCGCAAATTGACTTCGATCGAATCCCTTCCGGTTCAAGCTTGTGCGCTTCTGACGAAGATGCCTATTCTTCCCAAGTGAGGTCATCGAAAGGATTTCCCGCGATTCTCGCGGTGGTTGTTCTTGGAATCGGCAACTTTCCGATTTCATCATTCAGTCAACG
>JAGRPB010000051.1 GCA_020439945.1 Verrucomicrobiia bacterium
GGGAACATCCGCCTTCGGAGGCGTTGGTTGCTTGGGCGGAGTTTTGGAGGCCGGCGCCGGTTCGGGCTTCTTCGGTTCCTCCTTCTTCGTCACAGGTTTCGCAGCCGGCGTCTTTGCCTCGGCCGGCTTCTTGTCCGCCGGTTTTTTCTCCGGTTCGGGTTTCTTTTCGGCGACGGGAGCGGGCGCTTGGGGCGCTTCCGCCGGTGCGGCCTTTTCTTCAGCGGGAGTCTCCGGCTGGGCCGCCGTCGCGAGTTCGGTCCCGATATTGACCTCGAGACTCATGCTGCGTTGAAAGGACCGAGCTTCCGCGGGATCGACCTTCGTCTGCCACAGGAAAAGTTTTTTCAGGTTCCGCGCATTGGCGAGCGGTTGGAAAATCGCCGCCGTGACTTCGGTGCCGTAGAGATTGAGATATTGGAGATTCGCGAGTCCGGCCAGCTTGGCGATCCCGGCGTCGGTCACCTTGGTGTTTTCCAGGTGCAGGCGCTCCAGATTCGGCATCCTGGCGACCGAGTCGAGGCCCGCGTCGTCCACCTGACTGTTGCCGATGTCGAGCCAGACCACCCGTTCGGCGACGGGTTCCAGCGTGGCGAGTTGCTCGTTGCCGAATTCCCCCGAAGCGTTCACCACGTTGACTTTCAGGCGGTCGTCTTCGGCGGAGATGGGCATGACGGAAAAGTGAAAATGCTCGGCGGCCGCCAGCACTTCGTTCGTCCGCTCCTGTTGTTCTTCGGGGCTCAGGCTCTCCCATCCCCCGTCAGCACCGGCCGAAGCCTCCGCGCCAGCAGCACCGGCGGCCGATTTTTCCGCGCTGGCTTCATGCACGCCGAAGACCGTGACCAGGTTCGCGGTCATGGCGTCGTCTGGTTTCAGATCGGCCACCTTCGCATCGGCCTTGGCGCCCTGATCGATCCACCAGCGCACCACGGCGATCTCTTCGGGCGTCATCGCCTCCTTGCCATCCGGCGGCATGAAGTCGTCGTCATCCGAAGGCAGCACCACGCGATAGACCAACTCGCTCGCCTCGGAATCGCCAGGCTCCACATTCGGGTAGTCCGCCCCCTCCGCTCCGGCCATCATGACCTCGTAGGTATCCAGGCGCAGCTTGCCCTTGGTCTTGTCCGCATTGTGACACTCGTTGCACTTCGCCTCCATGATCGGCATGACGAAATCAGTGAAAACGATCCGCTCTTCCAAAGGCACGTCCTTGGCCGGTTCGGGCGCTTTTTCTCCTCCCTCAGGCGTCTCCGAATGATGATCTCCCAACCCGATGTCCATGAACGGCTTCAGCGCTTCGGGCGCATACTTGGACAGGTAAGTCGTGCCATGAACCAGGGCGCCTCCGAAATGTCCGGCCAGACTGACCAGAACGAGGGAACCCAGCAGGCAGATTGAGTAAAAGAATCCCGGTTTCCGCCCCCGAACCATCAGCGTGATGAAAATCAGCGCGCCAAAGCCAAGGCCGGTCCAGAGATGGCGCTCCATCAGGACACTGTCGTCCGGCTCACCGAGCATCAGCAGATATCCCATCACTGTGGAGACCGCGCTGGAAAGCACCGTCAGCCAGAGCACCACGGGAACCGCGTCGCGAATCGACTCGCGGCCCGGCTTGCGCCCGATGAGTTCCAGAATCGGCACGATCACGATCAGCCCGATCGGAGCATGAACGATCAGCGGGTGGAAGCGGCCGAAAAAGAGCCACCAATGGCTGACCTCCTTGCCGTCCGTCGGCCGGAGATACCAGAACGCACCGATCAGGCCCGCCCATAGCAGGCCGATCACGAGAGCCAGAATCGGGAATCGCGGCTTTTCAGTGAGGGGGTAGTCACTCATAAGCGTCCATTGGAAATCGGATCGCCGCAGAATTCAAAAAAAACAATGCTCCGCGGCTGAGAAAAGCTCAATCGGCGCTGACCGGCGAACAATGCACGCATACACGTAGCGCCCGGAATGCGCCATCAAACCACGCGACATCACGCGTTCCGGGATGCCCTCCGTTTTGCCACCGCCCGTCGCACCAGTTCGTCGGCGATCACCCCGATCAGGAGCACCGCACCGATCATGAGATACTCCATGCTCTGTTGCCGGGGAAACACGATCGTGATCATCTGGCGCAGCAACTGGATCAACGCGGTGCCGATGATCACTCCCGCGATCGTCCCGGTCCCGCCACGCAGACTGCACCCGCCCAGCACCGCCGCCGCGATGGCGAAAAGCTCGAAGAAATTGCCCGCTGTCGCCGGTTGCTCCAGTCCGACGTCGAGAATGTGCAACAACCCGCCCAGCCCCGCCAGCACCGAGCAGATCACGTAGGCCAGGATTGTCAGCGCTTTCGTGCGAACGCCGCTCAGGCGCGCCGCTTCCTCATTGTTGCCGAGCGCCATCAGGTGTCGACCCGCCACCGTCTTGTTGAGAAAAATGGCCGCGATCACTCCCACCACCAGCATGAGGACAAACGGAACGGGCAATTGAAAACCCTCGACGAACGGTACCGGGATCTCCCCTTTCGAAAGCTGGCGAAGTCCGGTGAACCCGGTTCCGAATCCGGCCGTCTGGTCCTGGGTAAATCCGCGGGTGATCCCGCGATACATCAACAAACCGCAGAGGGTAACCACAAACGGAGGAAGGTTGAGTTTCGTGATGAGGGCGCCGTGAAACAAGCCGATCGCCGCCGAGACCGCAAAGGCCACCACCAACGTGACCGGGATCGACCAACCCACATCGGTCAGCAACCATGCCACCCCCACCCCGATCAGGCAGACCATCGACCCCAGCGACAGGTCGATTCCGCCCGTGATGATCACGAAAGCAACCCCGATCCCGAGAATGCCGATCGGGGCGACGCGGCGCAGCAGGTTTTCCTGGGTGAAACCCGAGAGGAACTCGGCCCCCTGATTCGACGCCATGATCGCCGTGGCGACATAGACGAGAATAAACAGAACGAGAATACCGAGAATGCGCTTCATTGAATCCGGGTAAGAAAAGAAGTTGCCAGTTCTACCCGAATGTTTCCGGTTCCTCGATCTATTTTTCTTCGACTTCCTCCGGAGCCGCCGAATATGAAATGCCGGTCATCGTGATCAGCGGGAGGTGATGAACCATTCCATCTTCCGTACTCACGATGGCCGTGGTTCGCTTCCGCGTAAATGCGATGAAATCTGGATGAGGGATCAAATAGCGCTCGCCATCGGCCATCCGAATTTCGAACGGCTGATGCGATTCGATCGCTGATTTGAGATTCTCGTAGGTCATGGCGGAAGCGTATTGGCATCACCTATGGTCCTCAAGCTCTTTCAAATACCATCCAACAGGGTCATGCGTCGGACTCAACAGGATCAAATGATCACGCGGCCGCCGCATTCGAGCCGCCGGTGGCGAGATGCATCACGGCCTCCTCACTCAGTTCGTCGCGACTTAGCTCGCCGGTCAATCGCCCTTCGTGCATGACGAGGGCGCGATCCGACATGCCGAGCACTTCTTCCATTTCCGAGGAGACGAAAAGAATTGCCACGCCGCTTCGGGCCAGTTCCTCCATCAGGGCGTAGATTTCCTGCTTTGCCCCGACATCGATGCCGCGGGTCGGTTCGTCGAGGAGCAGCACCTTCGGCTTCATCGCCAGCCATTTGCCGAGCACGACTTTCTGCTGATTCCCTCCGGAGAGGTAACGCACCACCTGCCGGTCGGACGGTGTCTTGATCCTCATTTTCCGGATCATCTCCTCGGAGATCTCGGTTTCCTTTCCCAGGTTGAGAAAGCCGTGCCGCTGATCGCGGCTGAGACTGGCGAGGCTGAGATTCTCCCGCACCGCCATTTCGAGCACCAGTCCCTGTTGCTTCCGGTCCTCCGGTGCAAGGGCGAGCCCGGCCCGGATCGCGTCGCGCGGCGAGGTGATGGAAACGGGATTCCCGGCCACTCGAACTTCGCCGCCCACGGGCGTCCTGACGCCGAAGATGGTCTCGATCATCTCGGTGCGACCCGCACCCACCAATCCGGCAACCCCGACGATCTCGCCGGCTCGAATCGAGAAACTCACCGGATGCCGCGGATGGACGGGACTGCGCAATTCCTTCACCTCCAGCGCGACCTCGCCCGGCGTGTGCGGTTCGTGGGGATAGAACTGAGAGAGATCTCGACCGACCATCAGGCTGACCATGCGGTCGTGGCTGATCTCGGCGCGCTCGAGATCGCCGGCATTTTCGCCGTCGCGGAGAACGGTGACGCGATCGGCGAGTTCCCTCACTTCACCGAGCCGGTGTGAGATGTAGATGATGCTGACGCCACGTTTTCTCAGGTCCTTGATGACCTCGAAGAGGCTTTCCGTTTCCTTTGACGACAGGCTCGAGGTCGGCTCATCCATGATCAGGACGCGGGCGTCAATCGAGAGTGCCTTGGCGATTTCCACCATCTGCTGACGACCGATGGTCAGGTTACCGACGATTTCCCGCGGATCGATTTTCAATCCGACGAGATCCAGAAAGCGACGGGATTCGGCCGCGATTTTCGCCTCGTCGATAAGACCGAACTTCCGCGGTTCCCGGCCGAGAAAAATATTGGCGCCGATGCTGAGATTGGTCGCGAGGTTCAGTTCCTGGTGAATCAGGGCGATACCCAGTTCCATCGCGTCCTGGACCGAACCGATGGTGACGGGTTTTCCATCGATGAGGATGTCACCGGAGTCCGGTGCCTGGACACCGGCGAGAATCTTCATGAGGGTGCTCTTCCCGGCGCCGTTTTCGCCAAGCACGGCGAGGACTTCGCCCCGCTTCAGATAAAGCCCCACGTCATGCAGGGCGCGGACGCCGGGAAACTGCTTCCCGATTCCTTTCACCCGCAGCAGAGAATCGGATTCAGAAGAACTGACCTCACTCATGGGGATTTTGAAGGGGAGGAACGACTATCTGTTCGCGATTCATTCACCGCGTTTCTCCTTCAGGTCCGACCAGAAGGAATCGACGTTCTCTTTTCGAATCTGGCGGGCCGGCACGAGAATGAATTCGTTCTCGGGAATCACAGTGCGATCTCCCTCGGCGAGGGCTTTCAGCACTTCGATCGATTTGTAGCCGTACATGTAGGGATTCTGCACCACGGTGCCGAACACGCTACCGTCGATGATCCCCTGCAGGGTGGCGTCGGCCTCGTCGAAACCGATCACCTTCACCAGCTTCAGTTTCCCGGCTCCCTCCAGGGCCTCGAGAATCATCGGTGGGTTGTAGGCAAACAATCCCACCATGCCATCGACATCGGGATAGCGGGAGAGCGTGTCCTCGGCATTGGCCTTGGCCCTGGTACGATCGAAGTTGTCGGTCAGGGTTCCCAGGATCGTAAAACGATCGCCCTTCAACTCGGCACCGGGCGGATCGAAGTTCGAGGAGTCCTCGGGCCGGTCGAGCAGTTCGTCGATCACCCCCTGGCGACGCAGGCGGGCATTGTCCTGCTCCATGCGACCGATCATGATCATGACCTTTCCGCCGTCCGGCAGGGCCTCCTTGACCAATCGTCCGCACATGCGACCCGCGACGTAGTTGTCGACTCCGATAAAAACCTGTCGGTTTGACTCGGGGGCATCGGAATCGTTGGTGATCAGCGTGGCACGCTCCGCGATCTGGTTGAGCAGATTGACCTGATTGGCCGCGTCGATCGGGCTGACCGAGATCCCCGTGATGCCGCGAGTGACCAGGTCTTCGAGCATGTTCTGCTGCTCCGGCGCGCCATTCGCCGGCATGAGCACGGTGACGTCCACGGCAAGATCCTTCCCGGCCTGAACGGCCCCGGACTCGGCGATATTCCAGAAAGGATCGACTCCATTCGTGACGTAGGCAAAGCGGCCTCCGGAACCGTCTTTGCCGCCCGATCCCGATCCGGATCCGACATTGGTTCCGGACGAGTCTCCGCCTCCGCAACCGGTCAATACAGCGAGCAAAGCGGCAACCGCGGCGAGAGCCGCCAGAGAACGATTCCAGAAGATTCGGGTCAATTTCATCGATCAAGAAAGGGGTTCGGCGTATGCAAATCGCCACCCTAGGCGAGGCTTCGCCGGTCGAAAAGAACAAAACTCCGGACGCGATTCCGCCCGAATCTCCGCGCGGCGCTTCATCGAACTTTGTCGCTACCTTCCGTGCTCTCTTCCACGACCGGTGACTCCAGTTCTTCGCTTTCGCCCAGGAGTTGTCGCAATGCGTCTTCGTCTTCGAGGATCTCCCGGTCCTGCCGGTCCCCGGAAGCGGTCGCCAGACGATAGGCATGATTCCGATCGGGATTCAGTTGATCGATCTCAAAGATCCCCACCGTTTCCGGCAGTTCGATTCGTTCGGAATCCGGAATGCGGGAGAGTGCTTCGAGGTTCAGGCGAGACACCCACTCGTCCAGATACGCCGCGGGCTGATGCGACATGGCGATCTCGACAAGGAAACGATCGGCGACCTTGAACTCCGCGATGATTTCGTCTTCGCCGGACGGATAGATGAAGGCCGGGCAATCCGCCAGGTACCTCCTCTCGATCTTTCCCTCCGTCCCAATTTGGAAATCATCGAAATAGGCAAGACTTCCCGGGAATTTGCCGGTGTCGGTGATGGCAATTCGCGTCCGGGGCGACGGCTCGGGGGAATCGGTTGGCGCCTCGCTGTCCTTCTTGTCAGACGCTCCTCTTTTCTCAAACTGTCGGACCACGCGGGTCTGAAGCCACTCGGCGAGACGGGACTCCGCCGTGGATTTCGTCAGTTCCCAGGTTTTCAGATCCTCGGGCATCACCACCCACAAGGCGGAGGGAAGCACGGGAATCATTCCCTTCTGCCCGCTATCCTGAGCCTGGGTCAAAAAAGGCGGCAGGATCGCGGCCAGGATCAGCATCCCAAATCGGAATGGCTTCGCCCTACTCATCCAGATACTTGAAGTAAACCACTCGATATTTGACGACCGGTTGCGGCGGGTTGTAGGCATCTTCCAGGGAACTTGAGGTCCACTTCACTTTTCCCAGCGTGTGGGAGACGTACTTGTCCATCTCCACCGGCTGAGGTCCATCATACCAGGGATAGGTGCCCTTCAGGTCAAGCGCCAATCGTGTGCCGCCGCCCTTGTGCATCGGAGGAGACCCTGGCAATTGATACAAGGTGTCGGTCGTTTCTCCGCTCCAACCGGCCGTATCCTGTTCCTGCTGCGCCAGGCGATCCCAGATGCCCTGATGGTTCACGTGGGCGTTTCCCGGCAAACCGTCTTTTCCCGGCCAGAGATAGCGCTCGATGACGGCATAGAATCGTTTCTCTCCCCGCACGGAGTCGCCATCCTCGAACTCTCCCCACTTGTCGTGGCCCTTGGCTTTTTTCAACACCTGGGCCACCCCCCACATCCCGAAAGTGTTGGACTTGGTCGTCAGGCAACCCGCCATGTTCCTCAACAGCTCTTCATCCTCGAACTGGGTCGCATCGGTCTGCGCTCGCCGGTAACCTCCAACTTCGGCCAATTCCCCCACATAGCCGAAGAAGCGGCTATTCTGGTAGTCTTCGATACCATCCAACAAGGTTTCCAGATCAGCCTGGGACCTCAGGTGTTTGAAAACCGCCTCCAGTGGCTTGCGACGTTCGGGAGGGCGAAACCACGCGTTCGAGTCGGGATAGATCCGTGAGTTCAGGTTGATCTGTCCCGCCGTGCTATTCATGAACGAGATCGTGGAGAACTCATCGGGGAGGGTCGAATTGATACGCCATTGGTCGTGCTGCATCGGATAGGTGGCGCCCAACAGATCGAGCAGGAGCCAGTCGGGTGGATCGGACACGTTGCTGTTTCCGCCTCCCAGGTCCAGGGTTCGCCAAGGCTTCAGGTTCTGGATTCCCGTGTGAAGCATCGACCAGTAGCCTTTCGACGAAATCCGGCTGCGCGAATTGTATTCGTCGGGACGATTGACGGGAAACGTCCTTCCGCGCGATTTCTTGGGGTCCCTGACATTTCCGCCGCCTCGTTGGATGTAGCGGAACTTGCTCTTCTCGGACGATTCTTCCTTCGGTTCCAGTTCCCTGCCTTTGATCGTGTTGATCGCGCCGGGAGTGCCTTCGTCTTCCGTGTCGATGATCCACTGATCGCGATCCCAACTCAGACGAGGATCGTTGATCTGCCACGAAACGATTTCCTTTTCCCCGCTGGCGACATTGACGTCGAAGGTGGCTTCCAACACATCGTCGGTCGTCTCCCCGATCGGTATCATCTGCCGGGGACGACCGCCATCCTGGCGGATACCCATCCCGAGGCGCCACTTCACCTTGATCGTCAGGTTCGGATTCTCCGCGAGATCGACGATGACCGGTTCATCGTCTGCGACCGGCTTGGGATCCTCCGGATTGGCCAGCCAGCGCGATTGTTTTCCCAGGTAACGCCAGGGACTTCCCACCATCTTCCGATTCAAGATATCTTTCGAAGGATTCTCGAACGGACCGATCCTGACGTTCGACCCGGCGTTGAGACGCAACGACCCCAGGCTTCGCCGATCCACCACCGTTTTCAGGTGCTCGGGATCGTCCGGTGTCGGATCCGGCAGTTTCTTCGTCTTGTTGTAATTCCAGTTCCGATCCGGCCGCTTCTTTCCGGCATCCGGGTCCGGCGGACCGAGCTCATAAAACGCCGGCATCTTGTCACCTCCCCCCTGTATCTCCATGCTCAGGTAATCGACCTTAGCCGGGAAATCGTTCAGAAAAAGAACCGGACCGATACCGTGCATGTAATACTCCACCTCGTAACGTAGCCCGATCCATCTCTCAGTCGGCAGATGTTTCCCGCTCCTCGGACGCTCGGAGCGAAACATCAACCTGACCTCGGTAATGTGCGGACCCGGCACCTGCGGAAGCATCGGGATCACGGTTTCGCCATCTTTGTCCGGCTTCTCCAGTTCGACCTGCCAATAGTGACGTTCCGGGGTCGCGCCGGGACGTTCCTTGCTGTAGGGCGAGTAAATTACGGAAGTTGACCGCAGGGCCCAGTCGCTGCTTCCACCCCGGCCTCCGCTTGCCATGGTCGTCGTCGCCATCCGCGCCATCGTCAACAGGCTCAGCGCCATCTGGTAGCATTCCTTCTCGCCATACTTGTCGATGAAACTGGCGTTGCCGTACCCGGGCCACCTCCGGCCAAAGTAGCGCTTCAGCATCTCGAACTGGGCTCGGTTGACGAGATTTGCCGCATGTACACTGCCCTTTTCCTTTCCATCGTTGATGCCGTGGGTGAAACCGAGACTGCCCATCAGCGAGTGCAGATGGAGAACCCCTTCGATCTGGTAATCGGTTTCGGGAACGCCGGGCCCGTTGTAGACGAAGGGCAGTTGATACAGGGGCCCCGCCTCGAGCGAGAGCGGGATATTCGTGGTGAACAGTCGCGACCGCCCGAAGGCGTTGAACTCGGGCCCCCGACTGTAGAAGGTCAGGTTGAACTTGTTGCCATGATACCAGTCGAGGCGTTCCCGCTCATCCAGATTCACAAAGTCGAGGATCGCTTCCGGATAGCGGCTGAATCCCCTCAGCCAGGCATGCCCCAACAACCCGTCCCGATCGAGGTCGTTGGGATGATCCATCAAGACGTCGAGATTGATCGATCGCAGTTTCCCCAGCGCCCACTCACGATCCTGGCTCGTGGCGTTGTATTCCACATCTCCGCGCCCCTGGGTGAAAAGCGGTGTCATCATCCCCAGATCGTACTGCTCCCAGAAATGCTGGGGATCCACGACAGAACGGGACGGTTTGCCCAGGGCGACGTTGAAATTGATCTTCGCGCTCTCGTCATCCATCCAGAACGCGTAGCGACCGGTGATCGGGTTTTCCTCCGACGGCGCTTCCGAGGGATCGCGCAACATGGGAACCCATTTCACCCGCATCGGGGGAATGTCCGCGCCAGGATCGGGGCGACCGTTCCGGTCGAGCGCCATCGCGATCGCCGGATACGCCTTGCCGGGAAGCGGTTCGTTGAGGTCGGCGGAAAACACGTCCGGATCCCGGGTCTGCTCGGGATCGACCTCGGCCCTGCCGGTGTGCAGATCGATGTGCCTCACCTTTCCCCGGTTGTCGAAAACCGTCAGCCTTCCCGGGTTCACCGCCCAGTTCAACGCTCTCGCCGTTCCGGCCGAATCCGATATCGGCGCGGGATCGGGGATGTTTTCCCTCAGCAGCGAAATGCCGTGCGCCACGGCCCCCTGGGCCACCATCTTGGCGCGTTGCGCATCCGCATAGGCGTGGGCGGCCTGCATTTCCACCCTCATGGTGACGAAGTAGGCCATGACCAGGATGGTCAGCATCGAGACCACGATCAAGGTCAGGATCAACGCGGCGCCTTTCCGCTTCTGGAAAAATCGCGGTCTCATGATCCATTCACCAGTTTAACGCGGGTGGTAAACACCTCGGCTCGATCGATTCCGGCTTTTTCCAGTTCTTTCATGAAAGCCTCGACCGAGGCGTCCATGTCCAGAGCTCCTTTTCCGTCCATCAGATTCTGCATCGTGGGAACCCGGGTTCCTCGCAAGGACACGCTCTCATCGACCACCACGAGGCTGAATTCCATCTCGGCGGGAACCCGGTTCGCCTTCATCGCCTGGGGTGTCTTTGCCAGGAAGACGGTCGTTCTCCCCGAATCGAACGGCGAGGTGGTGGCCATCTGAAAATAAGCAGCCGAATTGTAGATCAGAGGGCTCCGGGGATGATACATCGCCTTCGAAAGCCAGGGAATCGGTTCGCCGAGCAAGTCGTAACATTGCACCCAGAATCCGATCACGCCGTCGGCCACCGTCGAAACGACGGCCCGGTTGTTGGAGAGATCCTCCTCGGCGAAGGCACTCTCATCCCATCGATCCAGAAACCAGTTTGCCGACACCGGACTGGTGCGCATCGAAAGGTCACGCGTATCGGCGTGATTCACGAGGCGGGGAAAATACGGATTGGGGCGATCCGGGTCGTCGGGGGGATGAGGTCGAATGAAGATCCGTTTCAGACGAAAGAACCCCCTGTCCTGGTCGCGATAGAGATAGTATCCGACACAACGAAGCTGACCGTTCTGTCCCAGCGGAGCCATCCAGAGCAGCGCCGGGGATTCGGGAGCGACCCCGCTCGCCCCGGCCTGACTCAATTCCTCACCCGGAAGCACCACGAATTGCATCCGTGTATCCACCACCGCCGGCGTCAGTTCGCGCGCGAGCAGTTCGAGCGCGCCGCGGGCTCGCTGGTGGGTTTCCACTCGACGCTCTCCCTCCGACCAGGCTCGGGAAACCGGAGTCACCGCGCCGAGGAGCAATACCATCAAGACCGAGAACACGGTGAAAGACACCAGCAATTCAATCACCGTGAATCCCGGCCGATTCCGGCTTCGGAACGAAGAATGGCGTGGCGATGATCCTGGGAACGTCATGGACCGGGAAGCTCAATACTCGACCTTGGGTTTGAAATCGGGATCGACCGTTTCCCATTCCGGGCCGGTAAGGGCCGTGACCGGATAGCTGACCGTGGTTCGCGGTTTCATCTCGCCGTATGGCTGCCCCGTCTCGTCAAGCGGCCAGTAGAGTTTCAGAACGGCTGTCAGCATTGAGGTTGGAAACTGGTTTCCCGAAATCTCATTCGGTTTCGTCAACATCACTTCCACCCGAAAAAACCGCCTTCCCGTCAGTTGGTTGGCATTCTGGTTTTCCGAAGACCAGAACCTACCCTGCTGATCGTAGAAAAAGGGCGCCTGATCCACCTCTCCCTCCTCCAGCCGGTTCCCTTTCAAACGGTCATGCACGTCTTCCAGGACCGCTCCGATCGCGGTCTGGTCGGCGCCATCGCGGCTGAATTTCATCGCGTGAGGCAGCATCCCGAGAATGGCGATCAGGGCCACCGCGGCGATTCCCATCGCGAGCGTGATCTCCACCAGCGAAAAACCGGGAGCCTCTTTTTCGGCCTGGCCGGCCTTGTTCGATAACCGGTTCATGGTCGATAGACGCGAACCCTGCCCGTCAGGGTATCGATATTGAATTGGGACCAGTTCGTCGACCTCTCGACCGACCCGGCCTCCCCGCCGCGCATCACCAGGACCACGTTTCGCAAGTCGCCGTCCTTCAAGCTGGCGCGGCCGGCCGGCGAAAATTCGACAAAACGAATCGTGTCCGCGTTTTCCGACGGCCGGCTGCCACCGCGGTCGAACCAGTAATCCCCACGCACCGCCGACGCATCCCTCTCCGCATAGGAGGATGCCTTCACCTCCGGAGGCAATCGAGGCGCAAACACCAGATCCATGGGCAACCGCTTCCAGCCTTCCACCTGCTCGAATTCCCGGCTTCGCTTATTCCACGCCCAGGCGCTGTATCGCCGATACTGATCGTCCGGATTTTCGCCTTGTTCGACAATTCCAACTCGCACGGCCGTGTGCCGCGCGATGGCCTGGCTGCGGCAGAGATTGAGAAAATCCGCAAACTGGCGCGTCGCCGTGGACAGACTCGTCGATCTCAGACTGCCGAGAGAAGCGACGACCATGCCCATGACGACGGCGAGCACACTGATCACCAACAGCAACTCAATCAATGAGTAAGCGTCTCTGCTGCAACCGCCGGGCCTTCTCCGACAGTTGTCTCCAAGGGGGTGAACCATGTCCGGCAACAAACTTCGGTGCGAAAGGACGGAGGCTATCGTACCCGGGATGATCTTTGAAAGAAAAACCGCTCCAGACTCGCCCGATCCTTTTCGAACGGGCACGCAAAACCGTGAACCCTTCGGGCTGGCGTAATCGCCGCCAGAGGAGGTATCATTCCTTCCACGTCAGCCAGTTCCCTTTCTCTCCGTCCCGACCGGTCCCGATCCCCATGCTCTGCGACACCACAAAGCAGATGGCTATTGCTTTAGCCATGATCGCGCTCGTCGAATCCGGAGGCCGCTCAGACGCGGCCGAAGCATCGGAAAAATCGGTCGGATCAAGGGATGATGTGGCGTTTTTCGAAACTCACATCAGGCCCGCCCTGATCGAGCACTGCTACGAATGTCATTCGGAGGAGCAGGGAAAGCGCAAGGGCGGACTCTGGCTCGACCGGCGGTCCGGTTGGGCCGAGGGCGGTGATTCGGGCCCGGCCATCGTGCCCCGTCAACCGGACCAGAGCCTGCTGCTCACGTCCCTCCGCTACCACGATCCCGATCTGGAAATGCCTCCCAAGGAAAAGCTTCCGGAGGAACTGGTCGCGAAATTCGAGGAATGGATTCGCCGGGGAGCGCCCGATCCGCGTTCCGGAAATCTGACCCCGGAGAAGGCGGGAATCGACCTTGAAAAGGGCCGCGAATTCTGGTCGTTCCAACCGATTCGCCCGTCCTCGCCACCGGAAGTGAAGGACGAAACCTGGCCGAAAGGAGCCGTCGACCGATTCGTGCTCGCCGACCTCGAGAGTCGGGGAATGTCTCCCGTCGACGACGCCGATCGCCTCACCCTGTTGCGCAGAATTCACCTCGTTCTCACCGGATTTCCGCCTTCGCCGGCGGAACAGAGGGCCTTCCTCGAAGATCACTCGCCCCGGGCTTTCGAGAGCGTGGTCGAACGCCTCCTCGCCTCGGATTCCTTTGCCGAACGTTGGGCTCGACACTGGCTCGACATCGCTCGCTACGCCGACACCAGCGGTGGCGGGCGCGCCCTCACTTTCAGCGACGCCTGGAGGTTCCGCGACTATGTGATCGATTCTTTCCGGAAAGATAAGCCGCTCGATCAGTTGATCCGCGAACATGTCGCCGGCGATCTCCTGCCTTCCGAGAATACGGCCCAGCATCTGGAGCAACTGACCGGCACCGGCTTTCTCGTTCTCGGACCGCACAACTACGAGAACCAGGACAAGGAACTGCTGGAACTGGAAATCGTGGACGAACAACTCGACACCATCGGCCAGGCCTTCCTCGGGATGACAATCGGCTGCGCGCGTTGCCACGACCACAAGTTCGATCCCATTCCCACGAGCGACTACTACGCGATGGCCGGGATTTTCACGAGCACCCACTCGGTGGATCACGCCAATGTTTCCAAGTGGTCCACCCAGACGGTCGCGGTCACGGACGAGCAACAGCGGGAATTCGATCACTACGAAAAAACGAACCGGGAAATCGAGACCCGGATCGGGAACATCACCGAAGACCTGGGAGAATTCGGGGGGAACCTTCCCAAGCAGGCGGACTTGAAATCGCTCCGGGGCATCGTTCTCGACAATTCCGAAGCCGAGCGCACTGGAGAATGGACCGAGTCGACCAGCAACCATCGATTCGCCGGCGACGACTACCTTTTCTGTTCGGGAGCCGGAGGCGACACCTCCTACGCCGTCTTCCGAATGCGCGTTCCGGAAGATGGCCGCTATGAAGTCAGGGTCGCCTACAGCACCGGCTCCAACCGGGTGTCGGACGCGTCGATCACGGTCTGGCATGCCGGGGGCGACAAGACGATCCGGATCGATCAACGTAAACCACCCCGCTTCGGGCGGCTCTTCGAGTCGGTCGGCGTTTTTCCCTTCGAGAAAGACAAGGAAGTGATGGTCCGGATCGGGAACCAGGGCACCCGGAGCAGCGGCGTGGTGGTGGCCGACGCGGTCCAGTTGGTTCCCGAAGCCGAAGCCATCGCCGAGGCGGAAACCGCGCCGGATCGGGAATGGATCGACTCTCTGGAGGCTGAATTGGAAACCCTGAAATCGCAACAACGGCAACTCAAAAAGGAAGCGCCGAAACTGCCGAGCGTGATGTGCGTGGCCGAGGCCGCAGAGATGGGAGATACGCCGGTTCGCGTCGGTGGGATGGCCAGGAATTTCGGCGAGACGCCGAAGCGCGGATTTCTGCGCGTCGCGTTGCCCGCCAGCGAGTCGGCCCCGGTCATCGATCACGGCAGCGGCCGGCTCGAGTTCGCCGAATGGCTGACCTCTCCCGACAATCCGCTCACCGCCCGAGTGATGGCGAACCGGATCTGGCTGCATCTCTTCGGCGAGGGAATCGTGAGCACCCCCACCAATTTCGGGACCACCGGAACGGCACCTACCAATCCGGCCCTGCTCGACTTCATCGCCGGCCGACTGATTGCCAACCGGTGGTCCACCAAGCAAACGATCCGGGAAATCGTCTTGAGCCACACCTGGCAGCTTTCCTCCGAAAACGACGCCGCCAACGCCGCGATCGATCCGCAAAATCGCCTCCTCTGGCGCGCCAACCGCCGCAAGATCGACGCCGAGGCGTTCCGGGATTCGATTCTCGCCGTTTCCGGAACCCTGGATGATGAACACGGTGGTCCCAGCCTGCCCTCCGATTTCAAATCCGAGTTCGGCTACGTGTTCACCTCGATGAAACGCAGCGTCTACCTGCCGGTCTTCCGCAATCGGTCCAACGAAGTCATGGCTGCCTTCAATTTTGCCAATCCCAATTTCGTGGTCGGCAAACGCAATGCCAGCAACATTCCGACCCAGGCGCTTTTCCTGATGAACGATGCCTTCATCCATCGGCAGGCCGAAGCCGCCGCCCGTGCTTTGATCGCCGACACGCCGGACGCCGCTCTCGCCGATCGCCTCCAGTCCGCCTGGCGAATGGTGCTCTGCCGCGATCCGCGAGAAGACGAGATAGCCCTCGCCCTGCCCTACCTGCGAAGCGAAGGCGTCGATTCCGCGGAGTCCCTCGACGCCTGGACCGCCCTCATGCGTACCTTGTTCGCCTGCCTGGATTTCCAATACTATCGCTGACTTCCGCTCATGGATTCCCGCCTTCTTCAAGCCTCCTCCCGACGCGACTGGCTGCGCCAGGCCGGCTGCGGTTTCGGGTCGATCGCGCTGGCGGGAATCGCGAGTCGGCTCCAGGCGGCGAGCGGCGGGCTCGAGGTGCCATCCGCCCTCACCCACACCCCGCGCGTCAAACGAATCATCTTCGTCTTCATGCAGGGCGGCCCCAGCCACGTCGATACCTTCGACCTGAAACCGGAGTTGGCGAAATGGGACGGCAAAAAAGCCACCTTCAACAATCCCCGCACCCGGCAGGTGGAAGATCACCTGGTCATGAAGTCGCTGTGGGATTTCCGGCAACACGGCCAATGCGGCCGCCAGGTTTCGACGCTTTTTCCCGAGACGGCGAAACACGTGGACGATCTCTGTTTCCTCCACGGCATGCACACCGAAGGCGTTGCCCACGGGCCCGCCACGCTCTTTCTCCACACCGGGGCCACCAATCTCGTGCGCCCGTCCGTGGGGGCATGGATCAGCTACGGCCTGGGTACGGAAAACGAAAACCTGCCCGCTTTCGTCACCATCAATCCCCCGGCGAACAAGGGCGGTCCGCGCAATTATGGCAACGCCTTCCTCCCCGCCATGCACCAGGGAACCGTGCTCGGCAGCCCCGGCGATCGCAATGCCGTTCCCCGACTTCACAATCTGGAGAGTCCGCTCGCTCCCGAGGCCCGGCGCCGTCAGTTCGAATTCCTGAACGGACTCGACCGTCTCCAGGCAAATGAGCCCGATCCGAATTTCGAGGGCGCCATCGAATCGCTCGAACTCGCGTGGCGCATGCAGAGCCACGCCGCGGGCATCGTCGATCTGGACCGAGAATCGGTCGCCACCCGCGAGCTCTACGGCATCGGGAAAAAGCCGACCGACGCCTTCGGCCGCCAGTGCCTCGCCGCCCGCCAACTGGCCGAGGCCGGGGTTCGCTACATCCAGATCAGTCACTGCGACAACGGCGCCACTCCGGTCTGGGACCAGCACAGCAACATGCCGAAACATGAGGAGCTGGCCGCGGAAGTCGATCGTCCCATCGCCGGTTTGCTGGCCGACCTGAAACGTCGCGGTTTGCTGGAGGACACCCTGGTCTGGTGGGGCGGCGAATTCGGTCGCACCCCGTTCACGCAAAACAAGAACGGTCGCGATCACAATCCGCGCGGGTTTACCACCTGGCTGGCCGGTGGCGGCGTGAAACCCGGCTTCGCCCACGGGGAAACGGACGAACTCGGTTTCGCGGCGGTGCGCGGCAAGGTGCACATGCACGATCTCCACGCCACGCTGCTGCACCTGCTGGGAGTCGATCACGAAAAGCTGACCTACCGGCTCGCGGGTCGCGATTTCCGGCTGACCGATGTGGCCGGCCACGTGGTCAACGAGATCCTCGCTTAGCCAGCTCGCTCAGAGAAGCGGCAGATCTTCCACCCGTTGTCGGAACCATCCGGTGATGGAGTGCCGATCCCGGCTCGACGGCAGGACTTCGTGCCAGAAGACGGCTGAGAGAAAAATCACCAGCTTGCCGAACTCCGGCACGATATCGATCCACGGACCATCGACGCCCAGCTCACGATCCGTGTAGAGCCTGAGCGATCCTCCGTCTTCCGGACGCCACCCTTCATTCAGGTAGACGATGGCCGAAAGCGTCCGCGCCTCGGAGTCACGATGGCGATCCAGGTGAGCCCGGTAGCGCGTCCCTTCCGGGAAACACGCCAGGTGGGCCTCAAAATCGAAAAGGCCGAGAAACAAATCGCGATTCAGCGCGACTCTCAGCGACTCCATCCGATCCCAATAGCGCTTCTGTCCCGGAGACAAAGCCATCTCATCCAGCCAGAGTAAATGATCGCTCCGGATCTCGGCCCGCACTTTCTGTTCATCCCCGCGACCGATGGCGGCACGGCGATATTCGCCATCCTCCCAGAGCGTGAAGGCTTCTTCGAGCAAGGCATCGCCTACCTCTCGATCGAGAAACCCGGGAACCACGGCGTAGCCATGCTTCGCGAGGCTCTCCGAGAGGGCGGAAAAATCGGATGACGTTTCACCGGGCAGAACGCCCGTCACACGGACCGTGCTCATTCAGGGGCTGTCAAAAGATCGCGCTCCGATTACGCCGCCGGAGGCACCTTGTCAAACGACAGCTTTCAGTGCGGCCTCATGCGCCCCTCCTCGATATCATAAACGTCGAACCAGACGTGAACCACGGCACCCGGCGGCAGGTATTCCGGGATGTACCCTTCGAGGAATTCCTGCAACTCGATCGGCATCTCGTTGATCGGTTTGTAGCGAAGATCGTTGTTCCATTGGATGATTTCCCGGCGATCCCGCGCCTTCGCGTTGAGAGAGATCCATTCCGCGACCGCCTCGTCGTCCGCCCCCGATCCGACAAAATCCATGAAGTCATCCGCCGCGATGCCGGTGAACTCGAAGAACAGGTTGTCCAGCGGACAGGCGAAGTGATACTCGCCGTTGGTTCCGGCCAGGGTCGCGCGGCACTTGTCGAGGCACCTTGCCGCCACCACGTAGCCGGCCAGCATTGCCCGCGGACTGCGGGGATATCCCGCGGCAAGATCGGGAGCCAGATCCGAGACGGTTTTCATTTCGCTTGGGACGCGTCGGGCGAAGCAACCTTTCGTGTTTCGTCTCTCCCGGAAAAAGTGAGAGGCGGAATCCGAAGATTCCGCCTCTACCAAGGGAAATTTCCGGCGCTAACCGGAAAAATGTCAACAACGACTCAGATCAGAAATACAGGCGAACACCCGCCAGGTAGGTCCAACCATCCCAGTCCGAGGACTTGGGAGCGTCGAGGTTGGCGTATTCCACGCCACCCATCAGCTTGAGGTTGTCGCCACAGAGGCGGTAGTTGAGGCCAAGATAAAAGGCGTTGTAGCTGTCGCCACGGGTATTCAGAGGAGCGGCGGCGCCACGGCGCTCGTAGCGGCTCTGAAGGCGAATACCATCCGCGCTGTCCGACGTGGAGTAGGTGTAGCGAAACACCGCCTGCAGCTGGTCGGTCAGGTCGTAGGAAGGCATCAGGACCACACCGAACACGTCGCTGTTGTGAGCGTCGTCGGTGCCGGTGCCGTAAATGATGTCGGTGACGAGGCCGAGGTCGCCCCACTTGCTCTCGGTGTTCCAAGAGAAAATGTTGTCGTGACCCTTCACGCCGTTGTCTTCACCCGCACCTTCGATGTGGAGGAAATCGAAGCGAGCTTCGGTTGCTTCGGTCAGCTGGTAACCGATGCGAACGCTTTCCGCCAGGTGACCGTCGAAATCGGGCAGAGCCCAGTCGTCGGTTTTCGTGGTGGTGTAGAGACCGGCTTCGGCCCACAGCTTGTCATTCAGGTGATGTCCGAGAACCACGCCGCCGAGTTTGTCGGGCACGATCTGGTTGACCAGTTGAGAACGCTCGAAGGTGATGATCTTCTTCGACGAGGTGGACCACTCGCGGGTCACCGGCGCTTTCTGCTTACCCACGATCAGGTAGGTGTCGTCAGTCATTTCCCACTCGATGGTGAGATCTTCCACGTCTTCAACGAACCGACCGGGCTCGTTGTAGTCACGCTTCAGATTGAACTGACCTTCGAACTTGAAGTTGTCGAGGAACTCGATCTGGACACCGGCGCGGAAACGGCGGTTTTCCCAGTCGGTTTCCGATCCCTGATTCGAATCGGTGCTGAAGAACTGGCCCTGGTAGCGGCCGATCCATTTGATCTTGTTGATCGGGCCCTGATCACTCTCAAAAAGCGTGTTGCTCTTGAAAATGTTGCAGTAGGTCCACGGTTCAGGTTCGGCGACAGGTGCCTTGTCATCGATGACGACTTTGGCGTCTCCCGCATGAACAGCACCGGCGAGCAAAGCCGCCGCGCCGAATCCGGCAAATGCCGATTTGATTCGATTGTTTTGTGTCATGGTTGTTTGAATGGAAGTTGAGTTGGTTCTGAGTCGTTTAAGTTGAAAACCAGTCGCTTACCAATGATTGAATGTGACAAAAGCGTCACAAATCCAGGGGGAGCTTCCAGATTACCGCGTCATTCTGGAGAGGTTTCCGACAGCGGCAAGAAAACAAATGTGACAATCGCCATCACGCGATCGCGTTCGGCGAGAACCAACCGGGGAACCTCACCGAGAACCCATCCAAAGATTCCATCACGGACTGGCCCACGACGGTCTCCAGTGTAAACTTTCAGGTTTCATGAATCATTCGCTCCGCCCCCAGAGTTTGATGAGCCGTTTCGTCTTCATCTGGCTCATCCTGCCGATGCTTCCCCTCTTCGGTCAGGAGACTCCGTTGGCCCCTCGCATCGCCGTCATCGATCTGGCCCGCGCCTTCGAGGCACATCCCGAAACCGCGAAGGCGACCGCCCAACTGACCAGGGATCGCAATGACGCTCGCAAGATATTCAAAGAAAAGTCCGAGGCCCTGAAAAAATGCCTCCAGGAACATCAGGAATTCATCCGCGCCGAAAAGAAATCCGAAGCGGCCGACAAACTCAAGGAGGCCAACGAATTGGAGAAGGCCATCGCGATGCTCCGCACCACCCAGCAGCACGATCTCGAGGAAAAATTCAAACGGGAGAAAAATCGGCTCCTCGACGCCATTCGGTCCGCCGTCCGTGAATTCAATGCCGACGGCAAGTATACCCTCGTTCTCGATAAATCCGCCGAATCGGCCTTCGGCGTTCCCGCGGTGATCGATGCTTCCGGCGCGGACGACATCACCGACGAGATCATCGCGAAGCTGAAGTCTGAAAACTGAACTCTGAAAACTTTTCCTCCAGTCACCCTGCCCGTTGACCGGCTGCCGGAACTCTGGCCCGCCCCCCTGCGATCGCCCGGACTCCGGCTCGGCGCCTTGCTGCATTCGGCCTCGGTCAATGCGCGACTCGAACCGACGCTCTCGATCCTCGAATCGATGAGTGCCAACGGGTTTTTCCGATTGGCCGCTCTCTTCGGCCCTCAACACGGATTCGAGAGCACCACCCAGGACAACATGATCGAGTGGGACGGGTTCACCCACCCGCGTCTCGGCATTCCCGTTTTCAGTCTCTACGGAGAATACCGAAAGCCGATCCCCGGGATGCTGGAGAAAATCGACGCCCTCTTCATCGATCTCGTCGACGTCGGTGCCCGCTACTACACGTTCATCTGGTCGCTGTTTCTCTGCCTTGAGGCCTGTGAAACCGCCGGCATTCCCGTGATCGTCGCCGACCGCCCCAATCCCATCAATGGTCTCACCACGGAAGGCCCGCCCCAGCGACCGGATCACCTCAGCTTCGTCGGCCTGCATCCCCTCCCCAACCGACACGGCAAAACCATCGGCGAACTCGCTCGCCAGTTTCAGCAGGAAAAATTTCCCACCGTCGAACTTCATGTGCTGCCCATGGAGGGTTGGGATCGCGCCATGTTTCACAACGAAACCGGACTTCCGTGGGTGATGCCCTCGCCCAACATGCCGACGCTCGATACCGCCATCGTCTATCCCGGCATGTGCCTGCTCGAGGGCACCAATCTCTCCGAGGCCCGCGGCACCACCCGCCCCTTCGAACTGTTCGGCGCGCCCTGGATCGATGGCCACGAATTCACCCGGAAACTGAACGCTCTCAATCTTCCCGGAGTGTTTTTCCGCGAAGCCGCCTTCGAGCCGACCTTCCAGAAACACGCCGGCGACATCTGCCGCGGCGCCCAGATCCATGTCACCCATCGTGAAACCTTTCTTCCTTGGCGCACCGGGATGGAAATCATTCGACTCGCCCGACGCGACTACCCGGCAGACTTCGACTGGAAACCACTTCCCTACGAATACGAACCCGAAAAACTCCCCATTGAAATCCTCTGCGGCGGCCCGGTCTCGGAATTCTTTCCCGATTAACCACTGACCAAGTAAAGTAGAACGGGTCTCCCGGCCCGTTCCCCAACTTGAGCGGGCCGGGAGGGAGACCCACTCTACGAAATTCTCGATCAAAAGCATGTTCTTCCCCCGCCAGACCATTCAACCCTGTTGGGTCCGACACCTGACCCTGTTAAGTCTCGCGTTGTTCGTATCGCTTCTCTCCGCGCACGCCGCCCAACCTGAAGTGACCTGGCGGGAAATCCTCGCCATCGAAAAAACGCCCGTCGGCCTCCTCGCCTCAACCGACGATTTTTGCGAAATCGCCCCGCCGCGAGCCGCCGCCGTCGAGGGCATTCGTTCCTACTCCGAAGCCTTGGCCGACATTTACGAGACTTTCGACGAACCGCCCGAAACGCACTATTTTTTCTGCACCGTCTACTACACGCCCCGCGAATCCGGTTTCACCAAGGAACGCGGTTTCAACATGGCGCCGACCAAACCGCGCGGCCTCGGCCGATCCTTTCCCGCCGATTTCGTGAAGGCTACCGGCGTTGAAGGATTCGGCGTCATGGAAGACCCGAGCGGTTCGAGCGAATACCTGAAATACGACGGAAGCTGGGGCTATCGCACCCGCATTCTCGGCAATCGGAATAACACGCTCCAGGATCGCGAATCTCTCGCCGTCCATCGTCGAAACTCGCTATTCCATCCCGGCGTTCGCGTCTGGATTCTCGATCCCGCGCTCTACAATACCTTCGGTGCCCTGCGCTATCAGACCGCCGACACCGGCGGCGGACTTTTCAAAAGCCAGATCGATCTTTACTGGGGCGAAGACGATCCCCTCGGCCCCGGAGCCGATATCTGGCGCCCCGCCACCTGCGATGTCGCTGTCAGGTGGATCGTGCCCGTTTTGATCTGGCGATAAAAATTGGACGGCGGACCTCCGTGTCCGCCCAATTCAAATCGTCAGCAAAGAAACCGTCGCTTCTGAAAATTTGGGCGGACACGGAGGTCCGCCGTCCAGGGGTGAAGTCACTGCGGGATCATCCCCTCGTAAGGCCCGGGCGAAGAATCCGGAATGGGAATCGCGCCGATGACTTGCTCGTAGAACTCGGTGGGACCAGCACCGCCGATGACGGCGTAGGCGAAGCCGTCGTCTTTCATCGCGTGAAGCGATCGAATCAACAAGGCGGTGCCGATGCCGCGCCCGCTCCAATTCTCAAAAACTCCGGTCGGGCCGAAGAAACCTTTGAAAGTCGCATTGTAGCAGGCGAAACCGATGATCTCGCCGCCGCCATTCACGGCGACAAAGCAGGAAATGGGATGACCGGCAAAGGCCATGGCCACCTCGCTGCCCCAACGATCGCCGTATTGCTGGGCGACCCAGTTCACCACGGCATAGCGTTCCGGCGCGAGCGGTCGACGAATGGTGATTCCAGATTCCGCCGCGCGGGCAATCGCGGGCGCCAGTTCGGGAAGGGCGTAGAGCTTGACCAGGAGATCACTCATATCCCGCCAGTTTCCGCCTTTCCGGTTGAAAAGGCCAGCCACGAATCACGCCTCGGAACTTAGAGGCTCAGGGCGGCAAGTTGTTGTCGAAGACGACCCGACAATTCGTCGATTCGTCCCTGCCCCAGTCGCGCCGCGATGGCGGTCACATGGGGACACGCGAAACTGGAACCGGTGAAATGACTGAATTCCCCATTTGGCCACGGGGCGCGGACATACACCCCGGATGCCTCCACCTGGATGGGATGGTCGTCCCGATAGCGAAAAGCCAGCGGCGAATCAAACGTCGCCGCATCCACGCCAATGACGTTGGGTAGTTCGGCGGGAAAACTCGACTTGCCCGGCGCGTTGCTAGCGGCAGCGATGATGACAATTCCCCGCTCTGCCGCAAGGTTGGCAAGATGGGTCAGTTCTTCGCGAAATCCACTGGTGCCAAGACTGACGTTGATGATGTCCCAGCCTCGCTCGATCGCGAACCCGAGGCCCGTGATCAATTTCTCGCCGCGTTCACGAGCCGATCGGCCGAAAATCCGAACGCTGTGAAGTTCCGCGTCCGGAGCCAGGCTTTTCACGATCCAGGCACAGGCGGTCCCATGCCCAAGCGAGTCGCTACCACGCAACGAAGTCATGATCCTACCCGAGTCGGAGACACTGCAATGACTGCGGACGACTCCTTTCAGTGACAACTCATGATCCGCCACGCCCGTGTCGAGAATCCCGATGCGCACGCCGCGACCGGTTGCCTCGCGCAGCTTGCGACGCCAACGTGCTTCGCGCGTGGTGGGCATAGCGGTTAGTCCAAGCATTGGCGTCAGGCGGGTCATGGCTACGACGACAGTTCTTCCGAAGAAAGCAGGTCAGCCCACGCGGCCCACTCGCCCTGCTCGTATTCTTCCTGGATTTGGGCGTCTTCGACCTCGATCGCTTTCCAACTGTTGGCCAGCCGGTCCATCGAGGCGGGGTCGCAGTCGATGAGCCGTTGCAGCCAGGTCTTGTCGAACAGACCGACCATGGCTCCGGCATCGGCGGGATTGCGCGCCCAGGCCTCACGGAAACCGGCCTCGGTGATTCGCGCCATCATCGCGCGCTGAAAGGCGCGCAGTTGGCTGAACTCGGGAGCTTCCGGATCGGGAAGGTTTTCGTCAATGGACTTCGAAGCGAACCGAGCCGAAGCCGGTGCCTCGTTTTCGTCCCGATAATTCCAGAAAATCTCCCGAGCTCGATCGATGTCGTCCATCACCCGGTCAAAGGGATGAAACTTGCTGTCACGCTCGAGTATGACGATCTCGCAGTTCGTCCGTCGGATCACTTCCTCATACAGTTCCCACACCGGCTCCATCACCGGTTCGCTGTGGCTGTCCTCCCACTGTCCCTGCCGGGTGAGAAATCCCCCGGCGAGGTGAATCTGGCTCACTCGGTCGAGAGGATAGCGATCAAGGAATTCACCGGCATCATAACCGTGATTCTGTGAATTATTGAACAGGTTGGTCACGTCCAGCAACATCGTCGCGTCAGTCTCTTCGCAGAGCCATCGGAAGAAGGTTGCCTCGTCGAGCGGACAATGCGGCACCGGAAAGAAGTAGGTGACATTTTCCAACGCGAAGGGCCGACCGATCGCCGCCTTCACCGCTTCATATTTCCGCGCCAGCCACGAGATCGATTCCTCGGCGAACGGCATTTCGAGAAAGAGGGTCAGATCGCTACCGTCAACGCTGTGAAACGCGCAATGTTCACTGAAAATCTGGAGCCCGGAATCGGCGAGAAAACGATTGGTGGCATCGAGATACCACTTCGCCGGACGCGCCACCGTGCCGATCGAGAGGCTGATGCCATGGGCCACTCCGGGAAATGTCGCCAAGGCTTCCCGCAGCAGGCTCATCTCGTTGTCCGAACCCAAGCGACGCTCGCGGACGATATAGTCCTCCGTCGAGATCTCGAGCAAATCGATCCGATCGCAATGCGACATGATCTCTTCATGAATGTTGAAGCGATAGGCAATGCCTGCGCCTCTCGGACGACCGTGATGACTGGGTGTTTCCATGCTGGGGCGGTAGAAAAAAATGACTTCGATTTCGACGCCGATGCGCCCGGCGCGCTCGCCATGAGCCGCGCCGGGCGCCCGCGTAGCTGAACATCGACTGATCCGGTCGGATCAGTGGTGCCAGCAGTTGTGCCAGCAGTTCCGCCAGCAGTTGCGGCGCCAGCAGTTGTGCCAGCAGTGGCCGTGTCCGTGCGGGACGACGATGCTGTCGTCATCAGCCGGCGCGTTTTTCGCTTCCGCGCCAGCAGGCGTGGCGGCGTTCAGTTTCGCTTTCACTTCCTCTGCGGGAACGAGGCGGCTTTCGAGTTCAGAATCGGGAACGTTGTAGAATTTCCCGTCCATGCTTCTGAGGATGGCCATAGGTTTTACCTTTCCGTGTTGATGTAGGTTTTGGTGTCAGGGTTAAGCGACGGATTGCGGGGAAAAGAGGTCGCTAAGGGATTTTTTCAGGCGGCATCGCGATCGCCGTAGGTCACGCCGAAGCGTTCCTCGAGATCGGACAGGACGATCTGCATCGGCATCTGGACCATGCAGCGGCAGTGCCGGGTCTCGGCCGAGTCGAAGGTGCCGTTTTCGTAGTACTTGTTCGATGGCGAAGCGCCGCCGCAGTATTCCCAGTAGGGGCAGGACTCGGCGCACTTGCGATTACCGGATTCGATGTCGGCCAGCACTTTCTGAAATGCCTCGCTATCCGTGGCTTCGAAAGGTCCCTGCTTGGCCACGTTGCCAAAGGTGAAGGTCTCGTATTTGTCCGTGACCTGCCCGAGCAGTTCCGGGGAGAACGTGGAAAAGTTTCCGAAGCAATCGACATTGAGCATCGCGAGCGGATCGACTTCGAGATTGTAGTAGCGACCGTCCGGAGCCTGGTTGGCTTGGGGCGCGAGAATGTTCTCTCGTGCGTTTTCAAATTCGCGGATATGGAGGGGAAATCCGTCCGCCTTGTTGCGCTCAAAGACTCGCTGAAGAAACTGGAAGACGCGGTCTTCTTCGGCTTGGTCGAGGGAGGACTCGGCATTCACGCCTTCCACTTCCTCGATGTTGAAACCGACACCGTCGATCTCCATGTCGCGGAAGAATTCATAGATCTCGTCGGGATAATTAAGCGAGTAATCGGAAATCACGGAAACCACGCCGAAGTCGATGCCCGCTTTCTTCAGAGTCTCAGCGCCGCGCATCGCCTTGGCGTGAGTCCCCTCGCCCTTGCGGGTCTTGCGGTGAAAATCGTGAATGAACTCCGGTCCATCGATACTCAATCCGATCCCGACGTTGTGCTTCTTGATGAATTCGCACCACTGATCATTGAGTAGCGTTCCGTTGCTTTGGAACGTGTGTAGCACCTTCTCCTTGGCCCCAGGAAATCGATTGATGATCTCGAAGGCTTCCTCGTACCAACTCACCGGCACCGCCAGTGGCTCGCCCGCATGCCAGAGAAGGACGAAGGGCGGTCCGACCAGGCCCGATTCAAACACCCGGCTCATTGTCTTCTCAAGCACCGGAAATTCCATTCGGCGCGTCGATGTGCGATGCGGCAGGTAGCAATAGTCGCAGTTGATGTTGCAGAAAGGGCTCGGCTGAATCACGAGCACGCCGAGGAAAAGTTGTTCCATGGTCGGCTGGGCGGGCGGTGCGGAGACGGGCGAGGAAGTCATAGGCGCTGGGGAATTGAGAGTGCGGATGAGGAGGGAGAGAGAAAATCAGGCGACACGGCTTTCCGGCGTCTCCATGCGAACGAGACGGGCTGGTGGTCCGCCGATTGAAGAGGGTTGAGTCGTTGACCCAACAGGGTTGGATGCGGTGCCGTTGATCACCGGGACGGCCGAGTTGGTCCGGCTGACTGCCTCGCGAACGGCTTCAACCCGGACCCGCAGAGGAATCTGGCGGCGCCAGGCGGCGCGGACGGCGAAGACGCGTTCAGAGAGTTTGGGGAAAGTGGTCTTGGCCATGGGAAAATGAGGTGAGGGATTTTTTCCAAGTGCATGAGAACGGGAAGTCGTGCGTCCTTCTCTCATGACCGACAGACGCGCACCGGATCCGGATTATGCGGAAGAGAACGAAAAAAAGTTCTCCCGATCACAACGGGCCATCCAACTCCTGAAACTTTTAACGCGTGACTTGGGATGGCCCTATCGGCTCTACATTCCCGCCGTCATCGCGCTCTCAGCGGCTTTCCTGCTACCGCCGCGCTTTCTCCAGTATTTCACGGAGAGCGCCGACGGCCTGAATGAGATGTCTGCTTCGCAGTTCCTGACGACGCTCTCGGTATTTGGAGTTCTCGTTGCTGCGGCACTCTGGCTTTCGACTTTTCTCGGCGGTCTGTTGCGCGAGTGGTTGCGACTGCGGGTCAGCGTGGATCTGCGCCGGCGCTCGCTGGCAGCGATGCACGGGACTCCATTAACCGTCTTCGATCACGCCCATCGCGGCGACTGGATGACTCGGGTGACCAGTGATCTTCACAACGTGGAGGAGTTCCTCTCCGACTCGCTCCCCTTCCAGATCCAAAGCCTGACGCTCGTATTGGGATCGGCTGTGCTCTTCCTCGCTCACAGCGGCCCACTGGCGCTGATTCCCTGCGGCGCTGCCATCGTGCTCGCCTTTCTCAATCTGCGGGTCCAACGCACCATGGCCCCGGTTTTGACCGAAGCTCGCGAGCTGGAGGGCGAAGTCTTTCAGGATCTGATCGAAAACTATGAAGGACTTCGCACCATTCGCAGTGCCGGAGCTGAGTCCACCGTGATGACCCGATTCACCAACCGGCTGGAATCGGTTCGTCGCGCTGGAATGCGGGTAATCCGCTCGATGGCGGGGCTGATGGGAATCAACGAACTCGCCAGCCAACTTGTGGTCACCGCCATCCTGACGATTCTCGCCTACTCACTGAAACAAGGTTCGCTCACGGTTACCGACGTGTTGGTCTATCCCTTCTTCATCAATGTTTTTCTCGGCAACGCCCGATCGCTGGCGGCATCCGCCTACGAATGGAATCGCTTTTTCGTGGAAGGAGGACGCCTGGCCGAGTTACTCGAACATGCCCAACCGAAGTCGGATCACCACGAAACCGCGTTCAAGCCGGAATCGGTCAAAACCATCACCGCCGAAGAAATCGCGATCGGTTTTCGCGGTGCGCCTTTGCTGGTGGAGAACCTTGATCTGACGCTTCAGCGTGGACAGATCGTGGCGCTTACCGGTCCATCGGGTTGCGGTAAATCGACCTTGCTGGAATCTCTCGCCGGACTGAGACCACCTCAGTGGGGCCGTTTCCGAATCGATCGAGGCGAACCGCTTGACGAGCTGCCGACTGAAATCGCCGCTTACGTGGAACAACGTCCCTATCTTTTCGTCGGCTCGATCCGGGAAAACCTCTGTCTCGGTTTACAGGCCACAGAACGCCCGGATGACGAAATCCTCTACCTGGCTCTGGAAGAGCTTGGCTTGGCTGACCTGGTCATGAAACGCGGAGGTCTCGACGCGGTCCTCACAGATCGCGGGCTAAACTTCAGTGAAGGTCAGCGTTACCGATTTGCCCTCAGTCGCGCCGTGCTCAGCAAACGTCCTTTCCTGTTGTTGGATGAGCCGTTTGCCGCGCTCGACGAGGCGTCCTTGGAACTGGTCGCGTCTTCGCTGTCACGGATCGCCGCTGATGGTCGCGGAATCGTGATGGCGACTCACCAATTGCCGGGAGCGCTGGAATTCGATGCGGTGATTTCGCTCGATCAAATGAATGAGGAGCAGGTGGAAGACTTTCCACAAATGGCTCTTGGATAGATGGCAGATTGAAAATCTGCCCCACATTTACTTGCCGGGGAGTTCCCAGACCGGGTCGAATGCACCACCGCTTCCGTTGCCGCTCGCACTTTTGCCCAGCATCGCGTCGACGACCCGGCTCATCAGCACCAACGATGGACCGTCGCCGGGGAAGCGGACCAGCAGTTCGCCGAGAATCGCCGAGGCACGGTGAAACTCCTCGGATTCGAAATGCGTCAGCGCGGCTTCATATTGCTCACACAGTTCGTTCCAACCGTCACCGCTTGGCGGCACGATTTCCCAGACTTCGACCGGTTCGCGAATGTTACGAACCCGCACCCTGCAGAGTCGACGACGCGGAAACTGATCGGCGCTCGAATCGTCCAGCCTGGCCAGCGTGTCGCCGGAAACGAGCACCGTGGTTCCTAGAAACTTCGTGGCGCCCTGGATTCGGCTGCCAAGATTGACCGTGGTACCGAGCGGACCGTATTTGAATTTCCGGTGCGTCCCGATGTTACCGACCAGAGCCGGTCCGGTGCTGATTCCAATGCCGATTGCAGTCTCGGCGCCGATGGTTTGATCCCAACGCGCGTTGAGTTCCGGCAGCGCCGCGAGCATTTCCAAGGCCGTGCGGCAGGCTCGCTCGGCATGGTCCGGTTGTTCGCCGGGCGCGCCCCACATCGCGAGTAGTTCGTCACCAGTGTAATCAACCAATACGCCACCGTGATCGATGACACGGCCGGAGAATTCCCCCATCACATCACCGAGCCAGTCGATGGTCTGCTCCGGGCCGATGCGCTCACTGACGGCGCTGAAGCCGCGGATATCGCAAAACAGCACGCTGACCTCTGCCACTCGCCCTTTCATTTGAGTGAGATCCGGATTGCGGGCGAATTCCCGGGCCAGTTCCGGGGTAAAGTGTTGTTCGAACACTTTTTCCCGAAGCCGCTTTTTCTCAAGCGTGGCGTTGAGCCGCGCGGTCAACAACGCCGGTCTGATCGGACGAGAAAGAAAATCCTCCGCACCGATCTCGATACAGCGAACCGCATCCCTTTCCTCCTGCAGGCCGGTCACAACGATCACCGGTGTATGTCGGAGGTGGCCACTTTCCCGAAGTCGTTCGAGCACCTCGAAACCATCCATCTCCGGCATCCGGATATCGAGCAACACGGCGTCGAATCCCGCGGCGTCGGAACGAATGCGGTCGAGAGCTTCCCGCCCGTTGACGGCAAAAACAATTTCGTGCCCCATGGCTTCGAGCAGTCTTGCGAGCAATTCGCGGTTTTCGCGATCGTCGTCGGCCACGAGGATTCGGCCGGGAAATTCCGCGGTTTTCAGCGGCTCGGAAAATTCCGCGCCGGGATCGGACGAAGAGCGGATCTCGTGACTCCCGTTGATCGCCGAGAGACACTGGTGACACAGGCTCAATACCGATTCGAGCGACTTCGGAAACGAAACGCCGCCAAATTCCATGGCGATGAACTGGGCGGGTCCGACGATGTGATTGAGGTGGTTTTTCCACTCGTGTCGTGCGGAACGGAGTCCCTCTTCCGACTCGTTGCCGCCCTGGGAATTTGCGATGGTCTTCAGCGATTCACGAAAACCGCCGACCGCCTCGCAGAGTCGCGAGGAATCGTCGCCCAACTTTGCCCCTTCGCCGTTCAACGCTGAGCGCACTTCGTCGCTGCCGAGGACTTCACGCAGCTCCGCCGCCGCTGCGGCCAATTCGATGGCGAGCGGCTCCAGCGAAGCTTCGAGTCGGGCGAGGGCGCTCATGGGAGGGTAGTCTACGGCACCAGGGGGGACCGACATTGTGCCTGAAAACCTCCCCCGTGAAAACCGAGAAACGCCGCCCGCCGGTTCAGGGCTTTTGCTTCGCCCAATACTTCCGCGTTTCCGCCGCGACCACACCCGAGAGCGCGATCAGCGCGATGAGATTCGGCAGGGCCATCATGGCATTGAGCACGTCGGCAATGCTCCAGACGAGTCGCAAACCGCCGACCGATCCGATCACCACCGCGATCACCCAGATGATGCGGTAGAAAACGATCGCCTTGAGACCGATGAGATATTCGACACAACGCTCGCCGTAGTAGGACCATCCGAGGAGTGTCGAGTAGGCAAAAGTGATCACGCCGATCCCGACGATGATACCGCCGGCCGTTCCCGGGAGCCCCTTGCTGAAGGCGGCCTGGGTCATGCTGCCCGCCGTGTCGGGTCCCCCGGTCCAGACGCCCGTCACGATGAGAGCGAGTCCGGTCAGGCTGCAAACGAGAATGCTGTCGATAAAGGTGCCCATCATCGAGATGGTGGCCTGTTCCGCCGGTTCGTCCGTCTGGGCCGCCGCCGCCGCGATGGGAGCGCTACCGAGTCCGGATTCGTTGGAGAAAACACCGCGAGCCACTCCCATCCGCATGGCCAGCATGATGGTGGAACCCACGAACCCGCCCGTCGCGGCCGTTCCCGAGAACGCATCGGAAAACACCAGGCCGAAGGCCGCCGGGATCTCCCCCGCAAAACGCAGGATGATGTAGAGACACCCCAGCATGTAGAAGCTGGCCATGATGGGGACGAGAAATGCCGCGACCCGACCAATCGACTTGATGCCGCCAAGGATGACGAGGCCGGTGAGAAACGCGAGCACCAGTCCCGTGATCAGTTCCAGCTTCGCAATTTCGAAATCGCCCAGCTGCCAGCTTCCCGCCAGCACGTCCGCCGACACGAGCTCGCGAATGTTGTGGGCCACCGCGTTCGCCTGGACCATATTTCCGATGCCGAAGGCGGCCACGGAACCGAAGATGGCAAACGTCACCGCCAGCCATTTCCAGTTCGTTCCCATGCCCCGCTCGATGTAGTACATGGGACCGCCGTTCATCTTTCCCTCGGCATCCTTGATCCGGAATTTCACCGCCAGCAACGCCTCGGAATACTTGGTCGCCATTCCGATGAAGGCGATCACCCACATCCAGAAAAGCGCGCCCGGTCCGCCGACGGCGATCGCGGTTGCCACCCCGACGATGTTCCCGGTGCCGATGGTCGCCGCGAGCGCGGTCATGAGCGCCTGAAAGGGCGAGACGTCCCCCTCCTTCGCGCTGGCTCTCCCTTTGGCGCCAAAAGCAAATTTCAATCCGGTGCCAAGTCTCCGGATCTGGATGACTCCGAGGCGGGCCGTCAGCAGGATACCGGTGCCTCCCAGCAGGATCAGCAGCACGGGGATGGTCCATTCCTTGCCGGCCACCTCGAGGGGGATGCCTCCCCACAACCAACCGCTCAATTTGCCGATGAAGTCTGCGAACTTGCTGGGATCTGATGCTTCCATGGCCGGGACGCTAGCAAACGCCGGGCCAGCCGCAAAGCGGGAAACGTAGCCGACGCGTTTCCGTTGCTTTACCAGAAAGCGCGCCGGCGATAGCGTTTGAGTTCGAAAGCTCCACCCATCGTCTCCCCATGAATCACCCGCAACGATTTCAGATCCTTCTCGCCCTGATCGCCTGTCTCTCCGTGGGTGAGCCGGGAATCGCCGAGGACAAACCGGCCAAAGAGTCCTCGCGAGGCAGTGACTGGAAGTGGCAGGAGGCGCCTCTGGCCTGTTTCGATGCCGATCTCGACAAAGCTGAAATCCTCCGCGTCACCAATCTGAAGAAAGACGGAACGGGCAGCCTGCGTGCCGCCCTCGAAGCGGAGGTCGAAGGTCCGCGCTTGATCGTATTCGAAGTCGGCGGTGTCATCGATCTTGAGGGTCGAGGCCTCCGCATCCAGAGCGATCACACCTGGATCGCCGGACAGACCGGCCCCGAACCCGGCATCACCGTCATCCGCGGCGGCATTCGTGAGGAGGCCTCGCACGTCGTATTGCAGCACCTCCGCGTGCGGCCCGGCGACGGGGGTGACCTGCCCGATGAAGGCTGGGAGCCGGACGGTCTCACCACCTTGGGCTCCGTACACGATGTGCTCGTTGAGCATTGCTCAATGACCTGGTCGATCGATGAAAACCTCAGCGCCTCCAGCTATGGAGCCCCCGACGGACAGGGTGCCCGCCGCATTACCTTTCGCCGGAATATCATCGCCGAAGGTCTCGATGAGGCGACACACGAGAAAGGCGGTCACTCCAAAGGAACACTGGTTCACGATGCCACCCACGAAGTCGCCATCGTGGGAAATCTCTACGCCGGCAACGTGGAGCGCAACCCGGTCTTCAAGCTCGACACCTCGGGCGTGGTCGTGAACTGCGTCATGGCCTGCAACGGGCAGCGCGCCATTCATGCCTCCGTGCCGGAGGCCGATTATCCCGGTAAACCCGCCCGCCTC